>NZ_JARXHY010000004.1:300000-450072 GCF_031127815.1 Pelagicoccus sp. SDUM812003 | reverse complement strand
TGAAATCTGCGGTTCAAAAAACGCCCCCCCCCAGACCCTTCCTCCGTGCTCAAAAAACGAATAGCCCTCGTCGAGCCCTTCTTCACCGGCTCGCACCAACGTTGGATCGAGGAGCTTCGCGCCCATTCTCGCCACTCCTTCGACCTCTACACGCTGCCTGGCCGCTATTGGAAATGGCGCATGCATGGGGCCGCCATCACGCTAGCGGAGCAGGTTCTCGCCTCCCGAGAGCGATACGACCTCATCCTAGCCTCAGACATGCTGGACCTCGCCGTATTCCTGAGCTTGATACGTCGACGTTTCGCCCAAACGCCGACCGCTCTCTATTTTCACGAAAACCAGCTCTGCTATCCGTGGTCGCCACGCGACAAGGACGTTGCGAAAAAACGAGACCTGCACTACGCGTTCATCAACTACAGCAGCGCTCTAGCTGCCGATCGCGTGTATTTCAATTCCGACTACCATCGAAACGCCTTTCTCGACGCATTGCCTGATTTCCTTTCCGCGTATCCAGATTTCAAAAACAAGGAATCGATCCAATCCATTCGGAAAAAGAGCGAGACGCTTTGGCTAGGACTAGACCTTCGCGCTTTCGACGCCTTTCGTCCAGGCGAGTCTCGATCCTCAAACAGCGTCCCGCTGCTCCTCTGGAACCACCGCTGGGAATACGACAAAAACCCCAAGGGCTTCTGCAAGCTGCTGCTCAAGCTGCACCAGCGGGGCATCGATTTCGAAGTCGCCCTGCTGGGGGATCGATTTGAGGAGGAACCGCCCTACTTCGCTCAACTACGCCAAAAACTGGGATCGCGCATCGTGGCCTACGGGCGAGCGGAAAGCTTCGCCGACTACGCTGGCTGGCTCTGGCGAGCCGACATCCTGCCCGTGACCTCGCGACAGGATTTCTTCGGCGGCAGCGTGGTGGAAGCCATCTACTGCGATACGCATCCGATCCTGCCCAATCGACTCGCCTATCGAGATCACGTATCGAGCGAAACGTATCCAGAAAACTACTTCACCACCATCGATCAAGCGACGGACCGCGTCGCTAGCTTGATCCAATCTGGCAAATGGACCCTACCCTGCCCTTTCTCGGATTCGATGCGGCGCTACGACTGGTCACAGCTGATCGCCGACTACGACCGCCGCCTCGGGGCCTAGTCGGCGCCCCGCCGAGCGCTCGAAATGCCAGGAGCGAAGCGGCCTGGGAGGCGTTTTTTCGATCCGGTCGTCAGCGCAGCTCCACGACATAGGCGCTGAGCAGGTTGTTCTTCAAATACTCCCCCGTCATGAAGCCGTATCCACCCGCTCCCCATTCGATCCCCCATGAATTTCGGAAGATGAAGCGAGCGTCCTCCAGCTTGCCCGTAGGGTTCTTGTAGCCGACGATCGCCACGGCATGACCGACTCCTGGAGCTGGCGGCTGCTGGGAGAGCAGATTGGTATGCTGGATACGCCAATGCTCCGGCCAGCCGATGCCTACCACCACCGGCATCTTCGCGTTGAGCACGTGAACCATGTTTTGCACCGACTCCATACTCCCTGCGCCCGGCACCCGGTACGGCCTGAAGTTAACCGTTTCAAATCGCTCCGCAAACGCGGCATCGGATTGGCTCGCATCCGCTTTTTCGATACGCAGCCCATACGCTCGGATCGCTTGAAAAACCTGCTCCAAGGTGTAGCCCTCATCCTCCAGAGCCACGATGTCCTCCTTGATGGGGTTTTTCGGTCGGCGGCGCAGCATCTGGGAAGTGGCGCGAATCAGATGCGTCTCGGAAATGTCCACCCGCATGCCTTGCTTTTCGGCGTACTGGTACTCGAGAGCCGCCACGATGGCATGGACGGAGCAGCTCGGCCCGCGCTGCGAACGCACCGCGATCTGATGAGAGCGAAAGCTCGGTCTCAGATCGAGCAGCTGATCCAGCTGTGGCGGCTGTCCGAAGGCGGCGAACGCGGAATCCAAGCCCAGCGGGATCTGGGCGGATCGATACGCTTGGGCCCTGCGTTCCGCTTCCCGCTTCTGCGAGGCAAAACGATCTTGGGCGATGCGCTGCTGCTGGTCTCTGGAACGCTCCAACTCCGCCCTTCGCAGGGCGTCCGCTTGGGCGTCGTAGCCGTAGCGGCTCTGCACCTCCGGCGACAGCCTCGAAAGCGGTATTTGCGACAGCCCGCCAGCATGACGGACGGAGAGCGCCGAGGCGTTGGCCGAAAGCACATAAACCTGATGATAGGTCTCCGCTCCCACCTGGAGCTGCTCGAAGTAGTCCGCAGCGCGCAGAGCGACGGAGAGGAAGCAGGATACGAGCAAGAGGAGGGCTTTCATACGACGGCTGGGGTCCAGCTCTTAAATCGGTCGAGCCCGGCCGAACTTCACTGCCGGCGCGCAGTCGGATCGCAGGGAATACGAAAAAGACGCGCTCCGAAGAACGCGCCTTTTGTGAAAGAACGTGCGATGCCTCGCCCTTAGTTATCCCAAAGGTCGACGAAGGACTCGTCGGAAGTCGGCTGGCTCTTTCCACGCGAGGACGGAGCAGGAGCCGGCGAACGATGGCTCGACTTGGACGGACCGAAACTCTGCGAAGAGCTGTGAGAAGCGACATTCTGCTCGTGATGACGCTTGGCGACTCCGCCTCCGTTCACCACGGCGACGAGGTCCTCGATGGTCTTCTGCATGCTGTTGGACTGCTCCAGCAAGACGCGACAGGACGAAGCGGTTTCTTCGGCTCCGGCAGCGTTTCGCTGAGTCACGCTGTCCATCTGGGAGATGGAGGTCTGGATAAGGGCTACGCCGCGATTCTGTTCGGCGGAAGCGTCGGAGATCTGTCCCACGATCTCGTCCATCTTCTGGGTGTGGGCCACGATGGTCTTGAGGTTTTCCGCCACGCGCTGGTTGATCGCCACGCCGCGCTCGGACTTCTGCACGGAGTTTTCGATCTTCTCGGCAGTGATGGAAGCGGCTTCCGCGCTGCGGTGAGCGAGGCTGCGAACCTCGTCAGCGACCACTGCGAAACCAGCTCCCGACTCGCCCGCTCGAGCGGCTTCCACCGCGGCGTTGAGGGCCAGGATGTTGGTCTGGAAGGCGATCTCGTCGATGGTCTTGATGATGTTGGCGATATTGTCGGAAGACTCCTTGATGTCCTGCATGGCAGTGATCATGTCCTTCATCGACTCGGCGCCGGATTCGGCCGCGACACGGGCTTCGGTGGCGAGCTTCTTGGCGTTTTCCGCGTTCTGAGCGTTCTTCTCGGTCATGGCGTTGACCTCCTCCAGGGAAGAGCTGGTCTCTTCGATGGAAGCGGCCTGCTCGGAAGAGTCTCGAGCGAGCACGTCACTGTTGGTGGAAACCTGTTCGGAAGCGGTCAGGGTTTCGCGAGCGCTTTCCTCGAGGCGGCCGACGATCTTGTCGATGCTGCGAGTGATGCCGCGAACGATGAACCAGCCGCCGCAGATGCCGACCGTGAGGCCGACCAAGCTGATAACGATGACCCAGAAATTGACCGAAGCCTGAAGCGAGCGAGCGTCCTCCTTGAGGGCCAGTTGCGTATCTGATATGGTGTCTCGGAAAACTTCGATCTTCTTCACGAACTGCGGGCCCACGGGCAGCAGCTCGTTCTCGTTGATCTCCTTGATGCGCTTGAGAGTGGAAGCGAGGTCGTCCACACCTTTGGCGAAGGAAGCGTTCACCACCAAGCAACGAGCCAGCACGCGCTCCTTGAGCTCGTCCTTGAGGCTTTCGTCGAAGTCGACGTTCATCTCGTAGTCACTCTTCAGGGTGCCAATCTTCTTGTCCAGATCGGCGACCATCTTCTTGGCGTAGGCGATATCCTCGTCGTTGTACTTGACGATGACGCGATTGATGGTCGTATCCGCTTCAAACATGCTTTGCAGAGCGCCGGATGCGGCGAAGGCCCCAGCGATGTCGCCTCGGCTCTGATCGGCGGCCAGCATTTCCTTTAGCAGGTCCTTTATCTCCTGAGCGCCAGGCTTGACCACTTCGTCGAGCAGCTGAGCTTCCTTGGCCTTGAGGTCAACGATGTTGTGGAATGCCTTGTTGTATCCACTCATCAACGACTGACCTTCCTTCAACGCCTTGGCGGCGCGGGTCTGGCCGTTTTCCTCAGCAAGATCGATCGCATGATCGAGCTCCTTCTCAAGCTGGCTGAACATTTTCTGGTGATCGCTGACGTTCGACGGGTCGGTCGATGTCAGATACTCCGCGATGTTGGAGCGCATGGAGAGCGCCACCGACACCTTGTCCGCGGCAGCATCTCCCTCCTCTACACTTTCGGAAAATTCCCCGAACGAGTTGTTGAGGTTGGATACGGCGACCCAGGAAACCACGGCCAGCACGACGAAAAAGACGAGCGCGGTCGCGAGGGTGAAACCGATTTTTTTTGCGAGTGATAGTGAACTCATAACAGGGTGGGATGAATTGTAAGTAGGTGAAAGGTGGGTTGCTCTCGCCGAAGTGGCGTCGCCGCGATCAGCCTGCTGGCTGGTCGGTCGGCGTGTAGACGAACTTGAACGGAACGCGGAGTTTGGATTTTACCGGCTTGCCGCCGACTTGAGCGGGTTCGAAGATCCAGGTCTTGGCCGCTTCGAGCGAAGGCGCTTCCAGCCCTTCGTGCGTCGACTTCTTGACCGATGCGTGAATAACCTGCCCTGCTTCGTTGAGCACGAGGTCGACCGCGACCATGCCCTTGAATTCGGGATTGTGAAACTCTTCGGGGAGAAAGGGCATGGCGCTGGACTTGATGCGCGGCTGCGTGTCCCACTTGGTGTAGACGTCGACGGACTGGGGGTTTTCATCCGCCCAAGCCTGAGCTGCCGCCTTGGACGCCGCATCGAGATCGGCCAGCGCGACTTCCACCGTCTCCTCGCCAACCTTCATATAGACGACTTGCTCGAGGATCTTGTAGATGCGGCCGTCGTAGGAGGCGCCGGCGCTGGTGGTTAGCGTATCAGCGATGGAGGAAGAGCCGCAGAGGGTCGCTACGGCAAGGAAGAGGGAGAGGTAACGTAGGGTTCGAGTCTTCATGATGTTGCAATAGGATGATTTTACTAAGGGCGCGCAAATGGCGCTCCATTGGTCATCGGTTCACCTCCCGTTTTCTTAAATCGCATTTCTGCGCTGCCACGTATTTCCCCTCTGGAGAGCCCTTAGGAGTGAGGCGCCTGCGATTAAAATCCCTCATCCAGAATGGAATAAGTCGGATTGTAAAAACCTCATAAGTTTCGAAACGGTCGCGGAACCCGGCATCCGTCGCGGTCTGAAGCGAGCCCAATAGACACCTAGACAAGCCCAAACGTCCTCTATGCGAAACCAATACCTTACCCTAGTCGCTCTGACGCTCTTCGCCCCATTTCTGCAGGCCAAGCCACTGGAAGCGACCCCGCCGAAACTGATCGGCGCCTACTTCTACGCCAATTGGTGCAGCGCCTGCAAACAGCTCGAGCCCGAACTCCAAACCGCTCTCGAAGCCCTGAAAACCGAACCGTTTCTCATGATCACCTTGGACGTATCCAACAAGGTGACCCAGTACCGATCGGGACTGCTAGCCCAAGCAGCCGGGATCGGGCGCGTCTACCAAGAGACCGGGGTGAAAACCGGTTTCCTGCTGCTGATCGAAGCCGAGACCGGCGAGGTGGTGGACCGCATCACCAAGACGCACGGTTCCCGGGACATCGTTTCCTTGATTCGCCAGCGCTTGCAAACGTGAGCCAAACGCCCGGCGCGATCAGGCGAAAAAAAGCCCCCGGCCGTCACCATGCGGCGGGGGCGAAAACGGTTTCCTACCGTGGATCAGCAGCCTAGCCGAAGCGCTTCTTGAGGAAGTCGAGATCGAGGTCGGCGTAGAGCACGAACTCGTCCAGCAGGGCCTTCACCCGGCCACGCGCTTCCGCGATCACCTCGTCGCTAAGCTCGTACTTCACCTTGCTGGGCTGGCCGGCATTCTTGCCGCTGGCGATGGTGGCGGGCTTGGTATTGGAAAGGATCAGCTTGAAGATGGAGGCGATCTCCTTCATCTGCTCCACCCCCATGCCGAGAGAGGTCACGGCAGGAGTGCCGACGCGAAGGCCGCTGGTGTAGTGCGGTCCATTGGGATCGAAGGGCAGAGAGTTGCGATTGAGCGTGACCCCGGCTTCGCGCACCGCCGCTTCCGCCTGACGGCCATTGAGTCCGAAACTGGTCACGTTGATGAGCAGCAAGTGGTTGTCCGTGCCCTCAGTCGCGATGGTCAGGCCTTGCTCGATCATGGCCGCCGCGAGCGCCCGGGAGTTTTCCACCACCTTGGCAGCGTAGACCTTAAACTCCGGCTTGAGCGCCTCCTGGAATGCGATGGCCTTGGCCGCCATGACGTGCGGCAGCGGGCCGCCGATGACCAGCGGGCAACCCTTGTCCACGAACTCCGCGAACTCCTTCTTGCAGAGCACGATGCCACCGCGCGGTCCGCGCAAGGTCTTGTGGGTCGTCGATGTGACCACGTCGGCGAAGGGCATGGGGTTGAAATCGCCTTCGAAAACATCGCCTGCGACCAGACCAGCGAAGTGCGCCATGTCCACCATCAGCACGGCGCCGACCTTGTCCGCGATCTCCTTCATGCGACGGAAATTCACCTTGCGCGGGTAGGCGCTGTAGCCAGCGAGCAAGATCAATGGCTTCACTTCCAAAGCCTGCTTCTCCAAAGCGTCGTAATCGAGCAAGCCAGTCTCCTCGTTAACCGAGTAGCTGTAGGCGTCGAAGAACTGAGCCGACACGTTGAAGCGATAGCCGTGGGTCAAGTGGCCGCCGGAATAGTAGTCGAGACCGAGCATGCGCTGGTTGCCCATCGCGGCCCGCACCTTGTTCCAGTCCTCGCGGGAGAGCTTGGCCGGATTGGCCTCGCCGATCTGCTCGAGCGTGGGCACGCCCACCTTGGCCTGCAGGATCGCCCAGAAAGCAATCATGTTCGCGTCCGCTCCGGAGTGCGGCTGCACGTAGGCGTGCTCCGCCTTGAACAGCTCGCACGCAAGGCGGCAGGCCTCGGACTCGATGTCGTCGATGTTGTCGCAGCCTGCGTAGTAGCGAGAGCCCGCGAAGCCCTCGGCGTACTTGTCCGTCAACAGGTTGCCCATGGCGGCTTGCGTATTGATGGAGGTGTAGTTTTCCGAAGCGATCAGCTTCAGGTTGCTGCGCTGGTCCTCCAGCTCCTTGACGATCGACTTGGCGATCCCGGGATTGACGTCCGCCACCTGCTGCAGGTTGGCGAGATAGCTGACCATGGCGGGCGCCACGGACTCGGCTGAACGTGAGGACAAATAGTCCTGCAAAGGCGTACTCGTGCTTACATCACTCATTGTTCGGAAGCGTTTCTATGCGGATTTATTCTAAAAGACTCTACCCAGGCGAACGATAGAATCGGACCGCTTCCCGGCGGTCAATCCCGCCTTAGCATCGCCAGTCGCAATAGCCCCGGTAGAAAACCGAGCCTCCCCCGAAAGTCAACGAGAACCTCCCTCGGAACGAGGACCTCGAGGACGAGCGCGACCCTTGTCCTGTCGCCGTTTGTAAAAAAATAGCAAAGCCCAGCGGATCTTCCTCCAATCCGCTTATAGAGCTAAAACCCCAGAGCGGCGTGACGATACCTCAGCTATATCGACAACTCTAACCGAAACCTCCTATGAACAAATCCCTAACTGCCCAACGTAAACGAGCCTTCACCCTAGTCGAAATGATCGGGGTTCTGGCCATCATCGCCGTTCTTGCGGTCGTGATCGCTCCTAAAGTCTTCGGAGCCATCCGCTCCTCACGCATCAACGGCACCCTGGTGTCCATCGACACCTTCAAAACGGCCGCCGCCGAATTCGTCGGCAAGTACGGCACCATCCCCACCACCAACAACCGCAGCCGACTCGACGACCTCTTCATGGAAGCGGGATTGGTGGACGAACGTTTCTCGGCCAAGATCGGCCTGCAGGGAGACGTCTACGCTCAGACCGGCGCCACTTGGACACGTGGCACCAACGGAGTCTGGACCGCCAATGGCGGCTCCAACCAGACCGCGGTCTCTCGCATCATCTGCGGCGTAGCCAATGCCAACGCCCCGGAAACGGCGGGCGGACGAAACTTCCGCCTCGACGGCACCAACAACATGGCCTCCGGCGCCCGTATCATTTCCGCTTGGCTGGAAGGCGTGCCGGAAGCCGAGGCCCGAGAGCTCAGCGAACGCGTCGACGGCGAAGGCCTCTCCACGGAAACCGGAGCGGACGGCCTCGGAAAGGTCGTCTACCGCGCCCCTAACGGCAACGGCCTCACCGACGTGTACATCTACATGATGCACCAGTAGTCCGATCTGCCGATTCGATGCGCGATGGAGGGCGCTTCCGCCCCCGGGAACCTTCCATCGCCGCTTACATCGGCCAACGACTCAGCGTATGCCGGGCTCCCCACAACCCAAAAAACGCTTCGGAGACCAGCTCTTGGACGCTGGCCTCATCTCAAGCGAACAGCTTGACCTGGCCTTGCTCGAGCAGAAGCGCTCGGGCAAGCTGCTTGGCAACGTGCTCACGGAGCTTGGCTTCGTGACCGACCAGGAGATCAGCGCCCTGCTGGCTCAGGCTGCGGAAACCGAAACCGTCGACCTCCACAAGCTGGAGATCGAACCGGCGACCCTCGCCCGCGTGCCCTTCCCGCTCGCCAAGCAGCTCACCCTCATCCCCATCAAGGAGGACCTCAACTCCATCACCGTGGCCATGGCCGACCCCTTCGATGTGGAAGCCATCGACCGTGTGGAGCGCCTCACCCAATTGATGGTCAACGTGGTCGCCGCCTCCGGCCGCGAAATCCAGGACCTGCTGGCCAAAGCCCACGACAAGTCGGAAACCATCGAGAAGATCATCGCCGAGCTGATGAAGGCCGAGCGGCAGGATGCCTCCGGCGATCTCGAAGAAGCTCCCATTATCCGCTTGGTGAACGTCACCCTGCACGACGCCGCGGAGCGCGCCGCTAGCGACGTGCACATCGAGCCGGACGAGAAGACCCTGCGCATCCGCTTCCGGGTGGATGGCGTCCTGCAACCCTACGTCATGATCCCGAAGGACCTGCAGGACAACGTGATCGCCCGAGTCAAAGTGATGGCCGGTCTCGACGTATCCGAAACGAGACTACCGCAGGACGGACGGGCCAACCTAACCGCAGGACGCAAAGCCTACAACCTGCGCGTCTCCACCTTGCCTACCAGCTTCGGCGAAAGCGTGGTCATGCGCATACTGGATCGCTCCAGCATCAGCCTGAATATCGACGCCCTAGGCATGCGCGACAAGGACGCCTCTATGCTGGAGAAGGCCATCAGCCTTCCCTACGGCATGATCCTCGTCACCGGACCTACAGGTAGTGGGAAAACGACTACACTGTACACCGCCCTGAAACAGGTCGACAAGCACGAGCGCAGCGTCTTCACCTTGGAGGATCCTATCGAGTACCATCTCGACTACACGCGCCAAACCCAGGTCAGCGAAAAGATCGGGCTCACTTTCAACAGCGGGCTACGCACCCTGCTGCGACAGGATCCAGACGTCATTCTCGTGGGTGAGACCCGCGATACGGAAACCGCTCAACTCATCGTTCGAGCCGCCCTGACCGGCCACTTGGTGCTGAGCTCCATGCACACCAACGACGCGGTGGGCGCCATCCCGCGCATGCTCGACCTGGGAGCGGAGCCATCCATGCTGGCGTCCACCCTAAAGCTCATCATCGCGCAGCGGCTCGCCCGACGCATCTGTCCGCATTGCCGCCTGCAAGCGAACGACTTGAGCTACTACCAGGACATCATCCACGACGAGCTTCCATCGGACGCGACCATCTACACGCCAAACGGCTGCCCGGAATGCTACCAGAAAGGCTACCGCGGCCGCGTCGCCATTTTTGAAACCCTCGGTATCGACGACGACATAAAAAAACTCATTCCCAGCGCCGACATTCAGGCCATCGCGCAGCTGATGCGCCAGAAGGACATGAACAGCCTCTTCAAAGACGGCCTGCGACGGGCACTCGCTGGCGATACCTCCATCGAGGAAGTCTTCCGCGTCGCCAATCAGGACTAGCCATGCCGACCTATAGCTTCACCGCCATCGACGCCCAAGGTCGCCAGTTTTCGGATACGCTGTCGGCAACCAACCTGTCAGCCCTAGAATCCCTGCTGCAAGCTCAAGGCTCCTGGCTCGTCAAGGCGCGCCCAGCCAAAGCGGGATCAGTCTCAGTCAATCGAGGAAAAGCCAAGGCGAACACGAAGCTTAAGCGCTGGGAGTTGATCAACTTCTACACGCAGTTGGGTTTGCTGCTCGACGCGGGAGTCACCCTTTCAAAGGCGCTGACCAAGCTTTCCGAAGACTTGCGCGACTCGCGAATCGGACCGGTGATCCACAGCCTCGCCTATCATGTGGAAGCCGGCACCCCGCTGCCACAGGCCATGGCCGCATTTCCCAAAGCCTTCTCCAATCAGGCCGTCGCTTTGATCGAAGCAGGGGAAGCGAGCGGCAAGCTTCCCGAATCCCTCGCGACGCTCGCGAACAATCTGGAATGGATGGACGGCCTGGTGGCCTCCGCGCGACAGGCCCTGATCTACCCCATGGCGATCTGCGCCGCCGCCGTGGGCCTGGTGATTCTGCTCTTCACCGTCGTCGTGCCGCGTTTCGAAGAGATCTTTCAGCAGCTCTCCACTCCCCTGCCCAAAGTCACTGTGGTGGTGCTGGCCTTGAGCGAATTCTTCGCCACGACCTGGTACCTCTGGGGCGGGTTGGGCGTTTGCCTGCCGCTGCTGCTCAGCTTGCCGGGAAAGTTTCCACAAGTCGCCGAACTGAAGGACCGCGCCATGCTCAAGGTTCCATTTCTCGGCGAGCTCGCCCAATGCCTTTCTCTTTCCCAGTTTTCCGTCACCCTCGAAATGCTGATCAAGGCGGGCATTCCTCTGGCTCGAGCATTGGAGCTTTGCTCTCGCCAAAGCGGAAACGCCCTCATCAACAAGGCCAGCTCCGCCGCCAAGTCGGCCGTCACCGAGGGGCGGGCCATGAGCGACGAGCTCGCCCAGCATCCGATCTTCACCCAAACCTTCATCACCATGGTGCAAACCGGCGAGCGATCCGGGCAGCTGGACATCACCCTGCAAAAGGTCGGCCAGTACTACAACACCATCGTGCCCCGCAAGATCAAGGCGTTCTTCTCCTTCTTCGAACCGGCCATCATCGTCACCCTCACCTCCGTCGTCGGCACCGTAGCTCTCGCTCTGGTGCTTCCAATCATGCAGCTATGGGACATGTAGTGAAAAAACAACCACACGCTGCAAGCCTTGGGTTCATAGGTTCCCCAATCGGCCAGCCGCGCCCGCGCGGCCGCCAGGGCTTCACCTTGCTGGAAATGATCGGAGTCATGGCCATCATCGGCATCCTGGCCACCGCCTTGATGCCCAACGCCATCCGAGCCATCGACCGGGCCGCGGTGAAGGTCGAGCAGGATACCATGGCCGAACTGGGCCAGAGCTTGCGCGGGTTTCTGATCGAGAACGAAGCCCTTCCCTCCCTCTCCACCTGGCCCGCTGCCCTCGCCGACTTTTGCGACCTTGGAGCAGGCGCCGTCTCGGTCAATCCGCGCCACAACGCTCGCGTCCTCATCTACGACCCGGCCAGCGCTCCCGCTCCGCGAGCCATTCTGCTCTCCTGCATGCGAGCCGGGCTCTCCCTGCCGAGCGCTGGTAACATAAACAGCGCCGCCCGCTTCCAGGCCCTCTGGGACACCGCCCACGGCGAGGTCCCTTCCACTGCCTCATGGAACGGATGGAACGCTTGGAACAACGTGGATCGAGCCGCCGATTCCTTGGTGATCGAACGGATCAACCTGCGCTCCGTCTACTTGGAGCAGCTTAAAACCTGCGCCGTCGCCCTCAACAACACCACCAGCGCTCCAGCCAGCTACGAGATTTACGACCGAACAGGGGCGAGACAAAGCAGCTCCGTCATCGCCGCCGGATCCTCCATCCTCATCTCCAACCTCTCCAAGGGCGACCGCTTGCTGATTCATGCCAACGCTGGCTACTCGTCATTGGTCTACACCTACATCGCGAATGGAGAAGATCGCTCCTTCGATCTCTCCGATTGGATCGCCAGCCCCTAATCGCATGGAAGAGACTCTGGAAAAACTAGCAGGCAGCGCTCCGCCCGCCCCACGCTTCGACTTTCAAGTGGGAGTCGACTACACGCCCAGCGAAAAAGACACGCTGGCGGTGGCTTGGATCCGTTCGCGCTTCGAATGCGCCGCCGTTCGAAAAGGTTCCGTCGTATCCGAACTGCTCGTACACGATGACTGTCTCACCAGCGACCGTTTCGAAGAGCAGCTCGATCGAGCCGTCGAGACCTTCCACTTTATCGGCACCAAAGCCGAACTGCTCATCGATGGCGGATTGCTGGAGTCCAATACCGTCACCCTTCCCCCAGCGTCCACCCGTCAGCAACAGGCCTTCATTCGCGAAAAGGTCAAACGCTTCCAGCTGGACCAGGGCAGTCTCATCTGGGAAAGCCAGCGCATCGCGGCCTCCAAGGCTGGCCAGCGCACCCTGATCCACAGCATCAGCAAGCAGGCCTTCAGCGAACTGGAAGCCCAATTCGACCGCCGCGGACTGGCTCTGAAAAAGGCCCTCCCATTCACCGGCACCGCTGGAAAGCCATTTAAGGACATCACTACGCCTTCGGATTCGGCGAGCATCATCCTGGCGCCGGTCGGGTCGACCTACAAAATCCTCGCCGTCGACCACGCGGGCGATCTGCAATTCGCTCGGGACCTGAACAAGGAAAACGGAACCAACCCGCAGCGGGTCGCAGTCGAAATCAACCGCTGCATCCTCTTCACTCGCCAGCAATTTGGAAAACCGGTTTCCCAGATCGTCACCGTCGGCCTGCAAGCGGCTCGCTTCAAAACCGTCATCCGAAACCAACTACAGGGCGAGATACCCATCATACACCGCAAGACCACCAAAACCTTGTGGCTCGACCAGCTGGCGAACTCCCACGCCTTCAACCTCGCTCACGAAAGCGTCATGCAGGACCGCAAACGCCGCCTGCGCAAGATCCTTTCCACCTGCGTTTGTCTCATCCTCGGAGCCTCCATGCTCGGTTACGCCTATCAGGTCGAGGACCAACTCAAGTCTACGCGTCAACAGCTAACCAGACTAGCGGATAAGGAATCGGAAATGATGGCCGTCGTGGAAGCCGCTGAGCAGCGGGATCAAATGGCGGCGCAGCTGCAGGCGTTTCTTCAGGAAACGACGGGCTTCGATCGTCCGCCCATCGAACGGGCCTTCCTCGCCTTCCTCTCCAACGAGCTACCTGCCGACACATGGATCTCGGAGCTCGCTCTCACTTGGCAAGCTGCCCAGAGCAGTTGGTCTCTGCGCCTGCTTCTGTATTGCGAAGCGGATACGGCCACCGCGGAACGTCGACGAGAAACGCTGCTCTCCACCCTCGAGCGCTCTCCATTCGCTTTTCACTCCTCAGAATCAGCTCTCGACCGAGTTCGAAAGATCTCCGTACACCGCTCCGGCGATCAGCTCGAAACCATCGCCATCGAAGGCGTCATCGCCACGAAAGGAGTAGCCCATGCCCTCTAGCGCCGCTTCCACTAGCCGCAAAGCCCTCTCGCGCGCCCTGGCGAACGCCCTTCCCTTTGACAGCGCCAGAGCGCGCTACGGCATCTGCCTCCTGCTTCTCGCCAGCGGCGGCGTTGCGCTTTGGGCCAATCTAGCCATCAAACCAAAGACTCGTCATTTGGCGCTGCATGGAGACTCGCTTTTCGAACTGGAGCGCAGCTACCTGCAGGCCAAGGAGCAAAGCCAGGACCTCGAATCCCTTCGCGAACAGAGCGATGCAATTCGCTCTCGCTTCTTCGCAAGCGAAAAAGCGGTCGACTCGGCCGTAGTCTCGCTCATCGAACAGACTAAAGCTCGCGGATGGAACGCCATCGTGGCTTCGGTGGAGCGCGACGAAACAGGAGCAACCCTCTTTCGCGCTCATCGCTATCGCCTCGAGCTAAGTCGAGATGTAGGGAAATTTCAAAGACAAGGGGAAATCGATCTCAGCACCGAGCAGATCCTCGCCTTCCTGCAGACGCTGGCTCGCTCCGAATCAGCTTTCGACATCGATCATTTCGAAGTCGTTTCCGACGAAGGTCGATCCACCAAAGCCTTCCTCAACCTGGTCGCAAGAACCGAAAAATAGCATGAGAAAGCTACTCAACAATCCCTTTGTTTCTGGCGCTCTCGCCCTCGGAGCGATCGCTTTGGTGGCCCATTCTCTCATAGGAGGAAAGCCGAAGCATCGGCCCTCCGACTTGTATTCGTCTCAAGATATCGACTACGACGATCCCGCCATCTACGAAGATTCGACCGAAGCTTCGATCGCCCCCGTCCAACCCCGTTTCGACCGCGAAGCGATCCTACGACTGGCCGAGCAGCCCCTGACCCGCGCTTTGTTCAATCGTCCTCGTACCGCCGAGAGCGACATCGGCTCAGCTGAATCGAGCGAACTCGAGAATCGTTCCAAAACCCTTCACGTAAAAGGTGTCTGGATACAGGGAAACATTCGACTGGCGTTGATCGACGAGCGAAGCTACCAACCTGGGCAAAGCGTAGATCGCATCCAGATCGAGCGCATCGACGCTTCCGGCGTCTGGCTCGCCCACCAAGGAGAATCCTATTTTATCAAGCCCGGCGAGAGCTGGACCTACCAAGTTTCGGCCCTCCAGGAGGCCGTTCGGAATTAACCCGCCCTTCCCATGCCAACACTCAATCTCAACCTATCCGCCGTTCTCCTTCTCCTCTGCGCGATGACTTTCGCAACGCTGACGGCTCCCCGATCGCTCAGCGGGCAGACCGCCACATCCTCGACCAACGAGACGCAGACCAGTTCGAGCCAGCTGCATGCGGGGCAACCGCAGAAACTCTTCAGTTTCAAAGCGGTCAATATGGAACTCACCCAGGCACTTGCATTGTTTGCCGAATCGAACGAACTCAACATCGTGCCCGACCGAGATATCGAAGGCTCGATCACTGTGAGTTTCAATGACCTGCCTCTCGACCTTGCGATGGACGCCCTGCTCGACGCTCATGGCTACTACTTCACCAAAGCCGGTCCCTTGATCCGCGTTAAGAATTTCCAAACCCGCATCTTCAGTATCGACTATATCAATACCATTAGAACAGGGATGGGCTCTAACGATATCCAGTTCAGCTCAGGCGGTGGCGTTTCCGAACAGGGTTCGACCATGCGCGTCAGCGCCGACTCCACCATCGATTTCTGGAAATCCATCAACGACCAACTCGCTACGATGGTTTCCGAAGACGGAAACTATACCGTCAACAGCCTTGCTGGCGTTGTCAGCGTCACAGAGCGCTACGCTCGCATGGACCAGATCGCATCCGTACTCGAACAAGTCAGCGAAAGTGTCGTTCGTCAGGTCATTCTCGAGGTCGAGATCTACGAGGTCACCACCAACGACTCCTTGCAGCTCGGCATCGATTGGGATGTGGTTTCCAACCAACTGGCAAGCAACTTTTCCGGACGTCTGGTCATTCCCAGCGAATCCATCGGCAGCGGTTTCGAAGGCAACACCCTCTACATAGAGCACACGCCGAACGCGAACCGTTTCGTGATCGCAGCGCTGGCGCAGCAAGGCAACGTCAAAGTGCTCTCGAAGCCAAAGCTGCGCACGCTGAACAATCAGCCCGCCGTTATCCGCGTCGGTCAGGACATTCCCATCTTTCGCCAAACCGTCACCCAGTCTCCAGGCAATCCTCCGATCCTGACCACCCAGGAGGAGATCGAAAACATCACCGTCGGCACGGTGCTCTCCATCACTCCTCAAATTTCGTCAAACGGCATGATCACGCTCGATATTTCGCCTGCGGTCAGCCGCCTGATACGAAACGAAGTTTCTGCAGTCACCGGGGCGACGGCGCCCGTGATCGACGTACGCCAGGCGTCCTCGATCGTGCGTATCCGCGATGGCAGCACGGTAGTCCTCGGCGGCCTAGTTCAAACCCAATCGGCCAAGACCGATCGAAAAATCCCCTTTCTGGGAGATATTCCCGTACTCGGCCGAGCCTTCAAGGGCACCCGCGAAACCTCCGTCAACAACGAGCTTGTGATCATCCTCACGCCTCGAATCTCGGACGAATGACAAACTTCCCACAGGACAACGCCTTCCTCAGAGGCGGCCCGACCTCCGGCTCCGCCGACGCCAGCATCGCCATCTGCAGCGAGGAGCCGATGCTCGCGGAACGCATCGCGTCCAGCTTGCGCCATGGCGGGTACTCGCTCGCCCGTTCAGGAGACCCAGCCTCCCTTCTTTCGGCGAAGCGCGTCGCCGGCTTGATCGATCTGCTGATCGTCGACGTGGACCAGACCGAGATCCCAAACAAGTCCCATCACTGGCGCTCGCTTATGAAACACGTGCAGCCCACTATCGGCTGCATCGCCATCACCCGCCGCGACGAATCGCGCTGGATCATCGATTGCATCCGGCAGGGAGCCCTGAACTGCCACATCTTAAGCGATGGCAATCAGCAGCTGCAGGATTTGGTATCCGAATATGTGGGACGAAACGAAAAGGGTTTGGACAACCTCAAAACAGTCGAGGAACGTCGCCAAGCAACCCTGTCCTATCACCTCCGCCAAGCCATCGAACGGGAAGCTATCGAAGTGTACTTTCAACCCATCGTCAACACGGGCGACTGGAATTGCGATCGCGTCGAATCACTCGCTCGCTGGAACGACGCCGACCTAGGCAGCGTTTCTCCCGGAGAGTTCATCGCTACCGCCGAGCGAGAAGGCCTAGTGGAAAACCTTGGAATTCTTGTATTGAAAAAGAGCCTACAGTCGCTTGTCGAGCTGCAGAAATCCGGTCACTCCCCCACCTTCTCCATCAACGTTTCGCGCCGACAGTTCGAAAACCCGCGCTTGGTCGAGACCTATCTGAAAGCGGTCATCGAGGCAGGAGCCTCGCCAGAACAGATCATCATCGAAGTCACGGAAACTGCCAGCTTCAGCAACTATACCCTCGCCCTTTCGCTCATGCGCGACTTCGTCGATGCGGGCTTCAGGCTAGCAGTGGACGACTTCGGCACCGGCGAATCCTCGTTCATGCAGATGTCCCACGTGGCCTACAGCGAGCTCAAGATCGATCGTTCGCTGGTGTCCTGCATTTTCGAACCAGCGGGTCAATGCATCATGCGCTCCATCATCGCCATGGGCAAATCGCTCAACATGCACCTCGTGGCAGAGGGTGTCGAGGACCGACAAACGGCTGATCTTCTCGAGCAGCTCGAAGTCGATTTCTGCCAAGGGTACTTCTTCGCCCGACCGATGCCGCAAGCCGATCTTCTCTCCTATTTCAACGACCTTTCGAAAAAGCAGGGTCAGAACCTCAAACCGCTCGCCTAGCCATGGAACTGACGAGCAACGAACACGCCCAAATGCGGGTCCTCCTTGTGGACATGTCGCCCATCTCTCGAAAGCTGATGCGCAACATTCTCCGCAAGCAAGGCTACGAAGTGGAGGAAGCGTCCCGCGGGGCGGAAGCGATGGAGCGCTTGAAAAACGAATACTTCCATGTCGTTATCACCGGACTCGTGCTGGACGACATTTCCGGCAGCGAGCTCTGCTCCCGCATACGAGCTGCCGACCTACCTCGCTACACCTACATCATCGTGGTATCGAGCAACTCGAGTATCAAGGATCTCAGGACAGCGCTCGACAGCGGGGCGGATGAATTCATGAACAAGCCAATCATGAAACCGCTTCTGCTGGCCCGCCTCTGCCTAGCTCAACGCATCATCGACCTCGAAGCCAAACTCAAGCTGGTCGAAATGCAAAGCCAGGACTTGCTCATGAAGGACGCCCTCACCGAGGTCTACAATCGTAGACGTATCCAAAAAGACCTGCCATCTGAAATCAAACGGGCCAATCGCTATCAGAAACCGCTATCGCTGGTCATCTGCGATCTCGATCACTTCAAGGCGGTCAACGACACGCACGGTCACCTCGCAGGCGATAAGGTGCTGAAGGAGGTCGCTCAGCGCCTTCGCAGCCACTGCCGCAAGGACATCGACTGGGTGGCACGCTATGGCGGCGAGGAGTTCGTAATCGTCCTGCCGGAGACCGACGTCAATGGCGCTCTCATCATGGCGGAAAACATGCGACAAGCCATCGAAGGCGAACCCTTCGCCGTTTCCTCATCCCTTTCGCTCGACCTAACCATGAGCTTCGGCGCTGCCGGATACAACACCGTGCCCAATGGAGCCTTGAGCCCCGACGAGATTCTGGGTCAAGCGGACCTCTGCCTTTACAAGGCCAAGGAACAAGGCCGCAACCAGGTCTGCTTCGTGCATTGCCATGTAGACGATCTGCACGGAGTGAACTAGCTGCTCAGTCGACGCATGCCGAAAACGGGGCCCGTCCGCCATGGCGGCTACAGCTCCAGCGCTTCGCGATACACCGCTTCGTATTTGGGCACGATCGCGTCTGCAGTGAAATGGGTGTTGGCCCGCGTCTTGCCCGCCTCTCCCATCTGCGCCACCCGATCGCGATCCGCTTCCAGAGCATCGATCGAGTCCGCCAAGGCTTGGCAGTCGCCAAACGTGTGCAGCAAGCCGGACACGCCGTCCTCCATGACCTCGGGAATCCCACCCACCCGAAACGCCAGCGACGCTCTGCCTAAAAACATGCCTTCGAGAATGCTGAGGCAGAAGCTTTCCGATTGCGAAGTGTAGATTCCCAAGTCCGATGCCGCGATGTAGTTTTCGATCGGATACCCGTTCGTTCGCACCATGACCATGTCCTCCAATCCGAGTTCACGCACGGTCTCTCGGTGTTCATCGAAACTGTCGCCCGCCAGCACGAGCAGCTTCAAACGTGGCTTGCTCTTGCATAGGCTCAAGGCTTTGAGCAGCAGATCGACCCGCTTCACCGAGCGCACATTGGAAGCGTGAAACAGCATCATCTGATCGTCGATTCCCAGTTCCAGCCGCATTTCCTCGCGGCTACGGGTGGTTTTCCCCGCCTTGAAGAAATTGTGCACCACGCGCATGGGCTTTCCGATATCGAACACCTTTTCAGAGTCGCGTCGCAAGCTTTCGGATACGGTAGTCACCACATCGGAGTGCTGCAGCGAGTACTCGATGGCGGGCCGATAGTTCGGGTCTCTGCCAAGGAGCGTCGTATCCGTCCCGTGCAAAGTCGTCACGATGCGCAGCTTGTCCTGCTTGGCCATTCGCTTCGCGATATAGGCTGCGGTGGCATGCGGTACCGCATAATGCGCATGGATGATATCAAGATGCTCATGATCGGCCACTTCGGCGATCTTCACCGCTAGCGGGAGCGTGTAATCCGCATACTCGAAGAGTTTGTACTTGCTGACGGATACAGGGTGAAAGTGTAGATTCGGGTGACCGAGCTGCAGTCGAACCGGTTTCGCGTAGCTAAAGAAATGCACCTGATGCCCCCGCTCCGCCAGCTCCATGCCCAGGGCGGATGCGAGGATGCCGCTCCCCCCAACCAGCGGGTAGCACGCAATGCCGATCTTTAGCTTGCCCAGGTCGCTCATTTAGAAGGTTCGCGCTCCCTTCGGACTTTCCGAGAGAGTCTCCAAGATCAAACGATCGTTGGCATAGATCGCCTGCGCGTGCTCCGTTCCCATCTGCAAACCGATGGAACGGGATCGAGCCACCTGCAGATCCACATAGTGGCGCGTCTTCATCTGCGAGGCGTGGCACCGCATAAGCTGCAACCAGGAGTCGAATACGGAGCTGATGTCGATGCAAAGCGGCGTCTCCGCCTGAGGCTCGGCCCCAGGGGTGATGGCGTAGAAGTAAAGGCTTTCGATCGAATGGGACGCCAGATCCTTCAAAGCGTCGAGGCCAGCGTAGCGGGCCAAACGAGCTGCATCGCGGACCAGATTGCCAATCACCGCGTGGTCCGGGTGCTGGTTTTCCACCAGGGACGGAGCCAGCACGATGTCCGGACGCAACGAGCGTATCACTCTGGCGATGCTTAGGGCGCCTTCTTTGCCCCGCTCCATCAGGCCATCGCCTCCCAGATCGAGAAACTGCAGCTCGGCGCCCAGCTGCGTCGACGCTGCCCGGCACTCCGCCTCGCGCTGGTCCGGCGTGCCATTGCTTCCGGACTCTCCCTTGCTGCAAACGAGCAGCTGCAATCGCGCGCCGCTTTCCTTCTCCTTCAACAGGATGCCTCCTGCCCCGAACTCGATGTCGTCCGGGTGGGCTCCAATGGCTAGGATGGTCTTAACCTCCGACATAAGCTTCGTCCGCGCGCTCGATGAAATCCCTTTCCACAAAGGTGATCTCCGGCGTTTCCTCCGTATTCAAATAGTTGATTTCGCTGGCTCCCGCGACGTAGTGGGTGCAGCGAAGAGCGGACTGCATCCAACGAAGGCGCGTATCGCGCGTGGGCGTGACCTGGCGCTTTTCGTACCCTTCGACGGGCACCTCCAGAAACGAGTCCCCGCCTTGATGCAATACGAAGCGGTCACCGCTCTTGCGAGCTCGCACCACCTCGCCTTGGTATGGGGTATCGATGAAGAAGTCGTCGACTTCGATGGCCTTCTCGCGCAGCGACGAGCTTCCCGAGCGCAGCACTTCCACTTCATTCAGAAGGCCCATGCCACGATACATTTCGAGGCAGAAGTCCGCGACGTTTTCAGCCTCGTTGGACCGAAACAGCTCGACGAGCTCCGGTCTTACGAACTTAGGCAGCTGCCGAGCCATGTTATCCTGCCACTCCCGGCTCACTCGCTTCAAATACAAGGGCGAATACTTCTTCTGCAGCTTGTTTTCGAAAGCGAAGTTCAGCCGGTGAAGCGTATTGTCGTCCGCCTCGAAGAGGATGGTCTGCGTCTCTCGCGGGTCATGATCGCAGTCGTGGTAGAAAAAAACCACCCTGCCGCCGATCTCCTTCTGCAGTCGCTTGGCGGTCCAGATCTTGGATACAAGAAAACGTTTGGGGAAGAAGCCGCAGGGCTGCTGTCCGAAAGCGATCACCGGTTCCTCATTCATACGCGTCCTTCCTCCTTCCTGTTTTCCCGAAATAGGCTGTGCTGCAATAGGAACGATAGCCCCATCACTAAAGCGCAGCCGATCAAGTTATACCAGAGATAGCTGATTTCCAATACGAAATACATGCCGATCACCGCCAATTGCGAAACGATCGCCGCCGTAAAGACCGCGGTGCCACGCACCGACTTGATGAAAAAGGCCACCAGAAAGATCCCCAGAATTCCTCCGTAGAATATGGACCCCAGAATATTCACCGCCTCGATCAGGTTCTCCACGAGGTTCGCGTACAGAGCGAACGTGACCGCCAGCAGCCCCCAGGCCGCCGTGAGGATCCGGGAAACGCGCACGTAGTGGTCGTCGTCGTGCTCGGTTCGCTTAAGCTTGCTGTAGAAATCTACCATGGTGGTCGAGCCAAGAGCGTTGAGCTCCGAAGCGGTCGACGACATCGCTGCCGCGAAAATCACCGCGACCAGCAAGCCAATCAAACCCTGAGGCAGGTAGTTCACGATGAAGGTGATGAAAACGTAGTCCGAATCCTTCGCCTCGAAATCCTCTCCCGCTCCCTTGATCAGGGCTTTCACCCGCTCCCTGATCTGCAAGGACTCCTGCTCGAGCCCGACTGCCAACGCCTTCCTGGCCTCCAGTTCCTCGCTGCCGACAGCGTTCGATTGAAAGGCCTGAGCCAGCTCCCTCACCGCGTGGGATCTCCTCTCCACCACTTCCTTGTATTCGCTCTCCAAGGACAACAGAGCATCTGCGTGCTCGGTTTCAGCGACGGCTTCCAAGGTTGCCTGGTTGAAGAACACCGGTGGCTCGACGAAAAGGTAGAAGACGAAAACCATCACCCCGACGAAGAGGATGAAGAACTGCATCGGTACCTTAACCACGGCGTTGAAGAGCAGCCCAAACCGGCTGGCGCTGGCGGAATTTCCGGCTAGGTAGCGCTGAACTTGAGATTGATCCGTGCCAAAATACGACAAGGAAAGGAAGAGTCCTCCCAGCAAGCCGGACCAGAAGGTGTAGCGCTCGTTGATATCGAAGGAGAAATTCACCACCTCCAACTTGTCCATCGCTCCGGCCACCGAAAGGGCCGTGCCGAAAGAGACCTCCTCCGGCAGGTTCGCGATGATCATGCCAAACGCGATGAACATGCCGAGCATGATGACGCCCATCTGGTAGCGCTGCGTGATGCTGACGGCTTTGGTGCCGCCGGACACCGTGTAGACGATCACAAGCGCCCCGACCAGCACGATGGTCAGATCGAGATTCCATCCAAGCAGACTGGATACGACAATAGCCGGAGCGTAGATAGTGATGCCAGCCGCCAGCCCTCGCTGCACTAGAAAAAGCGCTGCTCCCAGGATGCGGGTTTTGGTATCGAAACGCTGCCCTAAGTATTCATAGGACGTATACACGTTCAATCGCCGATAGATCGGTATGAAGAAGATGCAAATGAAGATGATGGCGAAGGGCATGCCGAAGTAGTTCTGCACAAACCCCATGCCATCGTCATACGCCTTGCCTGGCGTGGACAGGAAGGTGATGGCGCTGGCCTGGGTAGCCATCACGGAAAGTCCTATCGTTCCCCACCTTATGGTGTCATCGCCTTTGAGGTAGGTGTTCAAGCCTCCGCTGGAGCGCGTTCTCCACATGCCGTAGAGAGCGATGCTCAGCAACGTCCCAACCAGTACGATATAGTCTATGACGCTCACGAGTAGTAGCGGGTGAAGAAGTAGAACAGTACGACTTCGGCAAAGAAGAAAACCGCTACAAACCAATACACTCGACTCCAAGTTCCGAATACCGGCGGGTTCGCCCCGATATCCGAATCCATCTGCGAAACCTTTTTCTTCATGTCACTGATTCAAATGAGGGAGTAACGGTCTGACCGAACATGTTTCGCTACCGACTACCTGTTCTCGCTCCCCAACGAAAGCATGTTAGCGAGAATGCGGTAGGCTCCCGGCACCCCTGCCGGCAATTGGCGAAACCAAGAAAGACCGGTGTAGACGAAATAGCCCTCGCCATGACGAGCGACGAGCAAACTGCCGTCCTTGGGCGATTCTCCTGGATCGTTGATCGATAGGATCGGCGTGAAAGCGGTGTCCCACTGATCGGGAAAATACAGACCTCTCTCCTGAGTCCAACCGGAGAAGTCCTCTTGGGTGATGCGGTTGGGATGGTTCAAAACAGGGTGATCTTCGGCCAGCAAGCGCACTTGAGCGAATTCGTCGGTCACCCGATCGCGCGAGAGCGACAACGGATAGGGAGCGAACTGACTCGTTTTCAGGCCTCGGCTGGTGTTGTACTGCGCGATCACGGTGCCGCCGGATTCAGCGTATTCGAAGATGGCAGGCATGAGCGTCTCGATTTCATCAATCGTATTGTAAGCCCGGATACCAATGACCAACGCGTCGTATTCAGACAAATTCTCTAGAGTCACATCGCTCGGCTGAAGGATCTGCACGTCGTATCCTATCTCCCGAATGCTCTCCGCTACGCTATCCCCGGCGCCGGGGAGGTAGGCAACGCTCTGACCCAGCTTTTGAACATCGAGGCTCACCGCCTTGACGCTGGCGTCGGAGAAAACGCGTTGTTCCGGGATGTGTTCGTAGCGAATGCGTTTCAGTCCATCGCTCACCTCGCCTTCGCTCGTTTCAAGGACTGCCTTAATAGCGCTGACTCGAGTGGTCTTCGGGGCCGTGACGCTCATGCGAACGGAGCGACTTTCGCCCGGCGACAGGTCTTGCAAATCCAGCGAGTCGGGCTCCGCGGACCAACCACTCGGTAGCTCCAGTCTCAGCGTTCCGGATACAGGCCGCGTAAACGCGGAAACTTCGATTTCGAGCTCCTTGGTCGCTCCGTTGGGAAACAAAGCCACTGGGTTGCTAAAGCTAACGCTGGCCAACGGCATGTTGGCCACTTCCACCATTCGCTCGCCATACGCGGGATCCACCTCGCGATGAGTCAGTGGCACGCGCGTCTTCACGGTCTGCCCAGCGATGCCCAGAGCGATATCGAAGTAAAACGGCGGGTCGTTTTCAGGCTTGCCGATCAGCAGTTGGTCTTCGACCTCGAACATGCCCAAGTCGCCTTCCTTTTCGAGCCAATACGGTTGCGGCAAAGGCAACTGCTGAGGAAGGTCGAGCTGCACCGTTCGTTCGATTCGCTCATTCTCCGGCAGCGACAGCCCTAAAACGTAGTTGGAATCGGATACATTCGTCGAAGCCTCCAGCACGTTCACCTCGACACCCGAACGGTTGATGGCCTCCAAGGTGATCTGCAGTCGCTCTCCTCCCAAAACATACTGCCGGTCCGCCAATGCCTTCAGGTCCATGCCCAAGCAACGCAGCACTATCGTGTCCAACTCCGCGAGCTTGCGCGTTTTCCAAGGATCCGGCAGCGCCTGCATTTCCTGGCGCAGCTCGAGCATGGCATCGACCGACTTCGCGGGATCCGCTAGGTCAAAGCCAGCCAGAATGCGAGCGATGGATCTCTCGACATCGGCTCCTCCCTGAACTCGCCCCCAATCTGTGGATACGCCACTGAAAAGATCCCCCTTCATGGGCTCGCCCACCAGATGCTGAAAGTACTCGGTTCGCGCTCCGCGTTCGACGCGGGTGCCAAAGCCTTGGCTGCGATGCTGGCTGCGGCTAAGCGAGGCGATTTCGTTGAACGATTTGCCTAGCAAGGGCTCGTAGTCGCCCACCTCCACGGAGGTGTATTGGCTTTCGATGAAGTCTTGATCGCGATTGCGGAAGAACCACCAGCTCGCGTTCCAAACGACGCGGGTGGCTTGCCATGGCTGCACCCATTCCAACTGCTCGGGAAAGCGCGTAGGATCAGCCGCCGCTTCGAAGGCTTCCATCGCAAGCAAGCAAGAAGCGGTGTGATGACCGTGGGTGAAACCGGGTTCGGGATTGAAGCGCGTCACGATCACATCCGGCTGGAAGGAGCGTATCACCCAGACCGTATCCGCCAGAACCTTGTCCTCATCCCAGATGCGCAGGGTTTCCTCGGCGGTTTTCGAATAGCCGAAATCCTTTGCCCGGCTGAAAAACTGCTGTCCCCCGTCGATGCGTCGAGCGGCCAGGAGCTCCTGCGTGCGAATCACCCCCAACTCGTCGCGCAGCTCCGGTCCGATCAGATTCTGCCCGCCATCGCCCCGAGTGAGGGAGAGGTAGGCGGTGTCGTATTTGCGGCCCAACGACAGATAGGAGATCAGGCTGGTATTTTCGTCATCGGGATGAGCCGCTACGTAGAGCACGCGGCCAAGCGTATTCAGTTTTTGGAGCGACCAGTAGATTTCGGAGCTTGGCACTGCTTCTGGCATATCGATTGGCGGCTCCGCGCACGCGACCGCAGCAGCGGACAAGGCGACACCGAGTGAGGTCGTTTTCAGGAAGGAACGCAGCATGGGATCAGGAAGGCTCGGGTGGAAACGAAAAACGGATCGAGCTCCGTGCCCAATCCGCGCATGCAAGTCTTCGCTACAACGAGGCGAGTATATCCTTGGCGATCTTCTGGTAGTCGCCGTTGCCCGCCTCGGTAGCGAGCTCCAGCGTCTTCTCGGCAGACGCCTTGGCCATCTTCTTCTTTCCCAGGTCGACCTCGATGCGAGCCTTGGCTGCGTACATCCAAAACGCTGGCGACTCCGATTTCTCGCAAGCCTCGCTCACCCACTCGTGAGCCTGCTTGAGATCTTTGCCTGCTGCGTGGTAGTAGGTACCGGCGGAAAAGAGCACGTTCGGCTTGTCGAATTCCGGCGTTCCCTTGAGCTCGTCAATCTGCGTCATGACCTTCGACTCGGTCGGAACCTCCAACTTGAAGGCGACGCGGGTGTGGTCCCAATCCAAGTAGATGGAGGCGGAGTCGTTTCTCAAGTCGTCGATGCCGATGGTGAAGCTCTCCACCGCAGTCTGCAGCTTTTGCGGCTTGGCGGTGAAGCGAGCGACATCGTTTTTCGAGTCGTATCCAAACGAGCCCCACAGTTCCGTGGAACCGTAGACGATGATGGTCCACTCGTCCTCTGCCGGGATGGTGTAGAGAGCGTAGGTTCCGGCCTCGACGGACTCTCCGCCAAGAACCACGTCGTCGCTGAACGTGATCTTAGTCGGTTGATTGGCTCCGGTGCGCCAGACGTTTCCGTACGGGACCAGGCCGCCGAAGATCTCGCGCCCTTTCACGCTGGGTCGCGAGTAGTCGATTTCCACCTCCGTCAATCCGACCATCTGCTTCACGTGAGCGTGCGGACTGGCAGCTGGGGTGCGCAACTGGGCGTGCAGAGAGACGGTGACAAGGCTGGCTAACAAGAAAGCGCCGAGACGCTTCGCGAGGATACGATGGGATTTCATTTCTAGCATTTCGATTAGCAAGGAGTTCAAGCGAAGGATGGATCAGAGCTGAACCAATCCATACGACGCTAGGATATACTCCGCAGCCCTGTCTTTTGCTGCAGATTTTTTGCAAAGTTTCGATTCGCATCCCGTTGACGGCGATCGGCCTTCTTTCCCAGCTGAAGGAAACCGAAGGCCCGCTCCCCAGGAGCAGGCGGGCGCGCCCTCATCGACCCGCAAGCGACGCGACCGAGAAGGGGTTCTACTGATCCGATGGCGCGTCATAAGCGCGCGTCCTTTAGCGATCCATGGCCCCGCCTTTGCGCTTGCCTGCCCTGCAGGGGACCGTCAATAAACGTCGCCCTTGAGCCAGCCAACGCCACAGTCCACACCAAGGAAGCAGCTCTCGCTGGGTATCATTTTCCTGACCATCTTCATCGATCTGGTCGGGTTCAGCGTGATCTTTCCTCTCTTTCCATCGATCCTCGACTACTATCTGGAACTCGATGGCGACGCGGGCGTGCTCGCCTGGATCCTGCAGCGCCTCGACGCCTTTTCTCACACCACCGGCGGCGGGGAGCGCTTCACACCGGTGCTTTTCGGCGGTCTGCTGGGTTCGCTCTACGCCACCCTGCAGTTCTTCTTCGCTCCTCTGTGGGGCAGCGTTTCCGACCAGAAAGGCCGCCGCCCCATCCTGCTGATCACCACCTTGGGCACCTGCTTGAGCTATGTCCTGTGGCTCTTTGCGGGAAACTTCGCCCTGCTGATCGCGGCGCGCCTGATCGGAGGGGCCATGAGCGGCAATCTCTCCGTAGCCACCGCCGCGGTGGCCGATGTGACCACCAAGGAAAACCGATCAAAGGGCATGGGGCTCATCGGAGTCGCCTTCGGCCTGGGCTTCGTGGTCGGACCCGCCATCGGCGGTCTTTGCGTGATGGTCAATCCCCTCGACTGGTATCCGGAGCTGGCCGAGCTCGGCATCAACCCGTTCTCCTTCGTGGCTTTCGTGGCCGTCCTGCTTTCGCTGGCTAACTTTCTTTGGATCCGGGCCCGTTTCGTGGAGTCGCTACCGCCCGAGAATCGCGGGGCCAGCAAGCTGCCCCGCAACCCCATCGCTCGCCTCACCCAGCCGCAAAGCGGAGCCGTGCGCCGCACCAACCTCGCATACCTGGTCTACATCCTCGCCTTCAGCGGCATGGAGTTCACCCTTTCGTTTCTCGGAGTGGAGAGGTTCGGATACACTCCGGGCGACATCACCAAGATGATGATCTTCATCGGCTTCATTCTGATCGTGGTCCAAGGCGGCATCGTGCGGCGTCTCGCGCCCAAGATCGGCGAAAAGGCCACCGCTCTGGCCGGCCTCACTCTGGTGGCCATCGGGCTGGGCTTCCTATCGCGAGCCGAAACGCAGCCGCTGCTCTACACCGGGCTGGGCTTCATGGCCCTGGGAGCCGGACTCTGCAGCCCGACCCTGACGTCGCTGGTCTCCCTTTACGCCAAACCGGAAGAGCAAGGGCGCGCCCTTGGCGTCTTCCGATCGCTCGGATCGCTCGGGCGCGCGATCGGCCCTGTCGCGGCCAGCTTCATTTTCTGGTGGTTCGGTTCAGATACTCTCTATCTAGCCGGCGCGGCTATCGTAGTGGTGGCCACCGCCCTGTGCCTGCGATTGCCCCGCCCCGACAAATCGGAAACCGCCTGAGCGCTCCATTGAGCGAAGCGCTAGAAGCGTCGGCTAATCCCCACCGTAAGCTCGCGCCCGCGGGAGGGAATCCCGCCGAGAAAATCCACCGTGAGCGAAGGCACCAGGTATTGCTGATCTCCCACATTCTTGGCTCGTAAAAAGTAGCTCCAACCGTCGCTCGTTCTGTACTCGACCTTGGCATGAACCGCCCAGTAGTCGTCGAGGTTAAGCAAGCTGCCTCCACGAATCGCCGTCTGGCGGCCTCCCGTCCAGACACTGGTGAGATTGGCCATCCAACCGTTCGTATTGTAGCAAAGAGCAAACGACGCCTTTTCATCGGCTTCCCGAAAGAATGCGTCCGGCGTATCCATCAGGTGAGTGTAGGTCAGCCGCCCCAACCATCGCTCTCCGATCTGCTGGGACGCCTCAAGCTCAAATCCCTTTGAACTTCCGAGCTCCACATTCTGATGAACGTTTCGTCCGTCCGGATAGCTGACCAGCGAGATGGCGTCCTCAAAGGAGGAAACGAAGACTCCCAGGCTCAGATAGCGGCTCTTCCCACGACTTACCCAGATGAGATCGGCAGTTTCCGCCACCTCGGATTTCAAGTCCGGGTTTCCGACGTAGAAGGGATTCTCGCTCAGGTTCATTTCCTCCTCGGAAGGCGCCCGAAAGGCAGATCCGTAGAGGAGCTTGAGACTGTTGCGCTTGTCGAGCTGATACACGCAGCCCAAGCGAGGCGACAGTTCCGAGCCAATCGAGGAAAAGGAGTCGTAGCGCAGACCCGCGGTGAGATGAAGCTTCTCCTCGAAGCGTTTCTGGTACTGGAAGAAGACTCCCAAGATGTCGCGGCGAGATGGATACTGATACAAAAAGGTATCCTCGAACCCACCGTAGTAGGGGATCGGGGTCTGACCGGATACGAAGGCGGCAAAGTCGTAGTTGCTATTTATATACACTCCATCCAGCTCGAGCTTTCGGAACTCCATCCCAAACTGCAAGTCGCTCGACTGATCCAGAGCCCAGTCCGCCACCACCTTTCCCCGAACCTCATGGTGCCCGTGATACTCAGCCTTGGATCGAAACGGCTCGTTGCTCGGCGGCACGCTGATCTGAGCCAGCTGCCCCTCCCCTAAGAGCAGTCCCACGTCCTTTAGCGAATCCTCCGAATAACTCAGAAGCATGGTGGCGTCGATCGGCCCAAAGGTCGCAGTCTGCTCCACTCCCAATAGACTGAAGTTCGTCGACGAGCTTTGCTGGTCGCCAAACGCCAGGCCGCTGGTGAGGAATCCCCGAGTCCGGTTCCGGCGATGCTGGAACATCAAGCGCGTGTTTTTCCAGCTTCCCTTCAGGTGGAGACGAAGCGTCTCCTGAGGATCCTCGAACGAGACCTCTTCCCCCGCCGACGGCACGAAAAGAGAATAGCGATCCCCTTCGTCCTTCTCCCAGTGAAAGAACGCGTCGACGCGAAAACTCTCGATATCGTCGCCGCCCAACACCGTCACCTCCTGGTGTCCGAAAGCCCCCGCTTCCGCAGTCACCTCGCTTCGGTCCCGACGCGTCACGATGTTCACCACCCCCATCATGGCGTTGGAGCCATAGACCGCCCCACCCGGCCCCCGGACGAACTCGACTCGCTCGATCATCTCTAGGGGGAGCCCAGCGACCGCATCGATCGCCCCGCTCGATCGAGCGATATCCATCCTCATTCCATCGACCAGCACCAGCACCTCCCCTTCCGAGTTGCTCATGCGCCGCCCTCGCGAGGAATAGACCGACCTCAGCGCGTTGTTCGACGAACGGTAGGACTGAAAGCCGGGCACCAGATTCATCAGCTCCGCGAGCTCGTCCACCGCAAGTCTAGCCAGCTCGCCGCGCTGAAAGACCGTCACCGCCGATGGCGCCAGAGCAAGCTCCTTCTCTCCCAAAATCGCCCCGGACACCTTCACATTCAGGAGTTCCTCCAAGCTCAGATCCAGAAGAGCCGAGTCGGCTCTAACCAAGGGAAGGAGAAAAAGAGGCAGCAAAGGGACAAAAACTCGCAACAGGTTTAGGCGCATCTTCCGATAATCGAGTGGATTCGCTTACGACCGTACGCAGTTTCTCTGCGTCTTCAAGCGAAGCAGCCAATGATTCCTTGTTGAGCTTCGAAAACAGGCTCAGCCACAAAACGCGCATTTCACAGTAGCGAGCGCGGCGTCGGCCACTCCCCATAGGACAAGGCTCCGCTTTTAGAAATCCCGACTGCCTAAAGGAGTCATCCTCATTTTGCGCATCAGGATGGCTCCCATCGCTTCTTAAAAGAGTTTAAAAGGCCAGCCTACGTATTCAGCGAGGAGATACAGGCATAAGTTTTCCTGAAACGATCCGATGACGGCGCGGAGCCCCGCTCGGGCCCTTGAGGCCGATCCGGGAACTGCTCGACGCCGTCGAGCCTCCGCGAGTCAGCTCCAGATCAAACAGAACATTCCTATGAAAAACGCATACGCACTAGCGGTCGCTACCATCGCCGCAGCCGCCTCCAACGCTCTGGCAGGCGACTTCACCTACAGTGGATTCATTAGCAACGGATACCTGCATTCCGACGAAAACAACTACTTCGTGGATAGCGAGGACGGCTCCTTCGAGTTCGTGGAAGCAGCCGTCAACGCTACCTGGACGCCGATCGAGCGCACTTCGGTCAAGGGGCAGCTCTTCGCCTTCGAACTGGGCGAGTACGGAAACTACGAGCCGCTGATCGACTACCTCTTCGTCGACTACAACGTGAACCCGGCTCTCGGGCTTCGCGTCGGTCGGGTCAAGCGCTCCGTCGGCTTGTATACAGATATTCAGGACATCGATATCGCCCGTACCTCCGTCCTCCTGCCGGTGGGCATGTACGACTCGCGCTACCGCGACTTTTCCGCATCCGTAGATGGCGTTTCCCTCTACGGCTCCCTCTCCACCGGCGCCCTCAGCAGCGTGGACTACATCGCCTACCACGGAGCGATGGATTTCGGCACTGAAGGCGGTTTCGCTGGCGCCGCGCTCACCTCCCTGAGCAGAGAACTGAACAACACCAGACTCAGCGAGGCGGAAGTGGACACCAACTCCGGGCTGCAACTCTGGTGGAACACGCCACTTTCCGGATTGAGATTGGGCGCCAACCACAACGTCTACTCCGGTCTCGCCTTCAAGGCCGATGCGCTCATCCCAGTGGTCAACTACCCCATCACCATCGAAACCCAAGCCGATATCTCCGAAACGCGCTTGTCCGCCGAGTACTACGTCGGCGATTGGACCCTGACGACCGAGTACCACATACAAGATGTGGAAGCGGAATCGCTTCGATCGATCGCCGGCAATCCGTTGCCCGCCGAACTCTCCGAATCCAAAGCGAACTCGTGGTACGTCAGCGGCGCTCGCCGCTTCCTCGAAAAGTTCGAGGGCGCCGTCACCTACGCAGCCTACTACGACAACACGGACCAGAAGGACGACCCGCTCAAATACCAGAAGGACATCCAATTCTCTCTCCGCTACGACGCCACCGACTACTGGACCCTAAAAGCCGAGGTCCACTTCATGGACGGCATGAGCCGACTCTTCAACCAGCTCGGCCAGAATCCGAATCCAGTCGACGATTGGACCCTCTTCGCCGCCAAGAGCACCTTCACGTTCTAATGGGCCCTCATCGCCGAAAACGGAACAATCCCTCTACCGATATGAAAACGATTTTCAAAACCGCATTCGCAGTCCTCGCCACGACTGTATTCGCAAGCTTGCTACACGCCGGTGGAGCCGTCGTGGTCAATGCCTCGAACAACGATTCGCTGGATCAGGAAAAGATCGCCTCCGTGCTGGTCGGAAAACGACAGCACTGGGAAAACGGCCAGCAGGTCAAAATCGCCGTACTGAAAGGAAGCGAAACCGCCGACGCCCTTTTGGAAAGCTACGCTCGCATGAACCAGTCGCGCTTCAAGAGCCATTGGCAGCGACTGGCGTTTTCCGGACGCGGCACCATGCCGGAGCAGCTCGAAAGCGGCGCCGAAGTGGTCGCTTTCGTGCAAAGCAATCCAGGAGCGATCGGCATTTGCGACGACTCCGCAGACCTCGCTTCGGTGAAGAAGGTCAACTAGCGACCCGACCGTCAGCGCCCAGCGATCCCGCTCGGGCGCTTCCTTGCGAACCAACGTCACCCACACTCGAACAAGATGAATTCCAAGCTGCGAATCAACCTGAGAACCTGTTTCAGACTCATCACTGGCATGCTCACTTTGCTGGCCCTTCTCATCGTCGGAGAGGGGCTCTACATGTTCAACTCCATACGAAACGGCGAAAACATCGTAGACCAGTTCCAGCAGGAGAGCGTACCCAGCCAACAACTACTCAACGACCTCAAGCAGACTTCGCTGCGCTTCGAGATCGCAAACCTTGGTTACATCTTCGGCCAGAGCGAAGAGATAAAAAGGAGCAAGGAAAACGAGTCGCTCGCCCTGGCTCGCGAGGCCGTGAGCATCATCGATTCCCTCGAAGAGAAGATCTCCTCGAGTTCGAACGCCAGCACCGTCGCCAGCATCCGCTCCGCCTTCGAAGCCTACGCCTCCAAGACAAGCGAAGTGCGCGACTTGCTCAAGCAGGACATGTTCTTCGAAGCCATCGAGCTATGGGACGGGGAAGTCCCCAAACTGAACGAAGCGCTTCGATCCTCCCTCTCCAAAGGCGAGGCCGAAGTGGCCGCCGTCTATCAGGCATCGCTGGGCGAAACCATCGACGGGTTCAGCTCGCTCGCCACCAACATCACCAGCTTCTCCATCCTCAACCTCGCGGTCGCCGTCGCGATCGCCGTCTTTGGCGGGCTCGCTTCCACCCGCATGGGCAAGGTGTTTTCCAAGGCGCTCGATCAGCTCAACAAGAGCTCCGACTGCGTCGGAGAAACCTCGGGCAACCTCGTGAGGTCCGCCAAGGACTCCGCCGATACCAGCTCCACCGCAGTGCAAACCCTCAACACCGCTCGCGAGTCCATGCTGGAGCAGGCGGAAATGACCCAGGCGACCGCCGGGAATTCCCAATCCGCTGACGAAATCACCGAGCGCTGCTTCCAACGCTTCGAGAGCACCCGAGAAACCATCTTGGAGCTGAACGCATCCATGGAGCAGATCGCCACCTCTGGCGAAGAAACAAAGAAAATCATCCAAACCATCAACGATATCGCGTTCCAGACCAACCTGCTCGCCCTCAACGCCGCGGTCGAAGCGGCCCGAGCGGGCGAAGCGGGGTCCGGTTTCGCCATCGTGGCGGACGAAGTGCGCAATCTCGCCGGTCGATCCGCAGAGGCCGCCAACAACAGCTCGCAGCTGATCGAAAACTCGGCTCATAAGATCGATTCCGGCACAGAGATCGTGCGACGAACCTGCGAAGCCTTCGACGAGGTCTCCTCTATGATGAAAGAAGTGAGCGAGCACATCCGCAGCATCGCTCAGGATACCAGCCGACAAGCGGCAAGCATCGAGGAGATCACTTCATCCATCGCCCAGCTCACGCACAACACGGAGCAGAGCAAGGAGTTCGCCGAACGAACCGTATCCTCCTGCTCGGACCTGCAGGTCCAATCGAACAAGCTCGATCAAGTGGTGGGAGAACTGATGGGTCTGGCCGGCATCGCCCAAGCCTTCTCCAGAGCCTCCCGAGCCCGCTCGTCTCAGTCAGCTCCTTCGCCCTTCGCCCCGCCCGCTCGGCGAAGCGCGCCCGCCAAGACCGCAACGCGCGCGTCGTCCCCCGGCGGCGAGGTCGATCTCTGGAACTAGGCCGGACCTTCGCGACGCATTCGGAACGCGCCGGATCCGTCGTGCCCGTGTACCCACGGCATCGATACGACGCCACTTTCGATCACGAAGCCTCGACCCTCGGCGGATTCGAGAAATCGCTCGACGACCGCTTCGTTCTCCTCTCGATCGATGCTGCAAGTGCTGTAGATAAGAGCGCCTCCGTCCGCCACGCAGGGCGCCGCTCGTTTGAGAAAGCGGAGCTGCAGCTCGGTCAGCGCCTGCAGGTCTTCCGGCTTCAAGCGCCAGCGAGCATCCACCTTGTGCTGCAGCACACCCGTATTGCTGCATGGCGTATCGAGCAAAACCGCTTCGAAGGTCCCGAGGGCCTCAGGCGATAGGCTTTCCACATCTCCCGCCACCGCTCGGATCCGACGGGATCGATAGCGTCGAAGATTCTCCAGCATCTTTTCGAAACGCGGGCCGGCCAAATCGAAAGCCACGATTTCCTCGAGCTCCGGACCAAGCAGCGAATCGATCAAGAGCGACTTCCCCCCCGGCGCCGAGCAAAGGTCCAGGACGCGCCCGCCTGAGAACCCTTGGGCCAGCAGCTCGGGAGCGATTCGAGCGCCCGGGTTCTGCACGTAGAGCCTGCCCTCCTGAAGCAAGCGCTCCACTTCGGCCCATCCCTCTCGACGGACGCGAAAAAATCCGCTCCACTGCGTTTCGTCAAGAGCCCCGCTGGGCTCTGGCTCCCCTTGCCAACGGGCGAACACCTCCGCCTCTCGCTGGTTCCAGCGGAGCAAGGCCTGCGCATCCTCCTTTCCAAACTGATCCAGGAAACGCTGGACCAGCCATTGCGGGTGGCTGTACCGCCAGCTCATGTCCTCCGCCGTGTCCGCTCCCCCCGAAAGGAGCTCCGGCAGGCGGAGCGACACCTTGCGCAGCACCGCGTTCGCCAGTGATTTCTGGGGCGGACCGAAACGACGCCCCATTTTTCCCACCGCGAAATGAACAATCTTCGCCTTGTTTTCCGGGCGCTGCATCAGCTCCAGCGAAGCCACCAGCAGACAGGCCATCACGGGCGGTTTCGGACGCTTGCGCAAACACTCGCCCAAGGCCTTTTGCAGCAAGCTCAAGTGCCTGACGGTTCCATAAAGCAGCGACTGACAAGTTCTTCTCGTTCCGCGGTCCAAATCCGGCGGCAGGCGCTCCATCAGGTGCGACAAGCGGGCAGGTTTCCTAAGGAATTCCGACACCATCTCTACCGCTAAACTCCATGAATCGTTCTTCATCCTACTAGGGCGAACCTTGATGAACGAGCTGTCTCATTGACAACTGCTAAAAAAGACGTCTCTGTTAAATCTTTAGTCTCTTTACACAAAGATGAACGAAGAAGCCGTAACAGAAATCATATCAAGAAAGCCCGAGCTGAAAGCAGCAAAGGCCAAGCTCGAGTCGATGCAGCCAGGAAACTACTGCATCCATCAGAGCTGGGGCTTCGGTCAGATCAAGGACTACGACGCAGCCGACAAGAAGTTGGTCATCGACTTCGAAGACAAGCAGGGCCACCGCATGGACCCGGGATTCTGCGTCGGCACCATGCAGGTCCTCAAGCCGGACCACCTGCTGGTGCGCAAGGAGCTGGAACCGGCCGCCGTAGAAGACCTCGTTTCCAACAAGCCCACCGAGCTCATCGTCGAGCTGCTCAAGCAGTACCAGAATTTCGCCGCCAGCACCGCGGAGATCGAGAGCGTGCTCGCACGCGTCATCGGACCGATCAAGTACAAGAAATGGTGGACCGCCACCAAGAAGCTGCTCAACAAGGACCCACGCATCTCCGTGCCCGCCCGCAAGACTGGCATGTACGTGCTGCGCGAGGAACCGGTCACCCTGGAAGAGGAAATCATCGAGGACTACAACGCCACCCAATCCGCCAAGCGACGCGTGGTGCTCGCGGAGAAGCTGCTCGAGACCGCAGGCGATCACCTGGAGGAATTGCGCGATCAGCTGGGCTTGATCCTTCACACGCTGGCGACTGCAGTGCGCGAGTCCAACCAGCTCACCTCGGCCGAAAAGCTGAAGGGCGCCTGGATCCGAAACGACTTCGCCCGCTTGCTGGATGTGAATGTGGAAGACTTCGAACCCTCCGTAGTTCAGATCCTCTCCGACATCCAAGGCCTCGACGCATTGATCGACGAACTGCCTACCAACCAGCAGGGCCGCGCCCTGAAAGCCATCAAGGCCTCCCACCCCGCCGACTGGAAGGAAATCTGTTTCAACCTGCTCAAGAACAGCTCCGGCAAGTTCACCACCGACTGCATCAACTTCCTGATCGAAAACGGCTTCGGCGACGAGATCAAGGAGACGCTCATCCGCTGGCAGACCGAGCAGAACCTCAAGGAGCCGGTGCTGCTGTGGATCGTCAAGAACCGCCACTCCAAGAAGTACGCGGATCTCATTCAGGACATGATCCAACCTCGCCTGCTCAACTCCATCTTCTTCGCTATCGACTACGAGGCCCTGCAGTCCTCCAGCGCCCGTCGCATTCCATTGGCGGACATTCTCAGCGAAGACCGCGACCTCATCCCCGACCTGCTCGGCACCGCGGACTCCGAGACCGCCAAGGACTTGGCGAACAATCTTCTGCTTAACCAAGGCTTCGAGGAACTGACCAAGAAGTCTCTGCTGGCTCGCTTCATCAAACTCTTCCCCACCGTTCAGTCCCTGTTGGAGTCCGACGAGACCCAGCAAAGCCAGGGCCTCATGGTTTCCAAAGAGAGCTACGAAAAGGCCGTATCGGAACTGGAAGACCTGGTCCAGAAGAAGATCCCGGAAAACAGCAAGGCCATCGCCGAAGCTCGCGAACTGGGCGACCTCAAGGAAAACTCCGAGTACAAGATGGCCAAGCAGGACCAGCAGGTTCTCATGTCACGCCGAAACCTGCTCGAAGCCGATCTTCAGAAGGCGCAAATCACCGACTTCACTTCGGCAACGACCTCCAACGCCGGCATCGGCAGCGTGGTCACCCTCAACGACGAAGACGGCAACGAGGTGACCTACACCATTCTCGGGGCCTGGGACAGCGATCCCGCCAACCAGATCATCTCCTACCAGACGCCGCTCGGCAAGAGCTTGCTGGGCAAGACCGTGGGCGACGAAGTGGTCTTGAAGATCGAGGACACCGAGAGCAAGCTCACCGTGGCCAGCATCGCTCGCTACGTGGACCTGGTCAAAAGCTGATAAGCCGCCTCCCGGCGCGAACCCTTTTTCCTTCAAACGCCGTTCCCGATCAGGGACGGCGTTTTTTTTGCGCCTGCCCGCACGCAACGCCTCGAGCCCGCTCCAAACCCGTCCGGCCCAACATTTTCCTTTCGCCCGCCGCGTTCTGCCTCCAGTCTTCAGCCCTCGACACCCAATGAAACCTGCCTGGGATATCCTCAAGACCCTCGCCGACCAGACACGGCTCCGCATCCTGAATCTGCTCAACCAGGACGAACTTTCCGTAGCCGAACTGCAGGAGGCCCTAGGCATGGCCCAATCCCGCATCTCGTCGCAACTGGCCATTCTTCGCCAAAACGAGCTGGTCGCCGATCGGCGCGAAGGAAAGAAATCCTTCTATTCGCTCAGCCCGCGGCTGCCTGCTCACGAACGGTCCCTGCTCGACGCCGCCCTGAATTCCGTGGGCGATTCGCAGGAGATCGTGGAGGACCAGGAAAGCCTGGAACGCGTCATCGCCAAACGGCGTCGACAGGCCGAGGAGTATTTCAACCTCATCGCGGGACGCTTGGGAAAAAACTACTGTCCAGGGCGCTCCTGGGAAGGCATCGGCCATTTCCTCCTCTACCTCGTTCCCGAAATCCGCGTGGCCGATCTGGGCGCCGGCGAAGGTCTGATCTCCCAGCTGCTGGCCCGCCGAGCGGAGCGCGTCTACTGCGTCGACAGCTCTCCGCGCATGGTGGAGGTCGGCACCGATCTAGCGAAGCGAAACAGCTTGGAAAACCTCGAATACCTGCTTGGCGACATCGAAAAGGTTCCTCTACCCGACCAAAGCGTGCACCTGGCCCTGCTAAGCCAGGCCCTGCACCACGCCATCCATCCTGAGCGGGCCATCCAGGAAGCGGCGCGCATCCTCAAGCCCGGCGGCCGTCTGGTGGTGCTGGACTTGAAGGAGCACTCCTTCGAAAAGGCCCGCGAGCTCTACGCCGACCACTGGCTCGGCTTCGCCGAAAACCAGCTCCATCGCTGGCTGAAGGAAGCAGGGCTGGAAAACGTGGAAGTCACCTCGGTCTCAAAGGAGGACGAAGAACCGCAGTTCGAAACGCTGCTGGCCAGCGGCATCCGCCCCTAGATTGCGCCAGCCGAAGCTGGAGCGGGAACTCCGGACGCGCTTCATGCAACAACAGCCCAACCGACGCTGGGCAAAGTCGCGCCACATCCGGCCCGGACCTAATAAAGCTGATCCATGCGCGAGGTATAGAAGTCGAGCAGGTGCTCCAGGATCACCGAGCCGTCGGTCTCCTCCAAAGCCATTTTCGCGATGGCCTTGGCTTCGCTCATGTCCATGTTTTGCACCACGAACTTCACGTTGGGCAGCAAGGTGGACGACATGCTCAGGCACTCCATCCCTAGCCCCACCAACAGCGGAACCATCACCGGATCACCAGCCACTTCGCCACAAATGCTAACACCGATCTTACCCTTTCGGGCCGCCTCGACGATCATGTTCAGCGTGCGCACCACCGCGGGATGCGTGGGCTCGTAAAGATGGGCCACGCGATCGTTGAGACGATCCACCGCGATCAAGTACTGAATGAGGTCGTTCGTGCCGATGCTGAAGAAATCCGAACCTTCCACCAAGGTGTCCGCCGCGATCGCAGCGCTAGGGATCTCGATCATGGCGCCAGTCTTGATCTTTTCGTCAAACGCGATCCCCTCCGTACGAAGCTCGTTCTTGGTGGTCTCTAGCAGAGCGTTGCACTGGCTCAGCTCCAAAGCGCCGCTGATCATCGGATACATGATGCGCACGTCCCCGAAGGCGCTCGCCCGGAGGATTGCTCGCAATTGCGCTTTGAATACGTTTTCGTGATCGAGGCAGAACCGAACCGCTCTGTATCCAAGAAACGGATTCGACTCGCGGTACATCGAAACCTCCGATGAATCGAAAACCTTGTCGCCGCCGAGATCCAAGGTGCGAATGGTTACCGACAGGCCGTTCATCTTTTCCACAGCCTTCCTGTACGCCTGAAACTGCTCCTCCTCCGTCGGCAGCTTGTGCGTGTTCATAAAAAGATACTCCGAGCGAAAAAGCCCGATGCCGTCAGCTCCCAACTCCAAGGCGCGCTCCGCTTCATCGGCCTTTTCTATGTTGGCCATCAGCTTGACCGGATGGCCGTCGCGCGTCGCCGAAGCCTCCTTCGAATACTCGATCATTCGCTTCTCCAGCGAACGCTTCTTGTCCTTCAGCTTTCCGTAACGAAACAGCGTGGCCTCGCTGGGGTTGACGACGACCTTGCCGTCGTATCCATCCACCAGAATCACCGCGTTCTGATTGATCTTGGAGGTGATGTCCCCCAAGCCAACCACCGCAGGGATGTTCATGGACCGAGCTACGATCACCGCGTGGCTAGTCTTGCTGCCAGCGTCCGTCACGATGCCCAGCAGGTTCGCCTGATCCATGGAGGCTGAGTCGGACGGCGTCACATCGTGAGCCACCAGAACTTTGTTGTTCACGAACTCGCCCAAGTGCTGCAGCTGCTCGCCGGTCAGGTTGCTGAGCAAGCGCCGCATCACATCGCGAATGTCGCTGGCCCGCTCCTTCAAATACTCGTCGTCGATCTGAGCGAAAGCCTCGACGTAGCGATGTCCGATTTTCCAGATCGAGCTCTCGATGTTGCTGAGCTCGGTCTGCATATCTCGAATGGCTTCGCCGATCAAAGCCTGATCTTCCAGAACCAGAAGGTGAGCGTCGAAGATTCGGGCCTCATCCTCGCCGATCGTTCCGCGAATCTCGTTTTGGATCTTCTGAATCTGCTGGCGCGTCTTGACGATCGCATTGTCCAAACGATCCACCTCTGCATCGATCTTGTCCGCGCTTATCGAATACTCCGGCACGGTGATTTCGCGATGCGTCAACAGAAAGGCCTGCCCGTGAGCGATCCCTGGCGAGGCAGCGATCCCTTCGAAGACAGATTCCTGTTTATCAGTGGGTTCCATTTGCAGAGTGAAGAAGACGGGAAAGGAAGGCTAGGAGCAAGAAGCATCCATAGCAAACTGGTTCGGCGAACGCCTCAAGATGAAATACCTCATAGGCCCGTCAATATCATTATATTAGTTTTGACATGCCCCAAAAGGTCCGAGGACCCCAGGTCTTCGTCACTATCTCGCGTATCGCCGATTCCTCCTTATCCTTGCTAACCAAGGCGAAACAGCAACTGCCGCTACCCGACATTAGCATGTCGATTCCGGCCGATTCGAGCTTCTTATCAAGGACCGGCAAGGCGAGGTACTTGCGGTATGCGACCGCTGCAAAACTGTTGTGCAGCAGCTCCCGCAACTGGAGTTCCCCTTCCCTCCACGCCGACAGGCGCGACTCCGCCCAGGCCGGATCGTCGTAGCCGTTTTCCCGCTTAGCCAAGCTGCCATAGGCCCAGGCGGTTCCGATGGGAAAACTGGGTTTGAACAGCACCACGCGTTGACCGGACAGGCTCTGGCGCGGGCCCTCCGGCAGATCGCTCAGCAGCTCGCCGCGTCCGCGCATGATCACCGGCCGACGAGCGAGAAACAACGGACAATCCGAGCCCAGCCGCGCCGCGAGTTCCTGCAGCTCCTGCTTGGAAGCCCGCTGGCCGGAAAGCGCGTTTAAGCCTTCCAAAACCGCGGACGCGTTGCTGCTCCCGCCCCCCAAGCCCGCCCCGTGCGGGATGCGTTTTTCCAGATCGATGCGAACCTTCCAACTCAAGTCGAACCGCGCCAGAAACGCCACCGCCGCCGCGTAGGCCAGGTTTCGCTCGTCGGTAGGCAGCGTAGCGTCCGAGCAGCTCAGCTCCACCGAGGAAGCTGAGGCCTCCCGAGCTTCGATTTTCAGTCGATCCCCAAACTCCAGCGGAGCCACCAAACTCGCCAGCTGGTGGAAGCCAGTTTCCATGCGGCCGACGACCGATAGAAACAGGTTGATCTTTGCTGGACTGAAAACCTCGATTTGTCCCATAGTCGCCGCAAACAAAAACCTACATGTCGGATACCAATCAAAGCAAAAACGCCTGCGAGCTCATCCTCGCCCTGGACATCGAAGACCGCGCGGACGCGCTCGACCTCCTCGAAAAAGCGGGTCCCGAGCTGAGATGGGCCAAGATCGGCCTGCAGATGTTCACCAAGTACGGCCCCGACTACGTGCGCCAGATCGCCGATCTGGGCGTGAACGTCTTTCTCGATCTCAAGCTGCACGACATCCCCAACACCGTGGCCAAAGCCGTGGAATCCGTAGGTAAACTGCCAATACAGATGCTCACCATCCACACCTGCGGCGGCAAGGAGATGATGGAATGGGCCGTCAAAGCCCAGGAAAACATCAACCCGAACCTCCAGTTGCTGGGTGTCACGGTGCTCACCTCCATGGATCAAAGCAGCCTAGATCTGCTGGGCATCCAACAGACGCCCGCCGACCGCGTGGCCCAACTGGCGAGCTTGGCCAAGGATGCCGGCATGTCCGGCCTGGTCTGCTCCACCCACGAGGTGCAAACCTTGCGAGCCGCGTTTGGAAACCACTTCACCTTGGTCACGCCTGGCGTGCGTCCCACCGGTTCCGCCGCGGGCGATCAGAAGCGCATCATGACCCCCGCACAAGCCCGCGAGGTCGGTTCGAACTTCATCGTGGTGGGCCGCCCGATCTACGGAGCCGAAGACCCCGCCGCCGTGGTCGCTTCGATCAACGCGGAACTGCAACGGTAGGGCTGGACCGCCGGGCCAGCCGCACCCCCCATGAGCACCCCGCCCACTCCTTCCCTTCGCTCCGCCGCCATCCTCCTGGCGGGAGGTTCGGGAAACCGCATGCGCGGCGCCGTCGCGGACAAAATCCTCGCCTGCCTAGCAGGCAAACCGGTCATCGCCCACTCCATCGCCGCCTTCGTCGCCAGCGGCGCGGTACAGCGCCTGGTTGTCGTTTGTCGCGACCACGAGCAAGAAACCCTCATCAAGCCGCTCATCCCGCCAACCCTGTCATCCTCTTTCACTCGCGGCGGAGCCGAACGCAAGGACTCCGTTTGGGCAGGCTTGCAAGCCTGCCCGCCCGCCACCGAAATCGTGCTCATCCACGACTGCGCTCGCCCCTGCGTCACTCCGCAAGCCATCCGCGTTTCCATCGCCGCTGCCGCGGAAACGGGAGCCGCTTGCCTGGCACGCCCGGTGACCGACACCTTAAAGTCCGTCAGCTCCAGCTCTTCGAGCCCGAGCTCCCAGCAAACTGCCTACCAGCTTGCCACGGTCGACCGCTCCAAGCTCTGGGCCATGGAAACGCCTCAAACCTTTCGCCGAGCCCTCATCCTCGAAGCCTATCAACGAATCGTCGCGGAAAATCGCCCCATCACCGACGATCTCTCCGCAATCGAGTCCCTCGGCCAACCCGTCGTCTTCATCGACAACCAGCGACCCAATCCCAAACTCACCACGCCCGCCGACCTTCCCTACCTCGAATTCCTGCTCAGCCAATCGGTCTGATTTTCCTTCATCCATCCCTCACGCGTCACCTATCAGAATCTCCAAAATGCTTCCCAACATCCGCATCGGCCTCGGCTACGACATTCACCCCTTCAAGGACGGACGCCCCATGGTGCTGGGAGGCGTCTCATTCGACACTCCCTACGGCCTCGACGGTCATTCCGACGCCGACGTGCTCACGCACGCCATCTGCGACGCCCTGCTGGGCGCTGCGGGGCTTCCGGACATCGGTCATTACTTTCCGAATACGGATCCGAAGTACAAAGGCATCGATTCCCAGGAGCTGCTGGCCGACGTTTGCGAAACCCTCGCCGACCAAGGCTGGACCATCGTCAATATCGATTCCGCCCTCATCGCCGAGAAACCGAAGATCTATCCGCGGGTCGAAGAAATGAAAACACGTCTCGCAGCCAGCGCTGGCATAAGCCAAGCTCAGATCGGCATCAAAGCCACCACCAACGAAAAGCTGGGCTCGCTCGGCCGAGCCGAGGGCATCGCCGCCCACGCCACCGCTCTCATCTGCAAGACCTAGCAAGCCTTCCATCCACTCCGTGCTTCACCGATTCGCAGCCTACGCCTTCATCCTTGTCTTAACCTGCCTGCTCAGCGCCTGCAGCCAAAACGGCGATACGCTCGAGCGCGACATCGCCGCCCGTGAAGGCATTCTGCTTTTCGGAAACGAGGGCGAGCCTCCAAGCATCGACCCGCACCTCAACACCTCCAACAACGGAAACCGCATCGTTTCCGCCCTGATGGAAGGACTGGTCGTCTACCACCCGACGGACGACAATCTGCCCGAACCGGGAGTGGCCAAGTCCTGGAGCGACATCGACGCCACCGTCTGGACATTCTCCCTTCGCGAAGACGCCCGCTGGTCAAACGGAGACCCCGTCACCGCCCACGATTTCGTCTACTCTTTCCAGCGCATGCTCAGCCCCAAACTGGGTGCCAAATACGCCCAACTGCTTTGGGTGCTGAAAAATGCCAAGGCTTTCAACGAAGGCGTCCTGGAGGACTTTTCAGAAGTCGGCGTCCAGGCCCTCGACGACTACACGCTGGAAATCACCCTCGAAGGCCCCACGCCTTACTTTCTCAACCTCCTCAAGCATCCGACTTGGTACCCAGTCCACCCTCCGACCATCGAAGCAGCAGGAGGCATGAGCAAGCCGGACTCCAATTGGACCCGGGAAAACTACGTCAGCAACGGCCCCTACCAGCTCAAGAACTGGGTCATCAACAAGATCGTTTCCGTGGAGCGAAATCCCTACTACTGGGATGCCGAAAACGTATCCATAAAAGAGATTCATTTCCTCCCCATCGACGATATTTCCACCGAGGATCGCGTCTTCAATTCCGGCGGTATCCACTACCAAAATACAGTTCCGTCGGATATGATTCCCCTCTACAAGAAGAAGGGCGATCCCTACCTTCGCATGGAGCCCTGGATCGCCACCTACTACTATAAGATAAACACTACCGAGCCGCATCTCTCCGACAAACGCGTGCGCCAAGCTCTCTTTCTCGCCATCAATCGTAAGGCTCTCGTGAAACGCGTCACCAAGGGCGACCAGCACATCGCTCTATCTCTCACCCCAGACGGCATCGCAGGCTACGAACCGCCCAAACAGGATTCCTTCAATCCCAATAAGGCCCGCGCCCTGCTAGCCGAGGCGGGCTATCCGCAGGGAAAAGGCTTTCCTAAACTCACCCTGCTTTTCAATTCCTCCGAACAGCATAAGCAGATCGCCGAAGCCATCCAGCAAATGTGGCAGAACGTCCTAGGCATCGAATGCGAACTGCAAAACCAGGAATGGAAAACCTTTCTCGAAACCCAGCACAACCTCGACTACGAAATCTCGCGATCGGGATGGATCGGCGACTACGTTTTCCCCGACACCTTCCTGACCATGTTCCGCACGGGTGACGGCAACAACAATACCGGCTGGAGCAACGCCCGCTACGACGAGCTGATCACTCGCTCCATCACCGAACCCGACGCGGAACGCCGTCTGGAGCTACTGCACGAGGCAGAGTCGATTCTAATGGACGAGCTCCCGATCATCCCGCTCTACTTCTACAATCGCATCTACCGCATCGCGCCTGAAGTAAAGGGCTGGTATCCGAAAATCACCGACAACCGCAACTACAAGTACATATCGTTGGAACCGACGGAAAACTAACCGCCTCCCCGCAACGCTCCTTCCCTCCTTCTTCCATCTTCCTTTCAGTCAATGCTTCGATTCATCCTCATACGACTTGGACAAGCCATTCCGGTCCTGCTGGCGATCTACACCATCACCTTCTTCATGGTGCGGCTCTCGCCCGGAAGCCCCTTTTCGGAGGAGCGAAAAGTCGCGGCCCATATCATCGAAAACCAGAAGGCGTACTACGGCTACGACCAGCCGGTCCATATCCAGTATTTCACTACCCTTTTTCGACACCTGAAGCTCGACCTCCCGCCGCTTACCAGCCACCCGGGCCTTACCTCGGCGGATATCATCTCCGAAGCCTTTCCCGTTTCCTTGGAACTCGCGGCTTGGGCGATCCTGATCGCCCTTCTCTTTGGCATTCCCGCGGGCGTGCTCGCAGCCGCTCGCCAAAACACCGCCCTCGACTACGCCCCCATGAGCCTGGCCATGATCGGCATCTGCTTGCCGACCTTCGTCATCGGGCCAATTCTCGCTTTAGTATTCGGCATTTGGTTACAATGGACCAGCATTTCGGGTTGGTCCTCCGTGCAGGACCGGATTCTCCCCTCGCTCACCCTTGGACTGTTCTACGCTGCTTACATCGCCCGTCTGACCCGCGGCGGCATGCTGGAAATCCTGAGCTCCGACTTCGTCCGCACCGCTCGAGCCAAAGGCGCCAGTGAATTTCGCGCCGTGGTAGTGCATGCCTTGCGCGGCGGCATTCTTCCTGTCGTTTCCTTTCTCGGCCCCACCCTCGCTGGCCTAATCACTGGCTCCTTCGTGGTAGAAACCATTTTCCAAGTTTCGGGGCTTGGTCGACACTTCGTGCAAGCCGCCTTCAACCAGGACCAGTCGCTCATCCTCTCCACGGTGCTCTTCTACGCCACTCTGATCATGCTTGCCAACCTGGCGGTCGACGTCCTGCAAGTCCTGCTCAACCCTCGGCTCCGCCTGAGCTAAGCGCCGCCTATCACAGTTCGTTAGCCACCTGCCAGCTCCCAAAGCTCTTAATTTTTCCTTCTTTCATTTCCACTTTCACTCATGCGCCTCTCGCCAAATCTCGCCACCGAACAAACCGCTCCCCGCTCGCTGTGGAGAGAAGCGCTGCGGCGACTTGCGGACAACCGGCTCGCTATGATGGGCCTGGGTTTCTTTATCTTCGTCACCCTCTTTTCCTTCGCGGGGCCGCTGGTGTACCACGTTTCTCCCGATCGACAGGTGCTCGCTCTGGATAGCACTCTACCATTCACCACCGCCGAACTGGTGGAAGTCCGATTCGATCCGGAAAAGGAAACGCCGGACGAGATCACCACCGTGGAAGACTTCGCCGAAGTTTACGCCCTTGATCCTCAGAGCGATGTCGCGGCGCTCTCCACTGGCGAGCCTCAACTCATCAATGGTATCCTCTTCACCCCTACAACGAGTTTTCATCTTCTCGGCACCGATATCAAGGGACGCGACATGCTGGCTCGACTGATGCGCGGCGGGCGCATTTCGCTTAGCGTCGGATTTCTAGCAACCCTCACCGCGCTTCTCATTGGTGTGACCTACGGATCGATCTCGGGTTATATCGGCGGGCGCTTGGACGCTTTTATGATGCGCTGCGTGGACATCCTCTACGCCTTGCCGTTTCTGATCTTCGTTATCCTGCTCATGGTCCTGTTCGAAGATTTCGAATACAAAATCCTGCTAGTCTTCATCGCAATCGGAGCCGTCGAATGGCTCACCATGGCCCGTATCGTACGCGGGCAGGTCATCCACTTGAAGGATCAGGATTTCGTCGCGGCCGCCAAAGCCACCGGCGTATCCACATTTCACATCATCACCCGGCACATCGCTCCCAACCTACTTGGACCGGTCGTGGTCTACGCCACCTTGCTAGTGCCCGCAGTCATTCTGCTCGAGTCGATCCTGAGTTTCCTGGGGCTTGGCATGCAAGCGGGTACCGAAAGCTGGGGGAGCCTGATCCAGGAGGGACAGCAGTCCATGCGCTCCGCCCCTTGGCAACTTATCGCTCCCAGTCTCTTTTTTTCCGCCACCTTGTTTTCCATGAACTTCCTAGGCGACGGCCTGCGTGACGCCCTCGACGTCAAATCGGCCAAGGACTAACGGAGCCCGGCCAGTCCGAAATTTCGCCATGCTGCTTTCCATCGTCATCCCGGCTTTCGACGAGGAACAACGCATCGGCGAATCCATTCGACGAATACAAGCCGCTATCGCCGCAAACACCCGCCCCGGTGTCACATTCGAACTCATCGTCTGCGACAACAACTCCAACGATCGCACCGCCCAAGTTGCACGCGAGCTGGGGGCGAAAGTCGTCTTCGAACCGATCAATCAGATCTCGCGGGCTCGCAACAAAGGCGCCGCCGCGGCCCTAGGCGACTGGCTGCTCTTTGTCGACGCAGACTCCTACCCGAGCACGGAACTGCTCTCCGACCTGCTGGACGCCATAGCGAGCGGCGACGTGATCGGATGCGGCACTACTATAACCGTACCGGACGGCACCCCCTTCAATCGTCTCCGCCTGGAGCGCATGAATCCCATCTACCGGCTGATCAAAATGAGCGGCGGGGCCTGCCTGTTGTGCGAAGGACAAGCCTTCCGCGATCTGGACGGATTCACTCACGACCTTTTCGCTCTGGAAGAGGTCGAATTTCAGATGCGCCTCAAGCGCTATGGCCGCCGCCGAGGAAAACGCTATCCCGTCCTGCACCGCCATCCGGTGGTCACTTCCGGACGCAAGGGCGAGCTCACCCCGCGCTCGCTGGCCCGACTGTTCGTTTCCAACCTATCCGCCCTACTCGCCTTCGCCCTTTTCTATCTGCTCCCGCGACGCCTGGCCCGGCGCTTCAGCCGCCGCCTGCTCACCTACTGGTACCCCAAACGCCGCTAGCGTCCCGCCGGATGGGCAACTCTTTTTTGCAACGTTGCAAAAAAGAGTTGCGCAGTTTCGAGTCGACCCGGCGGCCCGCGATTCCGCATTGTCCTTGTGCATTCAGCGGGGTTTGTGGTTAACCCTTTCCCCGACACGACCAATACCTTCCTTTTCTCCCACTCGTGCTAAAAGATCTGAAAATTTTTCTGCGGCTGCTTTCCGCCCACAAGAAGACCCTCGGGCTGGCGGTCCTGCTGGGCTCCATCGCCGGAGCTGTCACGGGGGCGTTTCTGACCAAAGGCGTCGAGCAGCTCTTCACCTTGATCCTCAACGGAGACCGGGGGCTTTCCCGCTCCGAAGTCATTGCCATCGCGGCTGGGTTTCCCGCCATCTTTCTGGTCATCGGCGTTTGCCTTTTCGGCAGCGCCTACCTGCTCAATCTCGCTGGGCTAGACGCCATCCGGGACCTGCGGGCCAAGGTGTTCTTCCAGGTGCAGCGCCTGCCGCTGGCCTACTTTCAGAGTTCGAAAACCGGCGACCTCATTTCGCGCATCACTTCCGATGTGAGCGCCCTTCAGCAGACCCTGACCTTCATCGCGAAAAACGTCATCATTCAGCCCGCGGTGATCCTCGGCTGCATCTATCGTCTCACCATGCTGGCGATCGAAAACGAAGGCGTTTATCAAGTGTACCTCTGTCTGGTCGCCCTGCCCATCGTCATCTTCCCGATCCGATCCTTCAGCCACAAAATCGAGTACAAGGCCCGCGAGCAGCAGGAGGAGCTGGGCAGCTTGACCAACTCGCTGGCCCAAAACCTCACCGCCGCCCGCGAAATCAGAGCCTTCAACCTGCAGGATCGGGAAAACCGTCGCTTCGTGGCCCGCTTGTCGGACCTGTTTCGCTCGCAGATGAAAGTGGTCAAATACTCCTTCGGACTCGGTCCTGTGGTGGAAGTCTGCTCATCCATCGGCCTCTCCATCGCCTTCATCATCGGCTACTACAATGGGGTGCCAGGCGGGGTCTTCACCGCTATCTTCCTGGCCCTGTACCTGACCTACACCGCGGTGAAAAAGCTGGGCACCTTCGCTTCGGAGCTCTCCAAAGGCGTCGCCTCCTACCAGCGCATCGCCGAAATCATGGACTCTCCGGTGGATATCGACGATCCGGAGGAACCGATCGAGGTGGAGAGCGTAAACGGCGAAATCGAGTTTCGCGACGTCTCCTTCTCCTACGACGATACGCCCGCTCTCAAATCCGCCAACGCCCGCATCGAAAAGGGCGACGTATGCGCTTTGGTCGGCCCTTCCGGAGCCGGAAAGTCCACCTTCGCCAACCTGGTGCCGCGCTTCTACGACGTCAGCTTCGGCGGCATCTTTCTGGACGGGCACGATCTGCGTCGCTTTCGCCTCACCGACCTGCGCGACCACATAGCCATCGTTTCCCAGGAGCCGGTGCTCTTCGACGACACCATTATGGAAAACATCCGACTCGGCCGGCAGGACGCCACCGATGCGGAGGTTCGCGAAGCGGCCCGCCAAGCCTTCGCCCACGACTTCATCACCGAGCCATCGACCTGCCCGGATGGATACAACACTCTGGTAGGAGAACGTGGCGCTCGACTCTCGGGCGGACAAAAACAGCGCATCGCCATCGCCCGGGCATTTCTGCGCGACGCGCCGATCCTCATTCTCGACGAAGCGACGTCGGCTCTGGACTCCGAGTCGGAGGCCAAGGTGCAGCAAGCCCTCGAAAAGCTGGTCGTCGGCAAGACGGTGCTCATCATCGCCCACCGTTTCAGCACCATCAAAAACGCTAACAAGATCCTCGTCTTCCAGGACGGCGAGATCATCGACAGCGGCTCGCACCAGGAGCTGTACCCTCGCTGCCCGCTGTACAAGTCGCTCTACGACCAGCAGCAGGCCAGCTGAGCGAGCAAGCTTCGTATCCAGAAATTCGCTACCGACAGGCGCGAACTGCTCATCGACTCCGACCGAATCGCTGGCGTCCTCGAAACGTCACCACTCGCTGGTTGAACTTGGCATGCGATCTGCCACGCTTCCTAGCGATGACGCCTTTATTCCGACTTGCATCCTTTTCCTTTCTCGCCGCGGCCGCGGCCTGCGCCGCCAACGGACCAAAGCTCGAGCGCTACGCTGAGATTTCCGAAAAAGCCATCAACGAGTCCTCCGGCATCGTGAAAAGCCGCCTGTGGCAAGGCGTGTACTGGACCCACAATGACTCCGGCGACGAGGCTCGCATCTTCGCCATCGACGCCAACGGACGCGGCATCAAAACCGAATGGGCGGAGGATCATGATTCGCCATTCGTCGGCATCACCATCGCAGGGGCGGTCAACATCGACTGGGAGGACATCGCGGCCGACGATCAAGGAAACTTGCTGATCGGGGCCTTCGGAAACAACGGAAACACGCGCCGCGATCTGGCCATCTACGTCGTGCCCGAGCCCAATCCACGCGAGCAGCGCACCACCCGCGTGCGGCGACGCATCGATTTCCACTATCCGGACCAGACCGGCTTCCCCGACGAGGCTGACAAGAACTTCGACTGCGAAGCCCTTTTCTACGCAAACGACCAGATCTATCTGCTCACCAAGCACCGCAGCGATGACTTCACCAAACTGTACCGACTCGACCAAACCGAGCCCTTCGTCAGCAACCCAGCCACCTACCTCTCGCGCTTCGAAACGGGGGACCGAGTGACCGGAGCCGACTGCACGCCCGATGGCCAAAAGCTTGCCGTGCTCACCTACGGATCGGTCTGGGTCTTTCTCAAACCCAGCGACTCCGACGACTACCTGGCCGGCGAAGCCTACCGCTATCCGCTGTCCTTCAAGCAGTGCGAAGCGATTTGCTGGGACGATGAAAACACCTTGCTGATCACAAACGAGCAAGGCGGCATGGCTCGACTGGCTTTCGACGACTCCTGGCCACGCGACTGAGGCGAGAGAAGCCGCGTTTTCGCGAAAAGCGATTCGGACCGGTTGGCACCTCGTGGCGAACTACGATTCGCCAAGGGTCAGGACGAATAACGGCCCCCGCCACAAGGAGGGTGGAATTGAAAAACTCATTCAAGGCAATCCAAGACCTCCTGCAGAGCGGGGCGCTGACCCGCCACCTTGGATTCTCGCCTCAACGCCGCGACCTGCAAACCACCGCAAACGGCGGAGTATCGGCCCATGAACGATGAAAAAAGGATGCCTTCGCAGGCATCCTCTTTTTGCGGGATCGATTCCGGATCCGCTATCCGGAGAAACGAACGCTGCGGCTTTGCCGTTGCCTTCGGTTGGGCGACTTGGGACGGATGGAATTGAGCTCCTCGGGATATTGATCGAGCAAGCCTTCTATCCAATCCTCCAAGGGATAGCTGAGTTTGAGTCCTTTGTTGGCCTTACGATACAGTAGGTCTTCAGTTTGTTTCGTTGTTCCTCCCATCGTACGTTTCCCTTCTCATTCCGTTGGTATGCGTGGATTTAGAAATCGATTCGAGCCACTTGTTCCCCATAAGCAGTCGATCGATCAGTGTTGGATTCAACTCCATAAATAGCATCGCACGCGCCACGACCCGCCGCATGCTCAAGAGTTTCTATCTAGACAAAACGCCTAAACGGATGCCCTGAATCTGCGGCCAAGAGTCGCAAAGACTTATCAGACGCTACGCCTCTTCCACCTTCACCGCGGTCCCGTATGCCACCATTTCCGCGGCGTTGTTCATGATCATGGAGGTCGACATGCGCAGGCCGACGACCGCGTTGGCCCCCATGCGCTTGGCCTCGGAGCTCATGCGATCCAGAGACTGCTCGCGCACTTCGCCCATCAGCTTGGTGTATTCATGAATCTCTCCACCAACGAGCGTTTGCAGCCCTGCCATGATGTCCTTGCCCACATGGCGAGCGCGTATTGCATTTCCCCTTACAAGCCCGTAGGTCGCTACGATCTTCTTGCCCGGGATTTCATCAGTCGTGCATAATATCATTTTTCGATGTCCTTGTATGGATCTTTGGAATAAGTGCTCACCCGGTCTCGAACCTTGAGACTGAAAAGCACGAGAAAACCGACGCCGACCGCCACCAGCGATACGGTGACAAGCGGAGCTTCGCCGCTTAAAAACAAAATCGCGTAGAGGGTGTAGGCGCTCAAGACGAGCAGTCCTGCTACGATCAGGCTCCAGGCGAACAAGCTCGCCGAGCGCGAAAACGGGCTCTTCCAAAGCCGTTTCATCTCCTCCTCGTCCGGCAGGTCGAAAGAGAGTCGATCCAGTTTTCCGCAAGCCCTGCAGAGCGACTCGTATTCGTTTCGCAACGACGCGTCCCGCATCAGAGCGTCGTTTACTCTGGCCATCTCGTCAGGAGCCAGCTCCCCATCCATGAATCCCATCAGCAGGACCTTGATTTCAGTCATCTCTTCACTCATCCCATTATTCTCCCGTTTTCCTTCAATTCCTGCTTGTCGAGCGCATCTCGAAAAGCGCTTCGCGCATAATACAGCCGACTCATCACCGTGCCACGACAGATCCCAAGGGTGGTCGCTATCTCCTCGTAGCTGTATTCAGAAAAGTACTTCAATATCAGAATTTCCCTGAACTCCGGCTTGAGCGATTCCAGTACCGTTCGCACCATCGCCGCGTCCTCCTCCTGCTCCATCGCTCCGCTTGGCAAGCGTCCGCTTCCTCGTTCCGTCATTTGACGCTCGACCTCGCTTCGTTTGCTCAGGGCCGTCTTTCGACGACACAGCGTATTCAAGCATTGGTTGCGCAAGATGCTATAGAACCAGGGATAGAAACGCTCCAACTCCTTGAGTTTGGGCATGGCCACGAAGGCCTTGCGAAACGCGTCCTGGCAAGCGTCCTTGGCGTCTTCCCGATTTCCCATAAAACCGTAAGCGTGGCGAAAGGCCTGCTCGCGAAAATGCTCTACCAGATAGTTGAACCCCGCCGGATCTCGGCGGCGCAGGCACAGGTCAATCGCTTTGCTTTCGTTCATGGTACTAACGGACTTCTTCTTCTCTAACCCGCCATCCCCACGAATATTCAATCAGGCGGACTTTTTTTTCAATCCACCTCTTTGAAGGAGTCGCGCTCGTCCCGGGGTATTCCAATCTGATGCCGCGTCGTCCCCCCTCCTTTCGCGACCTGCCTATACCAACCCAACCAACTACCGCTCTATGAAACGAATCCGCCTCTTCGCCGCCCTTTCGCTCGTCTTCGCTGTCTCCCTTTTCGGAGATGTTCTTCCCGTCCCGGCGAGCCTGCGCTCTACCGTCACCCAACAAATCGGAAAGACGACCGTGACGGTCGACTACTCACGTCCCAACATGAAAGGTCGCGAGATCTTCGGCGCCCTGGTGCCCTACGGCGAGGTCTGGCGAACCGGCGCGAACGCCTGTACCAAGCTCTCCACCGACACCGAAATCCAAATCGGCGGCTCAACCCTGCCCGCCGGCCGCTACGGACTTTTCTCCATCCCGAACAAGGACCAATGGACCATCATCATCAATGCCAATGCCGATCAGTTCGGGGCATTCACTTATGACGATGCCCTGGACGTGCTCCGTTTCACCGCTCCTTCGAAGTCGATGCAAGAGAGCTTCGAAACCTTCGAAATCGCCTTCGCCCAAGTCGCCGACAACGCCGCCCGAATCGAGCTTCGCTGGGACGAAACCGTGGTCGCATTTCCCATTTCCGTGACCGAAGAAAGCAACCATCAGCAGATGATGTCGGACATTCGGAAAGAGGTCATCGAAGCCGACAATCCCCATTGGGCCAACATGGGAGAAGCGGCTCGCTACTTCGTACGTGAAAACATGGACCTCGAACAGGCCGCGGAGTGGTACCGGTTGAGCCTCGAGCAAAATCCCGACGCCTATTGGCTAGCGGTCGAGCGGTCGAAAGTCCTCAGCGCGCTCGACCAGCCGGAAGAGGCCAAAGCGGTCATGCAATCCGCGCTCGACACCGCCCAACGTCTCAACGACGCGCAGGGCATCGCCTGGATCGAAGGCGAGCTGGCCAAACTCTAACAACCCAGAGAAGGATCTGCTTCGGGCAAAGCAGAGCGAAGGGGAAACCCAGTTCGCGTTTCCGTCGAATCCAAGTCTCAACGCAAACTGACTTGGCCTCCGGAGCGTTTCGTTCAAACTCGGCCGCGAACCTGATCCTTCTCTCATGCCCAATCCACTTCCTGAACTCCCTGCCAGCGCGGGGGTCGCTCTGAGCAAAGCAGCCCTGCTGGACACTCCCTTTCGGCTGCAAGTTCTGCTCGAATCCGGAAGTCCCGCCGAAAGCCTCGACCCGCTTTTCGATCTCGGTCTTCTGGAAGAATGCGACGACGGCGAAGCCCAGTTCGTATCCGAATCGCAACGACAAGCGGCCATCGACGCCATCGCTTGGTCCAAGAAAAGAGCGTTCAACAAGTCGCTCGCCGAGGCCTGCCTCGCCCTTTCGGAACCGCCCGAGCTGATCGCTCGCCTCTACCGACGAGCACAAGACTACCCCCAAGCCCGCAAGCACTTTTTGCGCGACGCCCTTTCAGCCTGCCAAGCCCACAACTACCGGCAGGCGCTCGCGTCCATGCGGGCCGCATTCGAAATCTGGCCTATCGACGAAGAGCCAGAGCATCGTCGAGATATGCTGCGGGAAATGGCTCGCTGCGCCCTCAACTGCTCCGACCACTCCGCCGCCCATCTTGTCTGGTCCGAGCTTCTCGAGATGGCTCTCAGCTCGCAGGACATGCCCGAAATCATCGAGCTCTATCGCAAGCTCGCTCGTTCCGCTCTCAGCCTTGGCGACCGCCTCCAGGCTCAAGAACACCTCCAGCAAGCCGCTGAGCTGGCCGATCGCAACGACGCGAAGCTGGAAGCGGCCCGCATCCGCCGCAGCTTGGCCCAAATGCAAGGCGACGCGCTCAGACTGCACGATGCCTTGGAAACGCTTGAAAGCGTCAAGCAGACCGCTCGCAGCGAATGCGACTGGGCCCTGCTCAGCGACTCGCTGGCCTACTCCGCCATGCTGACGGCCATGACGGGCCGAATCAGCGACGCCCGAAAACTCCTCGAAGAGGCGCTCTCCATCGCCCTGGAAAACGATCTTTCAGACCAGATAACAAACGCCTATCGACGACAGGCCAACATCAACGAATACGCCTCCAACTACCAAGCCTATCGCGACACGGAGCTAGAGGCCTTGAATCGCTGTCGCTCGCTGGGCGAGAAAAGCGGCACCCAAGCCTGCCTCACCTGCGTTTCCTACGCTTTCTTTCGGCTCGGACAATTCGACGAAAGTCTCGCCGCCATCGCCGAGGCGATCGACACCTTAAGCGCGGAGGGCGAGCTAAAAGCGGGAGCCCTTTCGACCAAAGCTTGTATCCAGGCGTTTAGGACAAGCTCGCCACAGGTCATACACGATCTGGATGAAGCCAGTCGGCTAAACCGCGTTCATGGCGCCACTGTATTCGAATTTTACGTACTATGGGCCAAGGGAGCTTATGCGTTTCTCGAGCAGAACACCGAAGTGGCGATTGCCAGCTTTATCGAACTCATCGACTTCTGGCACGAAACCGACGACCGGAAGGATGTCATCCCTGGCCTGCTCTGCGCCGCGAGCTGTTTCGCTCAGGAAAACGACGCGGCGAACCTTTCACGCTGCCTCGACTTGCTCACCACCATCTGCTCCGAAAGCGAGTCTCCCGAGCCGCGCTTCGCCTTTCTCGCCGCCAGCGCCGAAGAGGCGTGGTTGAGCGGCAATCCTGCGCTGGCTTCGGAACGTTTGTGGGAATCGATCCAGGGCTACCACTCCCTGCAGCTGCTGCCCGAAGAAGCTTGGACGCTCTGGCGCCTGGGCTACATCGAGAGCCAAGCCGGCAACGAGGCCGCGGCCACGGCGCACTGGAAAGCCAGCGATGAAATCGCTAAAAAACTTTCGCTCAAACCGCTAGCCAGAGCCATCGCTCGCGATCGCCACCAAGGCTCGCCCAGCGGAGCTCGAACGGATCTGCTCACTCCACGGCAGCTGGAAATCGCTCGGCTCATCGCCGCCGGACGCTCCAACAAGGAAGCTGCAGCGGAGCTGAAAATCAGCCCGCGCACGGTCGAGATGCATGTCGCGGCTCTCATCGAGCGGCTCGGCTGTCGCACCCGAGCGGAGGCGGCCAGCAAAGCCAGCGAACTCGGCCTTCTTAAGTAATTCCCTCGCAACGGGCAGACGGTCCAGGGATCTCGCTACCGTAGTGACGCGGCGGCGATACCGTATTTCGCCGAGTTACCTTTCTGCAGCGAAACAGCTAGGATGCGTTTCGAATCGGGCAGCTCTTCCTCGCTGCCACGCCTAGCAACCAACTGAATAGAAAGAAAACTCCTATGTGTCTCGCATGCCAAACCCAGATCGATCCCGACAAGATGAACGCTTTCGGCGATCGCTTCGTCAATCTCATGAACCAGTCCGCGCTCGGACTGATGGTTTCCATCGGCTACCGAACCGGCCTGTTTGAAACCATGAAACGCCTTACCCACTCCGCCAGCAGCAACGCCATCGCGGACGCCGCAAATCTCGACGAGCGCTATGTGCGCGAATGGCTCGGCTGCATGGTGGCGGGAGAGATTGTGGAGGTCGATGAAAGCGGCCTTTTCTTCCACCTCCCCGCTTCGCATGCCGCCATGCTAACCGAGGGTGGCGAAGGGGAATGCCTCGCCCACCTCGCTCAATACTTCGCAGTTCTAGGAAGCGTGGAGGACAAGATCGTCGACTGCTTCAAGCATGGCGGCGGCGTTCCCTACTCAGCGTATCCACGATTCCATGAAGTCATGGCCTTGGACAGCCGCCAGAGCGTGGTGAACGCCCTGGAAGAACACATCCTCCCTCTCGATCCCGAGATCGTCGCCAAGCTGGAACAAGGCGCCGAAGTGCTGGATATCGGATGCGGACAAGGCTTCGCTGTTCGCGCTCTCGCCCAGTTGTATCCAAATAGCAATTTCACCGGATACGATCTCAGCCAGGAAGCGATCGACTTCGCCACCGCGGAAGCGAAAGCCTACCAGCTGAAAAACGCGAGTTTCGAGGTCCGCGACCTGACCAGCTTCAACGAGGACGCGGAGAGCGACCGCTTCGATATCGTGACCGCCTTCGACGCCATCCACGATCAGGCTCGCCCGGACCACGTGCTGGAAGGCATTCGCAAAACGCTGCGCAGCGACGGCGTTTTTCTGATGCAGGACATCGCCGGCTCGTCCAACGTCTACAAAAACAAGCAGCATCCGCTCGGGCCGCTCATCTATACCATCTCCTGCATGCATTGCATGACGGTTTCGCTCGCCCAGGGAGGTCTCGGGCTCGGGGCGGCGTGGGGAGAGGAGCTCACCACGGAGTTCATTCGCGACGCCGGGTTCGAAGAGGTCACCCGCCACGCTCTGGAGCACGATATCCAGAACTACTACTACATCGCTCGCTAGAAGCTCGCTGTTTCGCCCGCTCCGACCTGAGTCCTCAGGTCGGAGCCCGGCGGCCGCCGCCTCCCTGTCTTAGAGGGACCGACATTGTGAAGCGAGAAAGGGTACAGCCTGCGATATGACACAAATGCCTATCCGTAGATAAATAGGCTGCATCTAAGGCGCTAATACCTGAACCTAAATTCGTGGCTCGTTTGACCGAGCCTGGAGCGCGGTCTACCTTTTCGCTTCGATGGCTCCATCTCCGCGCACGATTTCACTCGGCTTCGCTCGCGAGCGCGTTCCCGAAGGCACTCACCTATGCCTGATCTTCACTAGCGATCAGGAGCGAACGCACGCCCTGCTTTCCTACCTACTGTCTGGGCTGCAGTCTGGCGATCGCTGCGCCTGCTTTTCCGATAATGTAACCGAAGACGAGGTCCGTCAATTCATGCAGGAGAACGGCATCTCCTACGACGAGAGAGAGTCTTCTGGAGCGATCACTCTGTCCGCTGGCTCGGAGGTCTATTTCGAAGGCGACCGCTTCGAGCCCCAGCGCATGCTCGACAACCTACTCCGTTTCTACGAGGAAGCGATCAAAGCCGATTTCCAGGGAGCCCGCATCATCGGCGAAATGTCTCCGGAGGTCGAGCGCGTGACCGGCGGAAAACGGCTGCTGGAATACGAATCGCGGGTCAGTCTTCTGGTGAAGCAGCATCCCATCACCGCGGTGTGCCAGTACGATGCGCGGGTCTTCGATGGAGCCACCATCATGGAGATCCTCAAGGTGCATCCCATGATGCTGGTCAACGGAGCCGTGGTGAGAAATCCCTTCTACATCGAGCCGGAAGACTACCTTCGAGACTGCTGTCAGGATGAGTGAGGAAAACGAAAGCCTTTTGGCGAAGCACATCGGCAGCATCGCCTTGATGCAGAGCGTGGTGGTTCAGCTTCCTAGCCTGAAGTCGATCCTGCAGTTCGTTGAACGAGGGTTTTCCGATCTTCCATCCGTGGTCAAAGTCGTCGGCCAGGTGGCGCCAGCCAGCGAGTCCGAGCCCGACTCCGCAAGCGCCCATTTTCAAGATTTCCCCATCAGCTTCCTGCAAACCGACTACGCCACCCTGCGAATCTTCTATCGTGATCCAAAAGCGTTTCATCCCTACCTCCCCTACATTCAAAACTTCGTTTCCATCCTAGGAGTGGTCTGCGAGGAACGACGCCAGAGAGAGCTCAACCAAAAACTGCTTCGCACCCTGGAACAGAAAGTCGAGGAGCGAACCCGCGAGTTAAACGAAAGCCTGATCGAGATCAAAAAAATGAATACAGACCTCGAGATCGCCAGAAGCAAAGCGGAGGAGAGCGACCGTCTGAAGTCCGCATTTCTCGCCAACATCAGCCATGAGATTCGCACCCCGATGAACGGGATCCTAGGATTCGCGCAGCTGCTCAGCGGGCCGAACCTCAGCGAAAAGGAACGCTGCGAATTCAGAGACTTGATACAGGCCAGCGGGAACCGGCTGCTGACCATCATCAACGACCTGCTCGACATCTCGAAAATCGAAGCGAACCAAGTCGATTTCTTTCCTAGGGACTTTTCGCTCAACAAGCTGATGCAGGAGATGCTCGCCCTTTTCAGAGAGAAAGCCTCTCGAAAAGGCGTCATTCTCAGCGCTTCTCGAACCCGAGAGGACCAGCGCGACATCGTCACCCTCGATCGCGATCGCATCGCCCAGATCTACTCCAATCTCATCGACAACGCCCTGAAATTCACCGACACCGGGCAGATACAGTTCGGCTACCGCATCCGGGAGGGCGAACTGAACGGCTTCGTGCACGACACCGGCATCGGCGTGCATGAATCGGAAATCGAAAACGTATTCAAACGTTTCCGACAAGGCACCATGGAGCGAAACCGGCTTCATGACGGTTCGGGACTCGGGCTCTCCATTTGCAAGTCGCTGGTCGAACTTCAAGGCGGATCCATTCGCATGCGATCCAAGATAGGACGCGGAACGCAGATGGAATTCGTCATCCCCATCGCGGACCGCGACGAAGACCCCCTGCCGAAGCCACGCCTCCATGCAGGACGGTCTCCAAGGTACCGAGACTAAGCAGCGAATCGTTGCTTCTCACTTGTTGGAGAAGCGGAAAAGGCCTCTCCGCGCCGAGCGCAGCCGACGCGCGGCCCCGGCTAGATATGGCCCTAGGAAACGACGCCGCGCTTCTTGAGAAACGGAATCAGCTCGTCGACCCCGAAATCCGCCAAAACGTCGTTTCCGAGCTTCATGGTCGGGGCCTTTCGTTGCCCGGACAGTTCCACCATTTCCTTCATGGCCGCTGCATCGGAGAGCACCTCGCGACGGGTGTAGGGAATCTTGTTTCGTTTCAAGAAGCTCTCAGCGTCGATGCACCAAGGGCAGCCCGACTTGACGTAGAGAATCGCATTTTCCTTCATTTGTTTCCTTTCGACTAAATGTGACTTTGATTTTCGCTAGGCCCCTAATAACGAGCGAATCCGGGATTTGAATACATTCTTCCTGCAGCGAGTCGCTTTTCGAGGAGGATTCAAGATCGGGAATCGGCTTCCGGGAGTCGAGCGCTTACTCGATCACGCAAGCGGCGGAACCGTCTGGCGGGCGAAGTTCGTTCGTGACACGGCCCGCCCGTCGCGGCAAGTCTGAGCCTGACCATGCTGCGAATCCTTCTCCTGCTATCCGGCGTCTTCTTCTGCTCGACCTCAGTCATCATCATCCGTTCGAGCGAGCTGCCGCCTGCTCTGGTCGCGGCCTATCGGCTCCTCTTCGCCAGCATTCTGCTCTCCCCTGTCTTTTTCCTGGCCTGGCGGAAACACAGAAAAACCTTCGCGGCGACTCAGCTCAAGCGCTGCCTCATCCCGGCGGGCTTGCTCGCGGTGCATTTCATATCGTGGGCATGGGGAGCTCGGCTGACCTACGTGGCAAACGCCACCTTGATCATCAACCTCACCCCCATGGTCATGCCGTTTCTGGCTCACTTTCTCATTCGCGAGCAAGTCACGCGTCGCGAAATCCTGGGCACGCTGATCGCGCTGTCCGGGGTGATCGTCCTGTCCTACGGAGCCTTTCGCATCGATCCCAGCTACTTGAAGGGAAACATCGTCTGCTTCGCCTCCATGACCACCTTCGCGGCCTACCTCGCCTACGGTCGCATCAACAAGGACTTTCCCTCCATCTGGCTCTACATGGTGCCGATCTACGCCATGGCCGCGCTGCTTTGCTTCGCTTTTTCCGCCGCCTCGCTCGATTCGCTGTCCATCGTCAGCTGGCGCGAGGTGGCTCTGATGCTCGGCATGGCCGTCTTGCCCACCACCCTTGGACATGTCGCCCTCAACCGCAGCCTGCGCTACTTCGCCGCCCAAACCCTCGCCGTAGTGAACCTGCACCAGTTCGTTTTCGCAGGCATCCTGGGATGGATCATCTTCTCCGACGTGCCGCCAGGGTCCTTCTTTCTAGCAGCAGCCCTGTGTGTCAGCGGAGCCGTGGTAGTGGTGCGCGAAGCCGCCCGCGTGGCAGCGGAAAGGCGTCGTGGGAAACCCTAGTAAGCAGTTAAGCTTATCGGAGATATTGCATAGTATTAATTTCCCTTGCAGAAGTCATAAAAATGACACTTTTGTCTTCGATTAGATGAAGCGACTAAAACCCTCCTCACTCGCTCTAATCGCTCTACTCACCCTTCCTCAATTCAGTCATGCCCAAAGCGGCATGGCGGACGGGGCCGTAGACACTGGCACGACCGCGTGGATGATGATATCCACCGCGCTGGTCCTTTTCATGGTGCCGGGCTTGGCTATGTTCTACGGCGGCTTGGTCCGCACCAAGAACGTGCTCAGCACCATGATGCATAGCTTCGTGTCCATGGCCATCATCGGGGTGTTATGGGTGATATGCGGTTATTCCCTCACCTTCGGTGAAAACATCCTCGGCGGTTTCGTTGGCTGGAATCCCGACTACTTCATGCTTAGTGGCATCGACGACCATATCGTGGACGGCGTTCCGGAGTACATCCTAGCAATGTTCCAAGGCAAGTTCGCCATCATCACGCCCGCTTTGATCAGTGGAGCGTTGGCGGAGCGCGTCTACTTCCGCGGCTACTGCCTGTTCATCGCCCTCTGGTTCCTGTTCGTCTACTCCCCGCTCTGCCACTGGGTCTGGGCCAGCGACGGCTGGCTCTTCAACATCGGGGCGAACGGAGTCATCGACTTGGCGGGCGGCTTGGTGATCCACGTTTCCGCAGGCACCAGCGCCTTGGTCGTGGCCTATTTCCTCGGAAAACGCCGTGGCAATGCCAAGGAACTGATCAATCCCAACAACCTGGTCATGACTATGATGGGAGCGGGCTTTCTCTGGGTAGGCTGGTTCGGCTTCAACGCCGGCTCCACCTTGGGTAGCGGACTCGACACCGCTCGGGCCCTGACCATGACGCAGATTTCCGCCGCCAGCGGCGCCCTCGCCTGGACCGCCATCGAAGCAATCAAATTCCGCAAGGTCACCTCGCTGGGCTTCGTCTCCGGCATCCTGGCCGGACTGGTGGTCATCACGCCGGCAGCTGGCGTGGTGCAGCCGGTCGGAGCCATCCTTCTGGGCTGCGCCTCGTCAGCAGTCTGTTTCCTTGCTCTCAAGATGAAGGATATTCTCGGCTACGACGACAGTCTGGACTGCTTTGGCATCCACGGGGTTGGCTCGGGACTTGGCGTGCTCATGCTGGCCTTTTTGATTCGCCCGAGCTGGATGGCTGAGGCCGCCGCCAATACGGAGTCGGGCACCTGGACCGTGTGGGATCAATTCGGCATCCAAGCTCTCGGCATGGGCGTGACCATAGCCCTTTCCGCTATCGCCACTTGGGTCATCTGCATCCTCGTCACCCGCACGGTCGGCTTCCGCATCGACACCCAAAGCGAAATCACCGGACTGGACCAATCCGTGCACGGCGAGCGTGGCTACGGTCTGGCCCATACCGACTAGCGGCTTCGCCCGGCCGCGAGCTTCGATTTATCCCCCAGCCTCGCTGAACGATTTCAGCGGGGCTTTTTCGTTCCTGAGGTCGGATCACACGACTTTCTGGGAATCGTCTGGAGGCGATTTCAGGAGCGTGAAGCGAAAGGTCGACCCTACCCCAGGCTCGGACACCGCCCAAATCTGACCATGGTGGGCTTCGACCACCCGACGGCAGATCGCCAGTCCCAAGCCGACACCTTCGCTATCCGACCCCGCCAGTCGACTAAAGGGTTCGAAGATCCGCTCCAGGTACGCGTCCTTGATGCCTTGACCGTTGTCGGTCACCGCGACCTCCACTTCGCCTCCCAGATCCCGCCATCCCACATGGATTCTCGGGTCGGTGTCGCCGCGGTACTTGATCGCGTTGGAGATCAGATTCTGCAAAACATGCATCAGCAAGTCTGGGTCCGCCTGCACCCTGGGGAGGGGCGCAAACGTCACTTCCGCCTTGCTTTCCTCGATCGACGAGCGAGCGCTTGCGACGGCCTGGGACACGACTTCGCCGAGCTCCACCGGGGCGAGGGTCACCGATTTTTCGCCCATCAGGCTGAACTGCAGCAAGCTCTCCACGAGACGCTCCGCTTGATTGGCGAAATCGGAAACGTAACCCACGAACTCGACTTCCTCCTGGTCCGATTGGCGCCCGTTTACCTTGTCCTGAAGCAGCCCCGCATACATGCTGATCGACTTCAGCGGCGCTTTCAAATCGTGAGCCGCCATGTGAGCGAAGCTCTTCAGGTCCCGCTGGGCCTTGTCGAGAGCGATGCGCTGACGCCAGCGTTCCAAACCATAGCGTACCGCCCGAGCGAGCTGGTCCGCTCCGAAAAAGCCTTTGGTCAGAAAGTCGAGCGCTCCACGCCGCAGGGCCTCCTCCCCGACGGATTCGTCATCGGTGGCCGTGAGCACGATAACGGGCTGATCCCTTCCCATGGCCTCGTAAAACGCGTCCAAGGTTTCGATGCCCTGGCTCTCGGGAAGCCCCAAATCCAGCACGATAAGGTCGTAGCGCTCCAGACCGAGCCGATCGAACGCTTCGCCCAACGACTCCGCCACGTCGATCGTGTGCGGGGTCTTGTAGGCCTTTCCCAACGATCCCTGAAAAAGGATGGCATGGTCACGACTATCCTCCACCAGCAGGATGCGGATGGGACGCTGGAAATTCCTGACGCTTGACGACATCGACACTACCCTCGCCCAACTCGTTCAGCGATCAAACCGCAGCAAGACTTTGAGCCTCAGATCGGACTACCCTCATGCTCGAATCGGCATCCACTAGCTCTCTAAAGACGCCATAGGCAGAGAAAAGGAAAAGGCGGTCCGCCGATCGCCCACGTTTCTCACCTCCAAGCTGCTTCCCATGGAATCCAGCATATGACTCGCGATACGAACCGCGGAAAAGGCCTGTCGTTCTGCCGGGGATGAAAATTCGATCCCGGCTCCCGCAGCCTCGCGCAAATAGGCGATCTCCTTGGGCCTGAGGCTTCTGCCATCGCCTACCACCGACACGGCGATCTTCTCTCCGGATACGGCCGAGCTCACTCGGACCGTGCCGGCCTCTGCCGTGAAGCTCAACGCCGCGGCGATCAAGTTTCGAGCGACAGTGCCTACCATGCGTTCGTCGCAGAAGGCCTGGACCTCGAAAATGCCCGATTGGGAGATGAACACCCCTCGCTCGTCGGCCAAGGTGGTCAAAAGCCGTATGGCGCTTTGGATACAGGAAGCGATGTTCACTTCCTTCATCGCAGGGTGCATCGCCCCATTCAGACTCCGCCCCCAATCCATTAGTTCATTGGTGGCAAGAACCGCTTCGCAAGAGGATTGGTACGCTGTATCCAACATTTCGATAAGCATCTCCTTAGGCATGTTCTCCGCTTCCTTCATCATGGTCGAAAGCAGCTGATTCAGCGAGAACAGCGGCGACGCGAGATCAGTCTCCAGCAGCGACATCACCCAGTCCTTCGAAGCGTTGGCCAGCTTCAACGCGTTTTCCGAGCGCTGGCGCTCGATGGAAAATTGCGCGGTGCGATCAAACACCTGGCCGCACTGCGCGTTCTTTTGCACGAAATTCACCGCTCCGACTCGAATCCCTTCCTTGTAAACGTCGGGATCCTGATTGCCGGTCACGAGGATGTAGGCGGGTTCTGGATACCGTTTAGCCAGACGCTCGATCGCTTCCGTCCCCAGCTCCAGACCGAGATTGTAGTCCATGGCCACCAGGTCGAAATTCGACTCCTCCAACTTGCTCTCGGCCTCTTCCGAATTCCGCGCCCAAGTGAAGGCGTAGTCCTTGTCGGCCTGGCTATTGATCATGACGGTCAGAGAACGAAAGTCATGCACGCTGTCGTCCACTACCAGCACGGCAATGGGTTCGGTCTGCAAGTCAGGAGAGTTGAAAGGTGTTTCGGTCTTCATAGCTGCGGGCGAATTCGTTGCAGGAGGAGTGGCGCATACGAAGGAAAGACGAGGAAAACGTCTCCCGCGCGAACGCGTGAACGCCCTAATAATCGTCAGGTTTTTCTCCCTGCTTACCCCGATCCATTAGCTAAACTGAATGCCGGTATAATTTAGCACCGGTTTTATGCACGTCGCTCGTTTCTCCCGATCCGACCCAAGCGAACAGTCTAGATCCGTCTCCGAAAACCTAACGGAATCGGCATAGATCTACCCTATCCTGAAAGGTATTCACCTCATCGATACAAATGCGGCCAAACGGATGGGCGAGAAAGAGATCCAATGCTAGTTGGCTTCGAGAAAGCGCTCGACCTCGGAAACCGTACTGGAAACGTACCGTTGCAGGAGATCCAGTCGATCCTGCGTCGCCGAAGCGGCGTTGGTCTTGAGTTCGCTTTCCAGTTCCGCGGCCAACGAGGCCAACCGGACCAGCGAAGCGTTTCGCGCCGACCCTTTGATGGAGTGGATCTTCAGCAACGCGTCCTTGATGCGCTGCTCGCGGGCGGCCGCGATGAAGTCCTCATAGTTCTTTTGCAGGTCCAGCACGCTCGCTTCCAGCACCTGCCGCATCAGCTCGGTATCCTGCAAGAGGCGTCCGAGCAAGTCTTGCGGGTTGAACAGCGTCTCCTCGTTCCGTCTGGCGACGGAGGAGTCCACCTGCGGGGCGTCCTTCGTCGGAGCGGAATCGAGAAACTTCTCCAGAACGGAGAAAAGCAGTTCCGGCGAAACCGGTTTCGGCACGTGCTCATCCATGCCGGCGTCCATGCATTCCATACGGTCCTCATTGCGGGCATGAGCGGTCATGGCTACGATGGGGATGCGGGAACGACTCTGGATCCGCTCGATCTCTCGAATGGATCGGGTAGCGGTTAGACCATCGACCTCAGGCATCTGCACATCCATAAGGATCAGGTCGTAGGGCAGCGATTCGAAGGCATGCACCGCTTCGGCTCCGTTGCCTGCGACGTCGCAGCTCAAGCCGAAACGTTCAAGGATGCCGCGCGCCACCATTTGGTTCACCACGTTGTCCTCCGCCAGGAGAATTCGGGCGCCAGTTCGCTTCAGGCGCCCCTCGGACCGTTTGTTGAAGTCCATTCCCGACTCGGACTCACGTGAGAGGGAACGAACCAGGCAGTTGAAGAGCTCCGATGGCCGAAACGGCTTGGGGCAGCATGCATCGAATCCAACATTTGAATACGGATCGAGAACCTCCGCATTTTCGTCGCTGGTCAAAAGCACAACCCGCAGATCCTTCCAGTGGCTATCCGATCGGATCTTCTTGCAAAGATCGATTCCGTTGAAGCCTGGCATGTGCAGATCGACGATAGCGCAGGAGATCATCTCCCCTCGCGCTTTCGCTTCTTCGAGATACTGAAGGGCCTCGCCCGCGTGCGAGCACGTCACCGGCTCGGCTTTCCAAAGCTGAACCTGTTCGCTCACCATCTCTCGAATCGAAGGGTCATCGTCCACCAACAGCACTTTTCTTCCGCTCAGCTTTTCGATGCGACCTTCCAATACGCGAGCGGAACTCTGCTTGGCGAACCTGGCGGTGAACCAAAAGGTGGAGCCATTTCCGACTTCGCTCTCCACGCCGATCTCGCCACCCATCATCTCCACGAGCTGCTTGCTGATGGCCAGACCCAGTCCGGTGCCGCCGAAGACCCGGTTCACCGATGCGTCCGCTTGAGTGAATTTCTCGAAGAGCATTCCGAGGTATTCCGGCTTGATGCCGATGCCAGTGTCTTTGACCGAAAACCGAAGCGTCGCGGATTCCAGATCCTCGCAAACAAGTTCCGTATTCAGATTCACACTACCTTTTTTGGTGAACTTAATCGCATTGCCGACGAGATTGAATAGAACCTGTCTCAAACGTCCCGGATCGCCGACCAAGCTGTTGGGAACGTGGGAGCAAGGATTGCAGAAAAAGCTCAGCCCCTTGCCGCGGGCTTTCACTTGCACCAGAGGTTCGAACTGGAGCAGGCACTCTTGAAGATCGAAATCGAGCTCCTCGAACTCCAGCTTTCCTGCTTGGACTTTGGAGAAGTCCAGAAGGTCGTTGATCAACGAGAGCAGCGAGACGGCGCTGTCCTTGACCAGCAGAGCGTACTCCTCCTGCTGATCGTTCAGCCCTTTCGTTTCCAAGAGAAGCGACACCAGACCGATGATCCCGTTCATGGGAGTGCGGATCTCGTGGCTGATGTTCGCCAAAAACTGCGACTTCGTCTCGTTCGCCTGCTGAGCCTCGTCCGCCAGTCTCTTGAGCGTCTCGCGCTGCTGGACCACTTCGGATATGTCCCAATTCGTGCCGATCATGCGCTGCGGGCGGCCCTGGGCGTCGCGCAGGACCGTGGCGATGGCGTGCAAGTGCCGCACCTGCCCGGCAGGCGTGACGATGCGAAACTCCAGATCGAAATCCTCCGTACCCTCCAAGGCCTTTTCAACCGCCCTTTCCCCAAATTCCCGATCATCGGGATGCAGACCGCGCTGCCAGGTTTCGTAGGCTCCCTCGAATCGTCCGGAATCGATGCCGTAGAGGGCGAACATCTGCTCGTCCCAGGTCAGCTGGTTGTCCATCACGTTCCAATCCCAGATGCCCACGCCTCCAGCCTTGGTCGCGAGCGAGAGCCGCTCCTTCGCCAGCTTGAGGTCCTCCTCCAGAGCCATGCGCTCGGTGCAATCCTCGATGACGGAAACGAAATACAGCGGCTCGCCCTGAGCATCGCGCACCAGCGAAACGTTTAGGTTAATCCAAACGACGCTCCCATCGGCATGCAGGTAGCGCTTGAGCATGCTGTACCCCTTTCGCTCGCCCGCGATGGTAGAGCGCAGCAGCGAAAGATCCTTCTCCAGATCATCCGGATGAGTGATGTCCTGAAACGTCAGCTTCAGCAGCGTCTCCTCCGGATACCCCACGATTTTGCACAGGGCAGGATTGGCGTCGATCCACGTGCCATCGAGTCCCACGATCGCCATGCCGAAACCGCTCGACTCGAACGCTCCGCGGAAACGTCGCTGGCTCTCCAGCTGCAAATTCTCCAATCGCTTCGATTCGGAGATATCCTGGGCGATCCCCAGAAAACCATCGATGCTGCCATCCTCCTGGTAGATCGGAGTCACGGTGAGGGAAACCGGAACCAGCTCGCCGCTCTTCTTGCGATAGGACCACTCCCGCTTTTCCGATCCGCGCCGCTTGGCGATCTCCACGAAGGTGCCAAACCCGGAAACCGGCAACCCCAGCTCCTCGCTGAGCTCCCTCGCCCGCTCCTCCACTTCCTCGGCCACATGAATGACCGCAGGCGTGCTCCTGTTGACCAGCTCCCAAGCTTCGTAGCCGAGAAGGTTCTCCGCTCCCTTGTTGAACAGCGTAATGGTGCCGTGCTTGTCGGTGGCGAAGATGCAGGTCTGCGTCGCGGCCGAAAGAGCGCCATGGTACATGGAGTTCTGTTGCTCCAGCTTCACCAGCGAACGCTTTTGCTGGTCGATATTCTGAATGGTGCCAAAAAGGCGAACGCACCTGCCATCATGGTAGCTGGACTTTCCGATCACCCGCACCCAAAGCCGCTTTCCCTGGGCGTTGAGGATTTCGTATTCTCGATCGAACTCCGCCCCGCTCTGCACGATCTTCTCGAGCTCCCGGGAGATTCCGCTCTCGTTTCCTTGATGGGTGAAAAACGTCGAGACCTTCTCGAAAGTCGGCGTGTAGCGCTCGTCCACTCCGAAGATCTCCCGCGTCATCTTTGACCAGTAGATGACGCCGGTCTGCAGGTCATGCTCCCAGCCGCCGATTCGAGCGACCCGACTGGTCTCCTCCAGCAACTCGAAAGCTCGCATCTTCTGGTCTTCGGCCTCCTTGCGCTGGGTCACCTCCGTCTGGTAGGTGGCGAATCGAACGAGGGCGCCCGACTCGTCGCGAATGGGGATCAGGGTGGCCGAGACCCAATAGATCTGGCCGTTCTTGCGGCGGTTGCAGATCTCTCCTCTCCAAACTTGGCCTTGGGTGATCGTTTCCCACAGCTCGCGCCAGAAAACCTTGGAGTGCTTGCCTGAAGATACGATCTTGTGGTTTCGCCCGACCAGCTCCTCGCGGGAGAAGCCGGTCACCTCGCAAAAACGGTCGCTCACCATCAGGATCGTGCCCTGCAAGTCCGTTTCGGACAGGATCGCGTGCTCGTCCACCACGCTTCTTCGTTCTCCGTTCAAACGCGGGGCGGCGCGCGATTCGGCGCCAATCTGATCTTTCTTGGGCGTAGGCATACTGTTCAGCGTCTACAAATACAGTCGCCACAACGGCACGTCAAAGTCCTGCCCTAACTCCGAAGGCCCCGAAAGCGCATTTTGAGGAACGCTTTACACAATCCAGCCCGTGAGGGCCGTTCCTTGGAGGCTGACGAGTCACCTCCTAAAAAGCGCCGAGAGCTGGAGGCCGAACTCCCGAGTCCGCTCGGAATGCCATCCACACCCTACAGCGAGCATTCAGCAGGCCCATCCCAGCTTGAACGCAGGTCCGGCATAGAGCGTTTCACTCATTCTGAGGACAACGCCTAATCCCAGGCCAAGCGTTCCGATATGCGATGCCACGATCCGCGATGCGGATCCCCAGCGACTTCACCAACGATGAAAAGCCTACAATCCAAACTGAAAACCGCCTTCGTGGCCTCGAGCGCGATCGCGGCCCCCCTTCTCCTTCTCTCCACGCTCCCGGCGCTTTCCGCGATGCGAGCGACCGCTTCAGCCTCGATCGGCATTTCGGAGACCGTGCTCTCCCTGCTGGTCACCGGGACGGTTCTCGGCTGCATCGCTCTCATCTATCGCGTGTCGATCGCTTTGGCTGGACGTCCTTTCGAGCAGCTGGCCCAACCGGAATCGGACGGAAAGCTGTCTCCCGTTTTCCAAACCAGAAGCCGAAGCGCCGAAGAGGACGCGCTCAAGCGCCGTATCCTTGAGCAAAGCCAGCAGCTGGCCGCTTCGAAGGAACGTAGCGAAACCCTAGAGAAGGAACTGAGCCGAGCGAACGCACGCGCAGATCAGCTCGAGCGAAAAGCCGCCGAGCTGTCGGGCAGAATCGAAGAGCTGGAAGCCTCCAGCCGGAAGCTGAAGTCCCAAAACGAAACCCTGCAGTCCTCCAAGGTCGCCCTGGAGCTGACCCTCGAAAACGAGCGCAAGTCAAAGGTCGGCGTCGAAGTCGAAAAGCGGACCGAAGAGATCTACGCCCAGCTATCAAACGCCGTCTCCGCCGCTTCCTTCAAAGCCGTCTGGGTCCCGAGCATGGTCAACCAGCTGCGCACTCCCATCGCCCTGATCAACCAGCAAGCCGCTCGACTCCACAAGACCTGGGACTCCCTCTCCTTCACCAAAGTGAAGGACGATATTCTGGAAATCCAAGAGCAGAGCGAGCTACAGATAAAACTGCTGGACGAGCTGCTGAAACGCGAAACCACCCTCACGCCAAGCCCTCCTGTCGCTTCGAATTCCAGCGCCTCCACCCCTTCGGAAACCTCCTTTGAGCCACAGCATGGAGCCGCATCCCAGCGAGCCGAGCTGCGCGAGACCCCGCTTGAAAGCCAGACCGTCGAGCAGCCGGAGCACGCAGAGGTCGAGGAGCCTCCAGCCCTGTTCGTGGAGGAGCCGCCGGCCCTCGATCTCGAACCGATGCCTAGCGAAAAGAACAAGTCGTTTTCACTACGCTCGGAGTACGATCTGATTCGCATTCTGGACAACCTGACCAGGGAGTTCTCCCTCCTGGCGAAGAACACCAGAATCGAATACGCCATCGACGAGGACCTAGAGGTCGAACTCACCGACTCCACCCTGCTAAACCTGCTTCACGGACTGGTGGAAATCGCGGTCGACCAAGTCTCCGACGGCTCCATCACCATCGGCGTCGACCTGCAAACCGAGTCGATCCAGTTCGATGTGGCCTGCCAAGGAAATCTCAAGAACGTGGCCGGCATCGACCTGCGACATATCGATTCCCTCGCCTCGGAGCTCAAAGGCAAACTCGGCATCGACGCCCCGTCCGCGACCGAGCTCCACCTCTCCTTCGACTACCGCTTCGAAGCGATCGAAGACGCGAACTAGACGACCTCTTCAAGCAAAGGAAAAGACCGGCTCTCTAGCGAGAGCCGGTCTTCAAAGTTTCGATACGGACGGATACGCTTCGCCTAGGCGAAAATCTCCTCGTCCTGGTAAAAGCGCTTCAGCTCGGCAGCCGCGGTGTCCGGGCCATCGGAGGCGTGCACCACGTTGCGCATCATGTCCGTGCCGAAATCTCCGCGGATGGTGCCCTTCGGAGCCTTGGTGGAATCCGTCGGACCCAGCAGCTCACGCACGCGAGCGATCACCTTCTCGCCTTGCAGGGCGACGAAGATCACCGTACGGGAGCTCATGAACGCCTCGATTTCGGGGAAGAACGGCTTGTCCGCCACGTGAGCGTAGTGCTCGCGCAGGATCGCCGAGTCCAGCTTCGCCATCTTGCAAGCGACGATCTGGAAACCTTCCTTCTCGAAGCGCTGCAGCACTTGGCCCGCCAGGCCTTTGTCCATGCAATCCGGCTTCAGGATGATAAACGTTTTTTCCATCTTAGATTAGGGTTTGATAAATGGGAGTTCGCTCGTATCGACAATCCGGTTACACCGACTTGAAAAGCAGCGAAGCGTTCTGGCCGCCAAAGCCGAGACTGTTGCTCATGGCCACGGAGATCTTCGCCTCGCGCCCTTCATTGGCCACGTAGTCGAGATCGCAATCCGGGTCCGGCGTCTCCAGGTTGATCGTCGGGGCGACCTTGCCCTCCTGGATCATCTTGGCGCAAGCTACGGATTCGACCCCGCCCGCAGCCCCCAGCAAATGGCCCGTCATGGACTTGGTGGAGCTCATCATCAGCTTGTTGGCGTGATCGCCAAACAGGCCGCGAACCGCGGCGGTTTCGAACTTGTCGTTGTAGGGAGTCGAAGTGCCATGAGCGTTGATGTACTGCACCTCTTCGGCGTTCACGCCGGCAGACTTCATGGCTCGCTTCATGGCGGAAATCAGCCCCTTGCCTTCCGGATGCGGAGCGGTGATGTGATTGGCGTCGCAAGAGGCGCCGTAGCCCGCGAGTTCGCAAATGATGTTCGCCCCACGCTTCTTGGCGTGCTCAAGCGTCTCCAAAACGAGGATACCCGCGCCTTCGCCCATCACGAAGCCATCGCGATTGGCATCGAAAGGCCGGCTGGCCCGCTGCGGATCGTCGTTGTTGGTCGACATGGCCTTCATCGAGCAGAAGCCGGCGTAGGAAAGCGGAGTGATGGTAGCCTCGCTGCCGCCCGCGATCATGACGTCCGCTTCGCCGAGACGCAGCGTTTTCATGGACTCGCCGATGGCGTGCGCTCCCGTGGCGCAGGCGCTGACGATGGAAAAGTTCGGTCCCATGGCTCCGTACTGGATCGCCAAAACTCCGGAAGCCATGTTCGAGATGAGGGCCGGGATGAGGAAAGGAGACACCTTGCGCGGACCGCTGGTAAGCATCTTCTCGCAGTTCTTCTCCATCGTATCCATGCCACCGATACCAGACCCTACGAAGACGCCCACCCGATCCGGATCTTCCTTCGACATGTCGATACCCGAACTGTCCATAGCCTGTTTGGCCGCGGCTACCGCGAACTGCACGAAACGGTCGTTTCGACGAGCCTCCTTCGGATCCATGGCCACCGTCGGGTCGAAATCGCGCACCTGACCGCCTATCTTGCAGGTGAAGGCTTCGGTGTCGAAGGCGTCGACCAGGCTAATGCCGTTCTTGCCTTCCATCAGGCTGCGGAAGAACGATTCGGTATCGAGACCGATCGGCGTCACAGCGCCGAGTCCGGTCACGACCACTCTTTGGTTGTCGGGCAGATCACTCATATCTGAAGAAGCTATCTTTCTACGAAAAAGTCGCTTGAAGCGAAAACTACCAAGCGACCTTTGTCGAAATTGAATTGTGGATGGCTACGGCTTAGGCGCCTGCCTTTTCCTTGATGTAGCTGATGACGTCACCAACGGTCTGCAGCTTTTCCGCGTCAGATTCCGGGATCTCGCCGTTGATCTCGTCCTTGAACTCTTCTTCGAAAGCCATGATCAGCTCGACCGTGTCGAGGGAATCCGCGCCGAGGTCGTCCAGGAAGGAGGCGCCTGGAGTGATCTGCTCTTCGTTCACGTTGAGCTGGTTTACGATGATCTCAGAGACTCGTTGTTCGATTGTTTTTTCGTCAGCCATTTTAGGTCAAAAGATAAGAAATAAAGTGACGAGGGATCACATCGCCATGCCGCCGTCAACGGTAAAAACCTGCCCCGTGATATAATTCGCTTCCTCGGAAGCTAAGTACGTGACCATGTTGGCGATATCGCTCGCTTCCCCCATGCGTTTGAGGGGAATTTGCGGCAGAATCATGTCCAAAGCTGCATCGGCGAGCTTGGCGGTCATGTCGGTTTGGATGAAGCCGGGAGCCACCGCGTTGACCGTCACGCTGCGCGAGGCGAGCTCGCGAGCCAAACTCTTGGTGAAACCGATCATGCCGGCCTTGGCCGCGGAGTAGTTGGTCTGCCCAGCGTTGCCCATGATGCCGGAAACCGAGGTGATGTTGATGATGCGGCCGAAACGCTTGCGGGTCATCGGACGGGCCAGCCCTTTCACCCAGTGGAAAACGCTATTCAAGTTGGTCTCGATCACGTCCGACCAGTCCTCTTCGCTCATGCGGAAAAGCAGGTTGTCCTTGGTGATGCCAGCGTTGTTCACCAGGATGTCGATGTTGCCGTACTCCTTGATCAGCTCCTCGCAAAGCGAGGCGACCGCGGGACCGTCCGCCACGTCCACCGCCTTGGCCACGGCTTTGCCGCCCGCGGCGTTGATGGCCTCGGCCGCCGCTCCACAGGAGCTTTCGGAACGCGAGACGCAGATCACGGTGACGCCTTCCGCGGCGAGCGATTCGGCGATGGCGCGGCCGATGCCGCGGCCTGCTCCCGTGACGAGGGCGACTTTGTTGTCAAAAGTGAGTTTCATGATGCGAAGCAAGTTAAGGGGGTTCGGAGCCGGCCCGAGAACGCCCGAGCTGGGGAAAGAAGTAGCTCTACAAGGCGGTCGCCGCTTGGCAATGATAGTTTTTCGGGCGAGAAACATAGCTGCTTGGCAAAGAAACCGTTGCCAGCCAGCCTTCGCTCTGCACGATTCCCGCCTCTTATATGAGCTCGCCCAATTTGATCAGAACCCAGAAACTCCTTTCCGAAGCGGGCATCTGCTCGCGTCGCGTGGCCGAGGAGTACATCAAGAACGGCGAGGTCACCATCAACGGCAAGGTCGCCGAGCTGGGCTCCAAGGTCGATCCGCAGCAGGACGACGTGCGATTGAACGGACGCCGCATTCGGGCCAGCAAGAAGCAGCAGGTGGTCATCGCTCTCAACAAGCCGAAGGGCTTCATCTGCAGCAACGACGATCCGCACAACGAACGCACCGTGTTCGATCTGCTGCCCAAGGAACTGGCCGACGAGCGTCTTTTCTGCGCCGGCCGGCTGGACAAAGACAGCGAGGGCCTGCTCATCATCACCAACGACGGTGAACTGGCCAACCAGCTCATGCATCCCTCCAACATGGTGACCAAGCGCTACCACGTTTCGCTCAAGCAGCCGTTTCCGCGGGCCAAGCTCTTTCGCCTCACCCGCGGCGTGACCGTTGAAGGAGAGAAACTTAAGGTTGAGAAAGCGGTCTTTATCGGCGATAAGAAAAAGGAGGATTCCACGGAGATCGACGTGGCTATGCATCACGGCAAGAAACGCGAGATCCGCCGCCTCTTTCAAGCCCTCCATTTCGACGTGAAAAAGCTCAAACGGTATCAGATCGGCAAATACAGCATCAAAGGCATGCCCAAAGGGGCAGGCATCCAGCTCACTCCCCGCGAGATCGAGCTGCTCTTCAAACCGGACCTCTCACTTTAACCATTCGCCCACGAATCATGAAGATCGCCATCCCCTTCTTCGCCTTGGCGCTCGCTGCTCTCGCCAGCGCCCAGACCAACATCCCCGTACGACTCGCCCCGAGCCCCGACGCCCCGGAAATCGGCCAGCTGGAAGCCATGTCGCTCGCCGTGCCCGCCGAATGGCCGCAAGGAGAGCAACCGGTCGAAGGCTGGAAACCCGTTTACTACCAAGGTGTTTTCGAAGTCTACGTCGACAACAACGCTATCCAGAAGGACCTGACGGTGGAACCCGGCACCCCTTATTTTCTTTCGCCTGACCCCGGAGCCTACCAACTCTCCATCGCCACCGAAAAGGACAAGACCGACATCCTCAGCGTGGACACCTGGATTTCCCATCTGCAGCTCGAGACCATCCTCGTCGCCTACATCCAGGATCAGAGCGTCGACGCCAAGCGCATCGTAAACAACCTCCCCGATCAAACGCCCAGCCTGGCGAAGAAAACGCCTGCCAGCGAGCAAGCGGTGCGCGAGTTTCAAGGACGCCTGCTCAAGTCTGGCATGCTGCTGAAGAACCGCAGCGGCTACGCCTACAGGCTGGTGGGCCCCGACGGCAAGACCTTGGCTTTCGTCGATCTCAGCCAACTCCCCGACCGAGTGCAAATAAGCGACTTCGTCGAACTGACCGTAAAAATCACCGGCACGTTGAAACCGAACGAAAACGGCGACACCCTTATCCTCGTCGCCCAACGCTTGGCCAAGGCCTCCAACTAGATCGCTCCCTCCCTCCCTCCCTCCCTTCCCAGCAAAGCCCTGATCCATCCATGAAACTGATCGACGGAAAACAGATCGCCAAGGATATCGTCACCGAACTGACCGAAGAGGTCGCCAAGATCGAAGGGCCAAAGCCCTGCATCGCCTTCATTCGCGTAGGAGAGGATCCCGCCTCGGTCTCCTACGTGCGCTCCAAGAACCGCACCGCCGAGAAGATTGGCATAAAGCCGCTGCTTTTCGAACTGCCCGAAAGCATCACGCAAGCGGAGCTGATCAAAAAGGTGGACGAGCTCAACGCCGATCCCGAGGTCCACGGCATTCTCATCCAGTCTCCCCTGCCTTCCCAGCTCGACGAGCAGGAAGCTTTCAACCGCATCCACCCCAACAAGGACGTGGACGGATTCCACGTGCAAAACGCCGGCCGAGTGGTCCAGGAGGACCCCAACGGCTTCGCCTCCTGCACCCCTGCTGGCATCATCGAAATCTGCCAACGCGAAGGCATTTCGCTCGAAGGCAAGCACGTGGTGGTCATCGGACGCAGTCTCATCGTTGGAAAAACCTTCGCCTTGCTGGCCATGCAAAAAGGCCCCCATGCCAACGCGACTGTCACCGTTTGCCACTCCCGCACCCGGAACCTTCCCGAGGTGGTCAAATCGGGCGACGTGGTGGTCGCCGCCATCGGCCGACCGAACTTCGTCACCGCCGACATGGTCAAGGAAGGAGCCGTGGTGATCGACGTGGGCATCAATCGCGTGGAGGATCCGAGCAAGAAAAACGGCTATCGGCTGGTCGGCGACGTCGACTTCGCCGCGGTGGAGCCCCTGGCGTCTCGCATCACGCCGGTGCCCGGGGGAGTCGGTCCCATGACTGTGGCAATGCTGATGAAAAACACTTTCAAAGCCTATAAACTTCAGTCAAGTTCCTAGCTCCGACTCCTTGTTTCCACCTAGAAGACCGCATGAGCGACATCTCAGAAAGCCAACGCAGCGTGCTCGTCGTCGACGATGAGCCAATCAATATCCAACTCCTCCAACGAAAGCTCGAATGGGATGGGATCCACGTTCTGACTGCTGACAATGGCGAAGACTGTCTCGAGGTCGCCCGCAGCGAACGACCCGACTTGATCCTCCTCGACGTGATGATGCCCGGCATGGATGGCTTCGCGGTCTGCCAAAAGCTGCGCGAGGACAAGCGAACCAAAGCCATCCCGGTCATCTTCGTCACCGCCCACAATTCCAAAAAGGGAAAGCTCGAAGGTCTCGAAGCTGGCGCCGTGGACTACATCACCAAGCCGATCGATCTGGACGAGACCATCGCCCGCGTGCGCACCCAGCTCAACTATCTGGCCATCAACAAAGCCAACGTGGAGCTGACCCGCCGCCTCGGCGAATCTCGGCGCTCCGCCGCCATCGGCGCCCTCACTCAAGGCATCGCTCACAACCTCAACAACCTGCTGGGCGTGGTCATGGGCTACCTCGAGCTGGCCAAAGTCAACTACAAGGACCCAGACAAGGTGCTCAAGAACATCGCCCGAGTGGAGTCCGCTTCCAACCGCATCGTCGGCATCATCAAGCAGCTCAGCACCGTGGCCTTCACCACGCGCTTGCCGCTGCACGAGATGAGTCTGGAGCGCCTCATCAGCGGCAGCATCCGTCGGGCACGCGAAGACAGCAACCGCGAGTACGATATCAGCATCGAAAACAATCTAGGCGAAATCTTTATACGCACCAACATCGAGGCCTTTGAAGACGCGCTTTCGAAACTGATCATCAACGCATGGGAAAGCTACGGGTCCGACCACGCCGGAGCCCGCCCCATCGAGCTAAAGATCGCCAAGAAAGGCCCCGACATCGAATTCCTGCTCATCGACCAAGGCCGCGGCATCGATCCAGAGGTGGAGGAAAACATGTTCGAGCCCTTCATCAGCACCAAGAACACGGTCGGAGTGGGTATGGGACTCACCGTCGCTCGCCACGCCATCCGCACGCTCGGCGGCGAAATCCAAATCGCCGATACCGAGGGGGCTCCCGGCGTCACCGTCCGTTTCAGCCATCCCATCGATCGGGATGAAAATGACTAGAGCGCTGGCCCGCCCACGCATCGCTTGATAAAGCCTCCTCGCTCCCAGCGACGGAGGCTTTTTTGCCTTTCGTTGACTTCTCCCGCACTCCCCTTCCTCATCGATGGCATGAGTTTTAAAATAGGATTCATTGGAGCTGGAAACATGGGCCGCGCCATTGCGAGCGGTCTCGTCGCCAAAGGCATCTGCGCCCCCGCAGACCTCCGCTGCGTCAGCGCCTCCGGAAAGGGCGCCGAAATCATGGCGCAGAAAACCGGCGGCAGCGTGGCGGCCAGCAAGCGCGAACTCATCGAGAATTCCGATGTCGTCATCCTCGCCTTCAAGCCGCAACACCTCGAAACCATCACCAAGGAGGAAGCGAACGCCTTGGCGGGGAAACTCGTCATCTCCGTGCTCGCCGGACGCACCCTCGAATCCATGCAGGCCGTCGCGCCAGACGCGGCCAACCTGGTCCGGGTCATGCCCAATACGCCGTCGCAGATCGGAAAAGGCGTCTCCACCTACTGCTTCAGCAAGGATCCCAGCGCCCAGGAGAAAGAGACCGTCGAAGCCATTCTCTCCTCCTTGGGTACCGCTTATGAAGTGGCGGAAGAGCAGCTGCATATCGCCACGGTGATCAACGGCTGCGGCCCCGCCTTCTATTTCCGCATCGTGCAACTGCTCGGCGAAGCGGCAGAAAAGCGCGGACTCGACAAGACTCTCGCTATGAAGCTGGCCGCGGAAACCGCGATCGGATCCATGGAGCTCTTCAACGCCAGCGGACGCGACCCTCAGGACCTCATCGATGAGGTCGTCTCGCCAAATGGCGTGACCCACGCCCTGCTGACCAGTCTCGACCGCAACGGATTTCCCCAGATCATGGACACCTCAGCCGGCGACGCAGTCAGTCGCTCCGTAGAGCTCTCGCAAAGCAAGTAGCCGAAGGACAGCTCGACTCCCTTTTCCTAGGGCGAGACGACCTTCGAACGCATTTGTCCACCTACAAAGAAACTGCCGAGGCGAGCCCACGGCAGTTTCAAATTCGATGTTGAGCGACCTCGCTCTCGCTATTCGAAGTGGCTCTGCAGCTCCGCAGCGGTCCAAGTCCCGCGCGATCCGGTATCCGCTCGCACCGCAGCCACCTGCTCCGCCGTCACTTCACTGGCCTCATTATCCCAGGAGCCGCGGATGTAGTTCACCACCGCCGCGATTTCAGCATCGTCGAAGACCGCTCCAAAAGCGGGCATGGCGCCGTTGTAGGTCTGCCCCTTTACGGTGATCTCTCCGCCGAGACCGGAGAGCAGGATCTTGATCGGCAGCTCGCCGTCACCCGTGGTCACCCACTCGGATCCGGCCAAAGGAGGAAACGCGCCCGCGAGCCCCTGCCCGTTCGCCTGGTGGCAGGCCGAGCACTGCTGAGCGTACAGAGCTCCCCCGTCGACGACTACCGGTCCGGCAGGTTCCTTCGGTCGGTTCAGGTACGCTTCCATGGCCGCGATCTGTTCGCGGTCCGCCACGTAGGCGTGACTATCCCCTCCCGCGAAATAACGACGGAAGTAGAACCAGCCAAAGACGAAAACGATGATCAGGGCGATGGTCGTGAAGAACGCTATGGGCGAGCCGGCAATGGGAGTGCGACGGATCTGGGCGTGCACCCGAATGACGCTCTCGTCATTGGCACGGCTGGCGTCGAGCTCAGGCAGTTCCTGTTGGTTGCGATTGTCTTCCATTACTTGTAGGAGAGCTTTTCAGGAGACGGCGCGGTCTCGATCTCGTAGCTGATATTCAGGCTAGCCAAGTAAGCGGCGAGCGCTTCCGCTCGTCGGGTGGGAACCACTTCGTACCCTGGAGCGACAGCGAAAGCCTGCGGGAGGTCCAAAGCGCGCTCGGAAGCCTCGCCCACGATCTGACGGGTCTCGAAAAGAAAACCGTACGGCGGCATGTTGGAGCCAGGCGAAGTGATCTGGGGATTGTAAAGATGCAAAAGGTGCCAGTCCACGTCAGGGCGACGAGCCCCGACATTGGTCAAATCCGGTCCAAAGCGATTGTCGCCAGTGAAGACTGGCGATTGGTCGATGTAATCAAGCGCCACGGTCTGGCGCTCGCCCCAGCCGCGTTCCACATCCGAACCGGAGACCGCCCGCACTTGCTGGGTGTGACAGGCCACGCAACCCAGCTCCTGATACGTTTCCCGACCTTGGTGCTCCGCTCCCGTCATCAGACTGGGAATGCGATCAGCGCCCGAGCCGATGGCGGAGAGATTGCCAGCTTCGGAAATGGGTTTCACCAAAGTCAAAGCCCAGGAGAGCGAGACTACGATGAGGACTCCGAGAAATATGAAAGGACCTCTGTTCATAGTGGAGTGTACTCCAGTTCTGGAGCCGACTTGATCAGGTCAGCGGACTTTTCCTTTTCGCTGCGTGGAGCTAGGAGCATCCACGTGAAGGATACGACATATGCCATGCTGCCGCACAGGAACATTGCGTAGCCAATGGTGGCGAGAACAAGGTAGGACTGAGTGCTCTGCAGTATCGCTACGGCATCGGCTGTGCTGCCGTTAAGCAAGGATCCATGAGCGATGCCGCCAGTGATGGCGCAGAGCGCAATGACGAAAATCGACAGGCCCTGCACCCAGAACTGAAGGTCGGCCAATCCGGCGCTCGCCAGCTCCTTGTTCAGCAATCGCGGCAGTATGTAGTAGAGCGCTCCCATGAAGCTCATGCCCGCGAATCCAGCTAGAAACAGGAAGCGCACTCCGTCATCGAACTGGCTGAATTGCACCGTGTCCTGCACGCTGCGCAGCGAACCGACGATGATCAACAGCGTGGAAGCGATGAGGGCCACCACCCCGTAAAAGATGTATCGGATGGATATGGTATCCCAAATCTTGGAAAAGCTCGCCAGCAAGCTGGAAAGAAACTGCATGGAGAAGATCGTGATCGGCAGGAACAGGCCAAAGCTTGCCACCACGCCGACTGACGCCACCCAAGCCGGGAACGGACCACTCACCAAGGCAGCCAGGCCGCTGCAGCTGGAAAAGATGATCCAGCTCCAGAAAGCGATGCCCGCCTGACGGTAGCCGACGATGTGCTGCCCAAGAGCTTTGGGGATCAAGTAGTAGATCGTCGCGAAGGCGAACGGAGCGATCACCAATCCGAAGAGATTCCCCTTGAACCAGCTAGCCACGACCGCTTGGAAAACCCCTTGCGCGGGCAGGCAGAAAATCATGACTTGCGCCACGGTGTAGATCCAGACGAAGGAAAACACGCCCGCTAACGCGTACCACTGGGAAGCGAAGGCCGACCGGTAGGCGCGGGCTTTGAAGGTGAGAACGATCCACAAGCCGATACCTCCAAAGGCAGCGAAGAGAAACGGCGCCGCATAGGACGGGAACTCCAACATGCGGTAGGGACTCAGTTCACCGCGGAAAATGCCGATCAAACCGATCACCACCGCGACGTTCCAAGCTCCGCTGGAAATCGCCAGCAATCCGCTATTGCCCGAGGGACGGCCGGAAAGGCGGGCCAAAATCCAGGCGCAGCAGGCGAGTCCCGCATTGAAGAGCCAACCGAAAACCAGGGCGTTCCAAAAAGCTGGATAGACCTTTCCGTAGGTGAGGAACTCCGAGTCGCCGAGGTAGTCCGGGCTGTGCAGCTTGATGGAGACGACCAAACCAAGCACCGAACTGATAAGCAGCCAGAAGACCGAGCCTTTGACCAACCCAAGAACCGCGAACCGTATCGACGAATCGATCGCCTGCTCACGGTCGCGATCGGCGGCCGAGCCTTCCAAAGTCGGAAAGAGCGATGAGAAGAGGTTGCAGATCAAATTCATAAGCTAAACGTCGCAAGCCGTAGTCGAAACCGAAGCGTCGCCCTACTTCGCCTTTTCCGCGATCACGAGTTCCTTAGCTCGCTCAATGGAGAGACGAACCTTGCCGTTCGCCGCATCGGTTACCGAATAGCTTTCCAGAGCGGACTCCGCCTTGCCTTGGTGCTCCGCGAGGGTCGGGATGTCGAGAGCGGCCGGAGCGGCAGCTTCGGGCTCGTCGACATACACTTCGCTGGTGAGGAACCAGAAGAGCAGGAAACTGCCGACGATCGCTACCACGACCGGAAAGGAACTACGAGAGGGTGTGTGAGCTTGGGCACTCATTTCGTAAACGCTTAGTGGTTGTGATTCAGGCACTCGCCGATGCGCGGATCGCGAATCGGAATGATCTTAACCTTGTGGAAGCTGCTCCAATAGGCCCAAAGGAGAACGCCCGCGCCTCCCACCAACGCCGCGACCAGCCAAAGCAGACCGAGCGGGTGGTGAATGAAGTCGACCGGATGATCGTGAGCGTCCTTCAGGGATGGCAGCACGTTGAAAATGATGTCGAAAAGCTGCATGAAAAGGATCCAGCAAGCCATGAATACCATCGGTCCGTACTTGGTCTTCAGCGGAAACTGCAGCATGTAGAGGAACGGAAAGAGGAAGTGGCCGAAAATGAGGAACATGGAAACTTCCCACCACATGCCTTGCTCGCGGAAGTTGTACCAGAAGGTTTCTTCCGGGATGTTGCCGTTCCAGATCAGGAAGTACTGCGAGAAGCTGATGTACGCCCAGAATACCGTGAAGGCGAAACACAGGGTGCTGAGGTCATGCAGGTGCTTGGTGTTGAAGATGCCCTTGAGCGGTCCCTTCGCCACCAGAAACGCCGCCACGAGCACGAGAACCGCGAGCGCCGCACGCATGGCGTTGGCGAAGAACCATACCCCGAACATGGTGGAGAACCAATGGTACTCCAAGCTCATGATCCAGTCGAAGCCGAAGGACGACCAAGTCAAAGCGACCACTACCAGTCCGCCTGCCGCGTGCTTGCGGCTGGAAAAGGTGTGCTCCGCAGAGCCGTCAGCGTCCTGGGAGATGGAGTTGCGCCGGAAGACGCGAGCCAGATAGATCCAGGCAGCGAAGCAAAGCACCGCCCGGGCCCAGAAGAAAGGTTCGCTCAACCACCAGGTCTTCTTTTGGTAGAGAATGTCCTCCCCTACGGTTCCGTGACCGTGCAGCACGTGGTCCGGATTCATCCAGATCCATACGGTGTCCTGAGCTCCAAGGTAGGTGATCAGGAAGAGAGGGATGAACAGCAGCCCCAGCCAAGGCAGGGCAGCCAGGAAGTTCTCCGCCTGACGACGAATGATCGTCGACCAATAGGCGTCGAAGATGTGGTGGATCATCACCAGAAACAACATGCCGATGACGATCGACGAAGTGAAGAGCATGCCGATCAGGTAGCAGAAAGCCGCCATGCGCGAATCGACGAAAAAGCCGATCAGGGCTACGATCAGGCCAACGGCGCCGACCATCAGCCATTTTTTGGGATTCGGAAGCGAATCGTCGCGAACTGCACTCATAGTCCTAGCTCCTCCTTAGTCGCGGGAGTTAAATCATTCACCGAGCCGTTCGCCGCCCGCTGCAATGCGCGAACGTAGAGAACGACCTTCCAGCGGTCTTCGACCGAAAGCTTTTCCTTGTAGCCATACATGCGTCCGCTACGGCTGCCATGCCCGATGTAGTGAAAGATCTCTCCGTCCTTCATATCGGTATAGGGAGCGGCAGTGAGATTCGCGATCGCAGTCATGCCATAGTCCGCGGTACGTCCGGCGCCATCGCCCGTCGCCCCGTGACAGACGGTGCAGTAGATGTTGTAGCGTTCCTGCCCGCGCTCCATGGCCGCGTTGTCGACCGCGATGGGGAAACCGTTGGCGAACGCGCCGTCGACCTTTCCGGTCGCCATGAACTCGTTTTCGATGAAGGTTCCGCGAGCCACCGTGTTCGGCACTGGGAGACGGTCGACGCGTCCGTCCGCGAAAAAAGCGCTTTCCGCTTGAGGCTGGTACTTCGGCATGTGGTCCATGTCGTCAAAGACCTCGATCGGCGGCTTGGTGAACTTCGTGCCGCGGAATCCGAGAACGGAAACCACCGCCACGACGATGAGAATAAATGTCAGGTATACGTAGCGCATCGCGTTAGTCCTCCATGTCGGAAATTTCCACCGGATGCAGGCCTTCGATGAAGGCGCGCGTCTTGGCGTCGTCGAACTGCGGATCGTTCTTCTCGATGTAGAGGAAAAACTTGTCGTCCGAGGCTTCGGCCACTTTGTCGATCTTCAGCGCCGGATGGTAGTGCATCGGAAGCTTGTTCAGGATGAACATGCCAGCGATGGACGCGAATGCCGAGAAGAGGATGGTGAGTTCGTAGGAAACCGGAAACGCGAAAAAGGGGCTGAACAGCGGCTTGCCGCCAACCAGGATCTCATAGCCCTTGATGTAGAACGGGAGTTCCAGACTAGACGCGTTAGTGATGAAGATCATGCTCATCCCGGTGATGAATCCGAGCGTACCGCCGCAGATGGTGAAACGCGGGACCAGCGAGCGCTTCAAGCCCATGGCCGCATCCATCCCGTGGATGGGAAACGGCGTGATCACGTCCCAGCATTTATAGCCGGCGTCCCTCACCTTTTCCGCCGCATGCATGATGTCGGCCGGGGTGTCGAACTTAGCGAGTATTCCAAATTTGTCCGCCATTTGATAGAGGAGTCGACGTTAGAGATTAGTGGTGGTGAGGGTCAGCTTGAGGAGTGACCGCCTTGATTTCCGCCATGGCCATCAATGGCACGAAACGTAGGAACAGGAGGAACAGCACCGAGAACAGACCGAAGGTTCCGAGATAGGTGAAGATGTCCACCACCGTCGGGCTGTAGTAGCCCCAGCTGGATGGCAGGAAGTCGCGAGAGAGCGAGGTCACGGTGATGACGAAGCGCTCAAACCACATGCCCACGTTCACGAAGATGGAAATCACCCAAACCAGCGTGGTGTTCTCGCGGATCTTCTTGAACCAGAAGAACTGCGGCGAGATGACGTTGCAGGAGATCATGATCCAATAAGCCCAGGCGTAGTTGCCGAAGGCGCGGTTCACGAAGGCGAAGATTTCGAAGTCGTTGGCCCCGTACGCCGCGATGAAGAACTCCATCCCGTAGGCGTAGCCGACCATGGTGCCGGTGGCCAAAACGATCTTGGTCATGCAATCGATGTGGTACTGCGTGATGAGATCCTGCAGGCCATAAACGGCGCGCAGCGGCAGCATCAGCGTCAAAACCATGCCGAAACCGGAGAAGATCGCCCCTGCCACGAAGTAAGGCGGGAAGATGGTGGTGTGCCAGCCCGGGACCAGAGAGATGGCGAAGTCGAAGGATACGATGGTATGCACCGAGAGTACCAGCGGCGTGGAGAGACCTGCCAAGAGCAGGTAGAGCATTTCGTAGTTGCTCCAGTGGCGATTCGAGCCGCGCCAGCCCATGGCCACGATGCCATAGGCGATCTTGCGGATCTTGCTCTTCGCCCGGTCGCGCACGGTGGCGAAGTCGGGAATCAGACCGATGTACCAGAACAGCACCGATACGGTACCGTAGGTCGAGACCGCGAACACGTCCCACAGCAGGGCCGAACGGAAGTTCGGCCAGATGGCGTTGGCGTTCGGGAATGGGAACAGGTAGCCCGGATAAAGAGCGAACCAGACGCGGCCCACGTGGAAGACGGGAAACAGGCCCGCGCAAACCACCGCGAAGATGGTCATGGCCTCCGCGGCGCGATTGATCGAGGTGCGCCACTTCTGTCTGAGCAAGCAGAGGATCGCCGAGATCAGCGTTCCCGCGTGACCAATGCCGATCCAGAAAACGAAGTTCACGATGGCCCACCCCCAGTTCACCGGATTGGCCAAGCCCCAGACGCCGACGCCGGTGGCGGTCAGGTACACGAGACCGACAACCGTGAAACTGGCGATGCAGCACGCGATGATAAAGCACACCCACCACCAAGTCGGCGTCTTTTCTTCGATGATACCGCAGACCTTTTCGGTGATCCAGTTGAAGCTGCGGTCGTTCGCCACGCACGGTTGGCGCGGGATGTCGACCGGATTCACCTCCTCGAGGATGGCGGGTCTCGCTTCGTGAGAATGGGAGCTAGCGCTAGCCATTAGTGGTGTCCTCCGTCATTGCCTTGATCATTGGAAATACCGCCCTGATGGGCGTCGTAGCTTTCATCCATGCCCGTCACTGGGCGCTTCTTGTCACCGTAGGCCTTCTTCTTGTACTCCACCTTGGAAAGCGGCTGGTCGAAGTAGTCTGGCATCTTCGGATTCGGATTGCGGACTCGCGCCATAAAGGTAGTGCGCGGACGAGTGTTCAAATAGCCGAGCAGCGAGTAGGTGCGCTCGTTGTCGCGCTGCACCGAGACGCGGCTTTCCGTATCGAGCAGATCGCCGAAAACGATAGCGTCCGTCGGGCAGGCTTGCTCGCATGCCACCTTGATCGCTCCGTCGCGAACGCGAACGTCGCCGCTGTCTCCGGCCTTGGCCTGCTGGGCGATCTTGGCCTGGTTGATGCGTTGCACGCAGAAGGTGCACTTCTCCATCACGCCGCGCATGCGCACGGATACGTCCGGATTCTGAGCCATCTGCACCAGCTCCGGCATGCCCTTGGGAGCGAGCGGCCCCAGATAGAGCTTGTCGAGCTGACGTTGCTGGTAATCGAAGAAGTTGAAGCGGCGAACCTTGTACGGGCAGTTGTTGGCGCAGTAGCGGGTGCCGATGCAACGGTTGTACGCCATGGCGTTGAGGCCTTCTTCGTCGTGAACCGTAGCGTTCACCGGGCAAACCGTCTCGCAAGGCGCGGTTTCGCACTGCATGCACGCGATGGGCTGGAGGGAAACCTGCGGGTCCTCGGGGATCTCCGTATTGTCGGAGGATCCGGACGAGAAGTAGCGGTCGAGACGGATCCAGTGCATCTCGCGCCCGCGACGTACCTGGTCTCGGCCGACGATGGGAATGTTGTTCTCGCTCTGACAGGCGATCACGCAAGCGTTGCAGCCGGAGCAGACGTTGAGGTCGATGCTCATGCCCCACTGGTGGATTCCAGTGAGATTCGGATGCTCGTAGATGGAGCCGCCACGCGGGGTGGTGGTTACCTTCTTTTGCGTGGATTCATCCTTCGCGTCGCCGTAAACCGCAGGAGAATGGGATTCCATTCCCATGTGGGAAACCCACTCGCTATCCTTCGCGTAGGTGTCGAGGTTGGCTTCGCGAACGATGGCTCGACCTTCCATGGACCAGTGCTCCTGCGTTTCGGCCAACTGGTAGGTGTCACCGGTCAGGTCCATGCTCGCTCCGGAAACGAAGGCGGAAGCGGTGCGCAGCTTGTAGGCGCTGAAGCCGGAGCCCGTGCCGACACGGCCGGTCTTGGAGCGTCCGTAACCAAGCGGCAAGACGACCGTGTAGTTGTCCAGACCCGGCTGGATGTGGATGGCGCCAGTGATCTCGCGACCGCCCACCTTGAGGGTGGCCACGGGGGCGAACTGACGTCCGTCGCGAACCTTGTTCGGGTTCTTGCGAGCCACTTGAATCATGGAATCCGGGGCCACGATCTCAAGCTTCTTGGCCAAACGCGGGCTGACGATGATGGCGTTGTCCCAGGTCAGCTTGGTCATGGGATCGGGGCATTCCTGCAGCCAGCCGTTGTTGGCGTAGCGGCCATCGTCCACCGAAGCGTCGTTGAGGAAGCGAACCTCCAAGGAGTCTTCGGTGGGCGCCGCTGGCGCCTGGTAGCCGCGCAGCATGCCCGCCAGCTCAACACCTGAGATGTTGGCGTTCGAGGCGCGAAATCCGCGGGTCAGGAATCCCTCGTTGAGAAACTTGTCGAAGCCGCGCTTGCCGGCGCTTCCGTTGGCGGTCTGAAAGGTTTCGTAAACCAGGCTGTAGCCGTCGGCGTTGGCCGAGCCGACGAGTCGAGCCAAAGTCTCGATTTCCGAAAGCCCGTCGAAAAGTGGCAGGATCATGGGCTGCTGGGCCACGACGTCGCCATGGTAGGTCTCGCCGTCGCCCCAAGCTTCGAGGAAGTGGGCCTGCGCGATATGGTAGGTGGACGCCTCGGAGGTCTCGTCGAAATAGTAGCCGAGACGAATCACCTGATCCACCTTGCCGAGCAAGCCGACGAAATCGAGGTCCGCAGGAGCGTTGTAAACGGGATTGCCTCCAGAGATGAGCAGGGAGCTGACGCCACCTTCTTCGATGGACGAGGCGAGATCGCGAATGCTGGCGGCTTGGCCATTGTCCACCAATGCGATGGATACCGTCTGGCGCAGATTGCCCAGCTTTTCATTGATCAGCAGGGCCAAGGCATGGGCTTCCGGAGCGAGGTGCTGACCGGGGAAGACCAAGCTCTTGCCCTTGTGGGCGGCCAGGTCTTCGGCGCACTTGGCGATCCATTCCTTGGTTTCCGCGTCGAGCTTAGCGGCAAGCGGCTCCAGAACGGGTGTGAGCGCGTTGCCTTCCACTCCGAGCTCCAGCTCCAGAGCGAGAGCGGCGAGGAAGGCCACCATCTGGCTGGAGGCCAGACGCTTGCGGTGATCGGCCATTCCACCGGTGAGGGAGAAGTTGCTTTCCACCGCGTAGAGCCGGTTCATCTGATCGGAGCTCGAGCGCAAACGACGCCCGTCGGCGAACTGCTTGGAGAACTGGACCGAGCCCAATTCCTCGTCGAGGAAATCCGCATCGACGGAAAGCACGCGCTCGGCCTTGGAAAGGTCGTACTTGGGCAGAGCGGCAGCGTTGCCCGTCAAGCGCGCCGCGGCGATGGCTCCGCTTTTGACTTCGACGGCGTCGTATTCGACCCACTGAGCCTTCGGGAAGGCCCGAAGAAACGCCTTCTTCAAGCGGCGACGCGTCGGCGAGTTGGCGCTTTCGGTCAGCACCGCCAGGCCCTGCCCTTCGTTCGCGGCGTAGTCCTTGTTCAGCTTGGCGAGCAGATCGTAGACGTCCGCGTTGCTGAGCTTGGCCGCTCCCTTGGCGTGGGCCGTGGCGCGGTCGGGATCGTAAAGGTCGAGAATGGCCGCCTGGGCCTTGCGGGTGGTGCCCCCTCGGTAGCCCGGGTGATCGGCGTTGCCTTCGATTTTAGTCGGACGCCCGGTATGCGTTTCCACCAAAAGCGGCAAGGTTTCCCCACGCAGTGGAAAGCCGGTGGCGTAATAAAGCGCCTGACCAGGCACCTGATGCTCCGGCATCTTGGAATACGGCAGGATATGCGACTCCGGGCGGCGACATCCGGAGAAGCCGATGCCTCCGATAGCGAAGGACGCCGCCATGATCTTAAAGAAGTGGCGACGATCCACTTCGTTCATTTCCGAAGCTTCCGGTCCGAATTCGCGCTCGACTTGCTCGAGGAATTCCGGGGTTTGCGACAGGTCGTCTAGGCTGCGCCAGTAGCGCGGGCCTGACAGTTCCGCTGTTTCAGGATGAGTGTAAGGTGCGCGTTTCATCGGTGGCAGCCTGTGCAGCTTTGAGGAGGTGTAATGTTGCGTTCTTCAACGAGCTTGAGCCCGTCCCTGATCTGGGCGACCTTGCCGCCGGGATGCTCCCAATCGAGATCGTAAACCTTGTCGACGGGCCGAAGAACTTCTTCCGGGTGGCGGTGACAGTCGAGACACCAGCCCATGCTCATGGGCTCGGCATGCTTCACCACCGCCATTTCGTTGACCTGACCATGACATTCCACGCAGGAAACGCCACGCGTCACGTGAGCCTGGTGGCTGAAATAGACGTAGTCCGGCACCTCGTGAATACGTTTCCACGCGATAGGCAGACCGGACTCGTAGCTCTCGCGCACCGGCGCCAGCAACGGGCTGTCGGTCTTGATCATGCTATGGCACTTCATGCAGGTGTCCGCCGCTGGAATGTTGGCCACATCCGATTGGTCGACCTTGTCATGGCAATAGCGACAGTCCAAGCCGAGCTCGCCGACGTGAAAGCTGTGATCGTAAGGCACAGGCTGGCTCGGCTCGTACCCGACCCGAGTGTACTTAGGCGTCACATAATAGGTGATGCCGGCAAGCAGCGTCGTCACGAAGATGATGAGAAATACAACGATCTTCAGTGGCAGCGCATTGGACCACTTAGGGAACACTTTTGACATAGCGCGAAAGGGTTTGCCGTTTAACTGTCGGACGCAGAGTTACGCGAACCGCGAATCCTCTCGGCTCACCGAGCGAGGATCCTGCCTGAGCTGAATCGCGGAACTCGACGTGCGAGTACCGTCCTTAGGCTTACTTCGAGTAAGCAGCTTAGGCAATGCGACTACGCCAGCAACAAGCGTGGCTATCGCAAAAACGAAAGATTTGCGGGAATTTTCGGAACTCACTGAGCAGAAGGTTAGACGATTAGGAGACTCGCAGTGAAAGGTTGCGTCCTTGAAAAGCAAATAAAATGTTAGCCTCACCAAAAACGCCGTCGGGCTTTATAAGACGCGGTATTTCGGGCTAGTTGCTTTTCTAATACCCCACATCCGAGCTTACGCAACTCACTCAACGAAAAGACCATCCTCCATGCGGAGGATTCGGTCACAAAGCTTGGCGAGTTCGGGATTATGCGTAACGATCAGCACTGCTTGCTGGTGCTCCTTGGCCAGCCGGGTGAGCATGTCGAAGACCATGAGCGAGTTCTTCAGGTCGAGATTTCCGGTGGGCTCGTCCGCCAGCAGCACGGTGGGCCGGTTGGCGAGGGAGCGAGCGATGGCCACGCGTTGCTGCTCCCCTCCGGAAAGCTGCGAAGGACGGCGATGGGTCTTCTGCCCCAGACCGACTTCGCTGAGCAGCTCGCGGGCCTGGCTGACCATTTCCTCTTCCGAGAGCCGACCGAGCTTGCGCATGGGCAGCATGACGTTTTCCAGAGCGGAGAATTCAGGAAGCAGGAAATGGAACTGGAAAACGAAGCCGATGTGCTCGCAGCGAAGGCGCGTATGGGTGCCGTCGCGGTCCTGCGGAACCTCCTGCCCGTTCACATGGATCGTGCCCCCATCCTGCCGATCGAGCAGTCCGAGCAGATAAAGCAAGGTGCTCTTGCCGCAGCCCGAAGGTCCGACCACCGCGCTCACCTGCCCTCGCTCTAGAGAGAGGTCCACGCCACGCAGCACGTGCACTCGAGTTTCGCCTTCGCCCAGGTACTTATGGAGCGATCGGCATTCCATCGCGATTTCGGCGCTCGTTTTGGTGGCGCTCATGCTGAGGTCCCTCGAATAACATCGCCAGGCACCAAGCGCGCCGCTCGGCGGGCGGGAGCCAAGCTGGAGAACATGACGATGATGATCGCAGTCACCGCCGCCCAGAAATAGTGGGCCAGCGACCATTCGACCACGTAGCTGTCAGTGGAGAAGATGCCGCGAATGCGCAGCGGCAGGTTGGAGATGCCATAGGTCACTCCGGCGCCTAGGGCGAAGCCGATCAAAACGCCTAGGACAAGCACGATGCCCCCCTGCCAAAGAAAGACCGAGGAGATGTCGGCGCGACTGTATCCCATGGAGCGCAGGATGGCGATTTCGCGCGTCTTCTCCATCACGATCATGACCAGCGTGTTGAACATGCCGAGGCCCGAGATGAAGATGATGGTCGAGACCGTGATCACCGCCGAGACCTGCAGGGCCTTGAAGACATCGAGCCAAACCTTTTCGCGCTCCTGCCACGGAGCGGCGCTGTGCTGGGTGATGCTTTCGATGCGAGCGGCATCGTAGGGAGCGCGATCGCGATCGAAAAGCGAGACCTGTAAGAAACTCACTCCATGGGGCTTGCGCAAAATGGAACGGGCCTGATCCAGGTGCATGAACAGGCGCACCCGGTCGATGTCGGAGACGCCAGTCTCGTAGACCGCGCTGATGCGAAACCGATTCTTCACCCCTTGCCGCTCTATGATAAGGGAATCGCCTACCCGCACCTGCAATCGATCAGCCAGCTTGCGTCCTATCAGCAAGCCCGTCGGCGTGTCGCGAAAGGTTTCGATATCCCCAAACAGAATCTGCTCCTCCAGGTCGGAGACCGAAAGGTGGTCGTTGAGAACGATGCCGTAGGCCTGGGCCGACTCGGTGCGCAGCGGGCTCTGCACCGAAATCAGCCCTTTCAGAACCGAGGAGGTGGACGCCACATTGGACAGCTGGCGAATCCCCTCGATCACCTCATCAGGATACTCCACGCCCTCCACGTAGCGACGATTCGATCGGTCGGCGACGAAGAATGTGGTCGACGCTCCCCGGCTCGACGCCGCCTCAACTTGGGCCAGCGTGTTCTGAAACTTGTCCTCGATGCGGATCGCTCCGTCGGTGCCGAGAATGGTCTTGATAAAGAACTCCTCGAAGCCGCGCACTTGGGCCTGGGTGACGATGAAGAATCCGACGCCGAACGCGATTCCGCAAAGGCTCATCAACATCGAGCGCTTCTTGGCTAGAAGAAATCGGATCGCTATTTGAATGTTCGGGTGCATCGACTAGGAAACCAAATGGCAGACGCTAGGCCATTTTGTTCCCACGCTTCAACTACAACTTTACAAATCTCGCCCACCGGAAAGCCCTGCCTCTCAGGCGGAACGCTGTCTCAGGCAACGCTGGATGCTCGCGACGAGAGAGTCCTCGGAAAACGGCTTGGCGATGAAATCGCTCGCCCCCTCGCGAAACGCTTTCTGCCGGTCGGACTCCATGGCGTAGGCGGTCTGCATCACCACCGGGATTTCAGTATCCGTGGATCTGATATACTCCAGGACCTCGTAGCCGTCCATGATCGGCATCTTGACATCCAGAAGAACCAGGTCGTAGGAGCGCTCCGAAAAAAGGCGCCTCGCCTCCTCCCCGTCTCTAGCCCAGTCCAGTCTCGCTTCGCTACGCTCCAGAAACTTGGAAATCACCAGGTAGTTCGGCTCCTCGTCCTCCACCACCAGCAGCGACACCTCGCTCAGCGATCCGTCGATCGACTCTGCGCCGCCTTCCCTCAAGGACGCCGGGCGGACCACGCTCGTAGACGCGGGGGAATCCAAGGGTCGCCCCTCCTCTAGAGCTCGATCGAAACGCACGGAAAAACGCGTGCCCTTGCCGAGCTTGGAAGCGACGAAAATTCGTCCCGACATCATCTCGACAAGCCGCTGGGAAATGGTGAGTCCAAGTCCCGTCCCGCGATAAACCTTGTCCCCGTAGTCCTCCACCTTGTGGAAGCGATCGAAAACCTTGTCCAAGTGCATATCCGGAATGCCAATACCTGTGTCCGACACGAAAAACTCCAGCCGAAGCGTCCCGTCAACGACCTGGGAATTGTATCCAAAGGAAACGACGCCCTTCTCGGTGAACTTTATGGCGTTTGAGAGCAGATTGGTGAGGATCTGCTTCAGACGCACGGGATCAAAGCCGCTCGCGATCAATCGCTCGCCCTCGTCCCTCCTGAGCCCGGACTCTCCGTTTCGGATGAGCTCCAGCCTGATGGCGCCTTCCGACTCCTTTTCAGCTACGTATTTATATAGCGAATACAGCTCGTCGCATATTTCATCGATGTCGCAGTTTCTGAGCTGTATGGTAGCCTCCCCAGACTCGATGCGCGACAAGTCGAGGATATCGTCAATCAAGGTCAGCAAGGTATTGCTGCTCTGCTTGATCACATCATTGTAGCGGCGGCGCTCCTCGTCATCGATGCTCTCCAGGCGCAGGATCTCCAGCAGACCGACTATCGCGTTCATTGGCGTTCGGATCTCATGCGACATGTTGGCCAAAAAGGCGGACTTCAAGCGATCCGACCGCTCCGCCTTCTCCTTCGCATCCTCCAGCTCGCGGGTACGTTGCGAAACCATCAGCTCCAGGTTTTCCCGGTGAGTGATGAGCTCCTGGTTCTGCACCGTGATCTGATGCTGGTTCTTCTCCAGCAACTGGTAGGCGCTCTCAAGCTTTTCATTGGAGGATCGGAGGTCCCGAGTGCGCTCCTCCACGATCGAAGCGAGCTTCGCGCGCTGACGCTTGACCCGATGAAGCCGCAGCATGGCGAGGAAGATCGGCAGCGCCACCACCATGATTCCAGATGACAAGCGAAACCAAAGCGTGCCCCAGAACGGCGGCGTCACGACGATGCCTAAGCTCCTCGGCGTTTCATTCCAATACCCGTCGTTGTTCGAGGCCTTCACTTCGAAGACGTAGTTCCCCGGATTCAAATTGGTATAAGTCGCCTCCCGCCGAGACCCTACGAGGTTCCAATCATCGTCGAACCCCAGAAGACGATATGCGTATTCGTTTTTATGAGACTGGATGAAATTCAGAGCGACGAAATGGATCGATATCACTTTCTGATCGTAGTCCAAGGTCACCTTGTCCAACTCCCATATGCTGCGCTGGATGGTCCCATTCCCCTCACCATCAGGGTCTACCTTCAGGGACTGATTCGACACCTTGAAGTCCGTGATCCAAACCTGCGGAGCATAGGTGTTGTCCTCGATTTCCTCCGGCCGGAAGTAGGTGACGCCGTTTTTCATCCCGAACATCAACCTGCCATCGCTGCTCTTGATGGCGGCGCGCGCGTAGAACGCGTTGTCCGACAGGCCATCGCCGCTGTCGTAGGTGTCCATCCCTTCGCGTTCGGGATCGAAGCGGGCAAGTCCGTTGTCAGTGCCGATCCATAACTGCCCCGCGTCGTCCTCTTGGATGGCGTTGACGATGCGATACGGCAGCCCCTCCTCCACACTCCAGCTGCGAAACCGCTTGGTCAGCGGATCGAACAAATTGATTCCGTCGCCGGTGCCGATCCATAGCCGATTCTTGGAATCCAGAAAGAAGGTGTTGATAACCGGATTGGAGAGCGACTCCGGGTCCTGGGGATCCGAATCGAAATTCTCCACTTGGCCCGTTCTGGTATCCAAAATGGAAAAACCGATCGACGTGCCCACGTACAAGTCGCCATCGAGATAGAGGATGTCGTTCGCCCAGTCGTCTATCAGCGACCCGTCAGGGTCGCTCGGGTCCTGCCTGAGGCGCGCAAAGGTCTCCGAATCCCGATCGAAGTAGGAAACGCCACGCCCATGGGTGAGCACCCAGAGGTTTCCGAGCTCATCCTCCTGAATCCCTCTCACGTCGTTCGAACCAATGCTAGACGGGTCATCGGGATCGTGCACGAAGCGTTCGAAGTATCCAGTTTCTGGATCGTACCTGTTCAATCCGCCACGATATATCCCGAGCCAAATCTCGCCAAAGCTATCCTGAAACAGATCGAAAACCGTATTCAGCGGTATGCTGCGCGGATCGGACGGATCGTTTCGCAAACGGATCATCGCACCGCCCGACGCAGGCAGGATGTCGACACCCTGCGAATTGCGACCGATCCAGAGATTGCCCTCCCGATCCTCGAGCAGGGCCGAAATCACCGCCTTGTCGCTGCCACTGAGCCCTGCGTACTGGGGCAAGGCATGAAAGCGCTTGTTGTTGGATGAAACGAAGATCCCATGATACGCCGAGCCAGCCCAGATGTTGCTTTGCGAATCGATCAGCAGCGAGTGGATCCCGCTGCGAGGAAGAGGCCCTTCCTTGAGGTCCGAGTGATAGCGAATAGGATCGTCCTGACCATTTGGATACAAGGTGATCCCTGAAGAGTGGCCAATCCAAAGGTTTTTCTGATCATCGATCAGCAAGGTGTGAGCGTAAGACTCTCCCTCGAACGCCCGAGGCATGGATTCGGCGACCTCGCTGACGCTATTGAACCGGACGGCGCCGTCGGCGGCCGTACCCAGCCAGATCGTCTCGTCGTCGACATACGCGATGCTTTCGATAAAGTTATCCAACGAAGGATCGTCCGAGCGAAACGGCTCCTCGTAAGTCACCAACCCACCCTCTCGCGTATCAAAACGATGGAGACGGCTATCCGCTCCGACCCATATGCGATCCTCTCCGTCGATAACCATCGATTTGATGATTCCCAAGGGAACCGCGTTGATAGGCTCGAACCGATCGCGGGCCTCTTCGTAGCGGTACACGAACCCAGACTCGGAGCTCACGTAGAGCCGATTCTCGCTGTCGACCACGAAGGCGTTGCTATGATTGGCCAAGTTGCTGTTGCGCTCCTCCGGATCCAGCAGGTAGTTCTCGAACGAATCGGTCTCCGGCACGTAGCGAGAGACTCCCTTTTCCGTGCCGATCCAGATCCGGTCCAAGTGATCGATCTGAAAGGCCAGCACCACGCTGTTGACCAGCGAGAGCGGGTCGTCCTTTCGGTTCGAATAGGTTCGAAAATCGTATCCGTCGTACCGATGGGCCCCTTCGCGGGTTCCGAACCAGATGAAGCCATTCGATCCTTGGACGATGGCGCTGACCTGGCCGCTCGGCCCGGAGCTCAACCCCTCCAAAGGACTGAACTTCAGCCGATCGAGCTCCCGATCGCCGATCTTCGCCCATGCCTGACCAAGCGCGAACAGGACGATCGACAGCATCCACAGGGCTCGAGAGCCTCCAAGCAAACAGGAATTCATTCGAAAGGGAAAAACGAAGAATGAAGAGAAAGGCGGAAGTGTAGCTGCAATTCCTCTCGAATCTAGAAAAAGAACCGCCTAGCAGCGATTCCCTACCCCTCGCCTAGCGGTACTTCCTAGATAGCTACCCTCAATGCCAGCGAAACAAGAGGAGACAAGCCCTAGCCGGGCAACTCGGCGGTCCAATCCTCGCCCGCCAGTCGACAGGCGCGTTTCGATCGCCGCCTACCCCGAAAGGCTGCTGCTCAACTGGAAAACGGCCTGGATGATGCCCAGCGCCACCAGGCTGACGAAAGCGAACACGAAAATCAGCACGCCGATAGACATGAAGCCGAGAAAGGCCTTGGTCGCCGCGTCCACGCGCTCCCCGTACTGCCGTGACAGCTGCTTCAGGCCGGGCACCACGTTTCCGGTGTTTTCGCCCACCGTAAAGATGTCCAGGGCCATGCCATCGAAGTAGCCAGTGGCCTTGAAAGAGCTGGAAAGCGTGGCTCCCTCCGTCACCTTGGAACGAGCTTCCCCAAACCGCTCTCTCATGGCGCGGTTGCTCAAGGAGCGCTCCGTCATGGCAAGAGACTGCACCATGGTGATGCCGTTTTCCAACAGCAGCGAAAGCACTTGGGAGAGCTTGAGCACCTGCAAATCGCGCAAAAAGGCCCCCAGACCAGGCACCTTCAGGATCAGCTCGTCAAACCTGCGCCGGCCAGCTGCGCTGCGCCGCCAGGATACGATCATCACTACAGCCGCGATCGCCCCGATCCCCGCCAGCCAGCCGTAGGCGAGCAGCCATTCGGCGAAGGCGATCAGCAGGCGGGTGGAGGCCGGCAGGTCCCCTCCCAGCGAAGTGAGCAGACCTTCGATGCGCGGCATGAGGAAAAACAGAAACAGCAGCACCAGCCCGAACGCGACCACCAGCAAGAAGACCGGATAGGCCAAAGCGGAGATCAGCTTCGAGCGAATCGCTTTGCTTTCCTCCATGTTCGTCACCAATCGACCCAGCACGTTGTTGAGGTTTCCCGTGGCTTCACCCGCTTCGATCAGGCTGACCACGCTGTCGTCGAACACTTTTCTCTGCTTGGCGAAGGCTTCGGACAGCGAACGCCCTTGCCGCACGTCCTCCCAAAGCCGAGTCGCCAGCAGCTTCTGCATAGGATCGTTCAGGCGGGCGCTCATCAGCTGGAGAGCGTCGCCCGCCTGAATGCCGCAAGCGAGCAGCTCCTTCAGGGCGCTGAGAAAGGGCAAGGTCACCTTGCGGCCCAGCTCCACCTTCCGCTGGCGGGTGAACAGTCCGGATATTCCCGAGAACGGTCGATCGCTCAAGCCGCTCGATTCCTTCGCGCCCTTTTCGCTCACCGAAATGGGCTTCAGCCCTTGGGCCGCCAGCCGGCTCAAAGCCAGCTTGCGATTGGCAGCCTCGAGCTCCCCACGATGGGGCGTTCCCGATTCGTCCCTTGCGTTGTATCTATAAACCGGCACCGCTATCTCGTTTAAGGGGCAGAACGGAAAAGACGAAGAACCGGCCTCGCGCGACGCGGGGACGCGTATCCAACTTTCAATTTTTCCATCTTCATGTTCACGTTATCTCACTCCCCTTCCTTCACGGAAATCGTTCGAACCACCTCTTCCAGCGTAGTCAATCGCTTGCCCACCAGATCCCAGCCGGAACGGCCGAGCGTCACCATGCCCGCCTTCAGGCCGATGTCGCGAATCACCGGAGCGGCCTCGCGCCGCACGATTGGATCGTGCATTTTCTCGGTGACGCGAAGAATTTCGTAGATGCCGATACGACCCTTGTATCCAATACCTCGACACGTTTCGCAGCCCGGGGACTCCGGCAGCTCCGTTATCCCGTTCGCCAGGGAGCTCGGCAGATCCAGAACCTTCAGCGCATCCTGCAGTTCCTGAGGCTCAGTGGCCCGAACCCGCAAGCAACTTGGACACAAGCGGCGCAAGAGGCGTTGGGCGATGACCATCTCCACGCTGGAGGCGATTAGAAACGGCTCGATTCCCATGTCGATCAGCCGCGTGATGGCCCCGGCCGAGTCGTTGGTGTGCAAAGTGGAGAACACCAGGTGCCCCGTGAGCGAAGCGCGCACCGCGATGTCGGCGGTCTCGCTGTCGCGGATTTCCCCCACCATGATCACGTTCGGATCCTGACGCAGCACGTGCCGCAACGCCTCGGGAAAACCGAAGCCGATATCGGGCTTCACTTGGATCTGGTTCACCCCTGGAACCTCGTATTCGATAGGGTCCTCCACCGTGATGATGCGGCGATCCTCTGAGTTGATGGACCGAATGAAAGCGTTGAGCGAGGTCGACTTTCCCGAACCCGTCGGACCCGTGACCAAAATGATTCCGTGCGGGAGATTCAGCACGCGCTCCACCACCGCCTCGTCCCGATCGGACATGCCGAGCTGCGCCATGCTGAGCGGCTTGTTCTTCTTGTTAAGCAAGCGCAGCGAAATGCTCTCGCCGTACATGACCGGCATGGTGGAAAGTCGGATATCCAGCGTGGTGTCGCCGACCCGATGGTTGATACGGCCGTCCTGAGGGAGGCGGCGCTCGGAAATATTGAGCTTCGCCATGATCTTGAGACGCGAGACGATGGCGTCCTGAAACCGTCTCAGGTTTTCGGGTACAGGAACCGGCACGAGCAATCCGTCGATGCGATAGCGGATGCGCAAGTGGTCCTCCATCGGCTCGAAATGAATATCCGTGGCCCCGCCTGAAATGGCCTGGTTGAAGACTTCGTTCACGAAACGAATGATGGCCGCGTCTTCGTCCTCCTCTTCCTCGACGGTGGCCACCGCCGCTTCCGCTTCCATATCGAAGGAGTCGTCGAGGCTCTCCGCCCCAACGCCCAGATTTTGCGTAATGAAATTCGAAATACGCTCTGGATGAGCGATCACCCACCTGGCCCGCTTGCCGCAGGCCGCGTAGACCCAGTCCTCCATCACCACATCCACCGGCCATGCGGTGGCGAGCACCAGATCTTCCCGCTCCTCTATCGGCGGCAGAGCCTCGAGATACTCGCTCTCGTCATCCAAGGCCTCGGCCACTGGCAGAATCGGCACGCAGTGAAACTCGTGCAAGATGCGCAGGGGAATGCCTTGCAGCCCTTTGAGGTCGAACCGGCTGGGATCGACCACGTCGCTGCCGCTGAAACGACCCAACTCGGCGACCAGCTCGTTCAGGCTACGGTTGAGGAATCGCGACAGCGTCACCAGCCGTTCGGATCGACGGGACGCCAGCAACTCGCGACGTTGCTCCTCATCCAATGAGAAGATCTGCAAAAAATCAGTGTCAGCTACCTGCATGGTACTCGCATTCTAGTTGCTCGTGGTTCGCTCCTGCAATCGAGCTCTTCGCTCCGCTCGGCGACGACGGATTTCCTCAGCGACGCGCTTCATGCGCTCGCGTACTTCCTCGTCGCTCTCGCCCACGCGTTCGTTTTGACCATTTCGCACGTCCGCCGGCACCTGAGGCGCCACCGTCTGGTCGCCAGACGCCACCGCTGGCGAAGCGATCTTCAGAGGCGTTATCTTGGCGCTCTTCATTGCAAGCTGCTTGTTGGTACCGCCGATGGAGATCACCACCGTTTCCGCCTGCGGGTCGTAGCGACGAAGGACCACCCCGTTTTCGGCCTGCTCCCCTACCTCCAACCAGAAGTTCCGTTTCTGTTTCGTATCGAAAACGCTGATACGAGTCACTCCATCGATGCTAATGATCCCGTTGAACTCATAGGTATCCAGCGTGGTGCTCTGGGGAGGTGGCGTGGGCTCGCCTCCCGAATTCGCCTTTGGCGTTTCGAACGGATTGAAATCCTGAGCGCTCAAGGAAAACACGCCAAGTCCCAGAGAAAAAACCATAGCCAATGCCCTTCCCATCTTCATCGCTAGTTCCTCGCTCCTTTCGTCTTCGGGCGAGAGCCTTCCTGCTCTTCCTCCGATACCTCCACTTCAAGCTCGCCGGTTTCCAGGAACCGATTGAGCGACTCCTGCGTCTTCAAGGAATCGAGCTTTCGCTGGGCATCGAAGTTCACCTCGTCCGTTGTCCTAATAATCTGGGGACGAATGAACACCATCAGTTCGGACTTCTGATTGTCGACTTGGCGCGTGCGGAAAAGCTTTCCGAGCAGCGGGATGTTGCCCAACAGGTGAGCCCGGGCCTTGTCCGTCTGAACCCGATTGCGCTGCAATCCTCCCAACACCACGAGTTCCCCGTTCGCAACGCTCACGTAGGAAGTCGCCTGACGCTTGCTGATGATCGGCTGCGAATCATCGCCGATCTGCACGAAGTCCGCGATGTCGTCGATAGTCTGATCGATCTCCAGCTGGATCACGTCGTTCGGACCGATCAACGGTGTCACCGTCATTTCGATACCGATGTTCTGGTACTGCACGGACTGTCGCACCGAATCAGATATGGTCGAGGTCTGAGAACTGGTGATGATGGGGTACGACTTCGCTTCGATGATAGTCGCTTCCTTGTTGTGCGTCGTCACCAAGGTGGGCACTGACAGCAGCTCCACATCGGAATTGGTGCGGGCTTGATTGAGCACCGCGTCGATCGTCAGGTTGCTGTACACGCCATCGTTGTAGTTGAAGCTTCCTTCCAAGCCCAGACCGAGGAAGTTGACTCCAGGAAACGTGTAGTCGCCTGAGCCATCTTCCTGTTCCTCGAAGGAGACGGAGAACGCGTCCATGCCGCGGTTGAGCCCCTTTCGACGATTCAAGCTCACGTCGGCGATGATCACTTCGATGCGTACTTGCGGTAGCAATACATCGATCCGGTCGACCAGGGCGTTCATGAGCTCGAGGTCGTTGCGGGTGCCGGAGATCACCAGCGAATTGCTTCGCTCGTCCGCCAGGATGGTCATGAAATTGCTGAACTGGCTGTCGCGCTCCTCGCTCGTGTTCAAGACGTTCGAAATGGCGTTTTCGCGAGGCGACTGGGTGACGGGCTCCTCGGCGCTGGGAAAGGTGGGCGTATTGCCTCCGATGCGACGGTTGCTCGAGCGCTGGCTGCTGTTTGACCGATCGCTGGAGTCCTGCTTGGTCTTCCCGGAAACGAACTGGCTGAGCAGCGACGCCACTTCCGCCGCGTCAGCGTGCTTGAGAGGGATGACGTCGATGCGCGTCGACGGGTCGGCCTTCACGTCGAGCTTCTGGATGATGCCTTCGAAAAACTCCAGGTTGGAGGGCGCCGTCATGATGATGATCTGGTTGGTGCGATCGTCCGAGGAGATGGCCGTGTTAGAGCCGAAGAGGATCTGCGAGATGCTGCCTTCGCCATCTCCGCTGGGCGGCGGTGGAGCCACGTCGGTGGCGGTGTTGTTGCTGGCGTTTCGCCGGTTGCCGCTGTTGCCGCTTCCTCCGGTCTGGTCTCCGAAGCGGTTTCGGGCATCGTCGATCATCTGCTGGATCTGCTGGGCGACCTCCGCCGCCTGAGCGAACTGCAGGGTGTAGAAAAACGGCTCCACGTTCAGACGCGAGGGCTTGTCCACCTCGCCCACCACATACTCCAGGCGCTGCAGGTTGCTGATGGTGTCGGTGACGATCACCGCGTTGGAGTTCTTGAAGGGAATGATGGAACTGAAGCCCGGGCTGAGAAAGGGCTGGATCTGCTGCTGGAAGGTCTGCGAATCCAAATGCTGCAGGCGGAAGAGCTTGCTCACCACCTGCCCGCTGGGCGAGCGCTGGGAAAGGCTTTCCGTGACCAGCTCCGGGGCTTCTGTGCGGATCTCATTGATGGGCACCACCTTCAGAAAGCGATCTCCATGCGGGGCGATACCGATATCGTTGAGACTCAGCAAAGTCTCGAGAGCCAGAATGAGCTCGCCGGTGGTGATGGGGCCTCCGCTGTCGAAAGTGATCTCCGGCGTGGGCAAGGCCTGGGGTCGCAGGATGGAGCGGCCGGTGAGCTGGGAGAGGATCTCCAGCACGCCTTCGATGTTCTGGCCGATGATCTTGTAGTCGTCGATGATCGCGTCCGGGTCTGGAGCCGTCAGTCCCGAAGGGCTCTGCTGCTGGGCGAAGAGCGTAGCGCCCGCGAGGGCGAGCAGAAGCGGGACTGCGGCGAAGAGCGTTGTGTTAGGCTTACGAATTCTCATTTCCGGTACTCTCGATTGATTTCAAAACGTATCTGACATTCAAGAACTGGTCGTCGCGATTCTGGGCCTGTATGATGATGCGCTCCAGGCTCACGTACGGAAGCTCCCGCTTCAGGGTTTGGGTGAAGGACTTGATCTGCTTATAGGTGGCTCGTTCCACCAACAGCTGGATCGTGTGAAAGTTGAAACCGGTACCGCTTTCGGTGCGGGCCTGTCCGAGGTCGAAGTCCGAAAATCCCGCCTGGCGCACCAAGGCGTCCACCCGGCTGCTCACCTCGTATTTGCTGGGCAGTTCGCTGAGATTGATCTGCGAGATCAAGCGCCGGTAGTCCTCCTCGATTCCCGGGAGGTAAGAGAGAGCGAGCTGCTGCTCCTCCGCCGTGGATTTGGCGCTGCGCAGCGCGGCGCCGGTCTCGCCATGGCGATCCACCTGCCAGGAGAACCACACCCCGACCAAGGCCAGCAGAAACAGTGAAAGCAGGGCCTTCTCGCGCAAGCTCAGCTTGAAGAAGGCCCGCCGGGCTTTCACCAGCCCCGCGGCGATCTTCACATCCAGGCTATCCTTGTAGTCATTCATTTGTGGATACCTCCGCTAGTTCGAAAAACGCGCCCGGCACGAACCGTATGGTCGCCGTGAACGTGGAGCCGCTGGGGTTGTTTACCTGATTGGAAAGCTCCACCGAACTGATCTTGCCGAAGGCTTCCAAACGCTTCTTGAAGGCCGTCACCTCGGAGCTGTTCTGCGATCGCGCCTCGATGACCAGCACGTTGGGATCGCTGGTCTCGAACTTCCGGTAGACGACTTTGGGATAGTTCTGCAAGGGAGCCAAGGACTCGATCATCTGGAACGGGACCAAGTTCGACTCCTGGAAGAGCTGCAGCGCTCGCGTAGTGTCGTTCAGCTCGTTGAAGTCCTCCACCAACGGAGCTCGCTTTTCGTTCTGGCTTCGCCGGAGAGCGAGATAGGCCTCGCTGCCCGCCCAATAGATTTCTCCGATGAAAAGCAGCCCGACCAAGGCCGCGATGCCAAGCACGCCTTTCCAGATGATGGCGTTTTGACGCTCGTCCTTGCGAGCTTGCTCCACCATTTCGGGGTCCCGGACGTCCGCCTTCCATATGTCTCCGCGGGAAAAGGAAACCACATGCTCGCATCCCTTGCTGGGCTCGTCGACTCCCAGCCACGCCTGCGAGCCCACCCACTCCTTTCTTGTATTCACTTTCCAAACACAAGGCCCCTTCACGCCGATCGAATCCGACGCGCGGCGAAGGAAGGCGCTCAACCCCTCTTCGCCCTGCTGCTCCTCGCCGTCCTGGTTCTTGGGTTTGGGCTCGGCAAAGAACGCGACCGGCAAGTCCGAATTTCCATCGTATCGGAAAGCCACGTACGAGGACTCCGTCTCAAGGACCAGCGGGCCGCTCACACGCGCGTCCGAACTCAGCCCAATCAGGAAATCCGGCAGCACCGCGTCCAGGCGCCGCCACGCGGCTTGATCCACACCTCCGAACCGCCGTCGGTAGGCGGCGAAGACAAAGGCGTAGCGCCGCTCCGAATCAAGGCGGTAACCGCAATAGAGGTGCTCCAGCGGAAAGGGCGACATGCCTTCCAGCTCCAGCATCAGGAAGCCTTCTTCCTCGCCTTTTTCCAAGTCGGCCGGGATCTCGATCCGCCGGCAGAAAAACCAGTGGCCGGGCACGAAATGCGCGTCGAGCGCGTAGGCTTGGGGTTTGGGTTTAAGTTTCGTTAGTAGGGACACAGCTTTCGAGAATCTCTAGGCAAACATTACAGGGGTCGAGCATTATTAGCTCCCGGCTCCTCGCGCAACTCGAGGAAATGAAACGGATACTTCAGGTTCCCATCGCTCTCCTGCATGGCCGGGGCTTCCGAACGGGTGTTCACGGTCCCGATCAGGCTGTAGCTGTAGCCAGCTTCCTTGACCGTGACCTTGATGGTGAGCACCGAAATCTGGTAGCCCAAGGGCGCTCCTTGCGGCAGATCCACCAGCACCGAGGATAGATCTTCGGAACTGGAGAAATACTCGTCGTCCGCGGTGCCCAGCACGCCATCCAGGCCTGCTAGAAACTGGTCGATGGCCTGCTTGTCGAATTCGTCCATATCGGCCACCGCTCGCAAGGCGAGCGAAGAGGCGGCGTTGAGGTTCAACTCGCTGACCTCGTACACCGTGACCGCGTTCTCCAGTTCGTGGAAGACGGGTAGCGGCACGCCTCTCTCGTCGAAGAACAGGTCCTTGAAAGCGAAGAGATAGCGCAGCTCGTCGAGCGACTGCAGCGGCTGGTTCGCGGGATGGGCGTCCAGCTCCAGAGTGCTGTATTCCCGCTCCTCCGCGCCATCGATGCGCGTCTCGTCATCCCCGTCTATCCAATCCAGCAGCACGTCCGCCAGCTGCATGGCCACGTCCAGCTCGAAGCCGAGCTCGTCGAAGAGCAGGATCAAGGTATCCGACTCGGCCCCGTTGAGGTTCAGCTTTCCGCTTTCGTCGATGAACTCGAAGTGAACCTCCAGGCCTGGGCGCGGGGTGATGCCCGCGTATTCGAGCGGGTCCGACCATCCTTGGGACGGCGAGTAGAGAGACCGGTCGATGGCCTTCACGTCAGCCAGCGCCGCTACCGCAACCTCCATCATCGACCACGCGTCCTTGCGCAGCTGAGCGCGCTTCCAGTAGTAGCCTTCGCTCTTGATCTCCACCTCCGCGCGCTCGATGTACATGGTCAGAGCGAAGGAAACCACCACGATGAGCACCAGCGTCATCAGGAGGACCGATCCCCGTCGCGAGGACCTGCGCTGCAGCGTCGCTCTCATCAGAGAATAGGCGTCCCTCCCATGGGCGCGGGCAGGATCAGCTGACGCGAAATCCGATCGTCCTTGAATCGAAAGACCAGCTCGATGCGCTGCGGCAGGATATTGCTGCGATCCGCCTCTTCCTTGGGCTGGTCGGTGATCTCCCATTCGGGATATTCCTCCTCGTAGTTGATATAGTGATACCGAACCTCGGTCACGAAAGGCGAGACCAAGGTGCGGCGGGGCGGCTTTTCGTCGAACTCCTTTTCCAGACGGGAACGCCACAGGATGAACAGGCCTTCGTCCTCGTCGAAATCGAGCGAGCAAACCACGTGCGGCATGGGTTCCTCCGGCCAGACGAACGCCCCGGGGCTCTTCTCCAGCTCGAAGGTCAAGTACTCGAGGTTTTGGCTGCCATCGCCTTCCCACTCCATCCAGTATACGGGAGTCGACCCCTGATCGCCCGCTTGATACTTGGCGGAGGCGTAGGTGAAGGATTGTTCTAAGAATCTGGATACGCCGCGGGCATGCTTCTGAAAAAGGCGCTCGTTCGCACCGTACCCCCACAACTCCGCCATGCTGAAGAGAAAGCTGGTCAGGTAGGTCAGAATGAAGGCGCTGAGCGTCACCGCCAGCAACACCTCCAGAAGCGTGAAGCCCCTCTTTCCCCGTTTCGAAGTACGATCTAGCAGTCCCTTCATCGATTGAGATTTCGCTGCCGATCCAGCAGTCGCTCGCGGGTTTGGGTTCTCAACTCGTCGCGCTCCACGGGGTCCGACCAGGTCGGTCGTGTGAGGTAGAACTCCTCCACCGCTTCGCTCACTCCCTGCTCCTCGTCCTCCGGTTCCAGCTCCACGCTCAGCCGCACGAAAAACAAGTCAGCGACCTTGGTGGGCTCGTATTCGATCCGCCAGCGCGCCGTGCCGTGCTGGCCGGTGATCACATCCCCGCCTTCCTCGACTTCCTCCACGTCGCTGAGCAGCAAGGCCTGGCGGCGAATGATCGCCAAGTCCTGCTCCAGTCCTTGATTGACACGCACGCTGGCCATGGCGTTCAGGGTGTTGAGGTAAGCCATGGAGAAGAAGGTCACCGACATGAAAAAAAGCCCCAGGGCGACAAGAACCTCCAGCAAGGTGAATCCGCCACGGCCACTCGTCCGCGCTGGCATGGCGTTGTCAGATGCCCGCATGGCCCTCTTCCGGATCCACCAGCTGCACGCCCGTCCACGGGTCCATCTGGAAACTGGTTTCGAAATCGCCGATCGTCATGGAAACGACATAGGGAGAGCAGGTGCCGTCGGGATAGAAGCCTACCGTGGCGATGTCCCTGCGGGAAACCAGCTCCCCGCGAATCAGCACGTAGCTGTTCTCCGGAGCGATCTCCTCGAAGCGCACCGCCACGTCGACGTCGCCAAAAGCCTTGGTATCCACATGGAAGCGCTCCGTCACCCCGGAGGAGCTCACCACGAAGCTGCGAGCCTTGTCGTCCCATTCGATGAAATGCGGAGACTGGCGAAACACCGCCCCGGTACGCGCCGCGTCCACCGCTCGCCAGTATTCGTTTTCCAAGGTCTCCAGCTCGCCGTCACGCAACAGGGCGCCGATGTTGATGACGAACAGCGTCGAGAGCATGGCGATCAGGGAAACCGTCAAGAGCACCTCGATCAGAGTGAACCCCGCGGTTCGGTTGCGTCGCGCCGTGACCATCATGGCAATCGCCGGATTCGCTCCGACCGTCAGCAGAAGCTATTCGCCCCAATTTCGGATGTCGTCCTCCGATTCGACTCCGTCCGGCCCCAAGGAATAAAGATCGTAGCTGCCCGGATTGTTGGAGCTCGGGTAGCGGTACTTGAGCTCGTTGCCCCAGGCGTCGACCAAGTCGTCCTTGCCCTCGATGTAGGGACCGCTCCACTTGCCGCTCACATTGGACGGCTTCTGCAGCAGAGCCTGCAAGCCCTGGTCAGTGGTAGGATAGTTGCCGGTGTCCATGCGGTACTTGAAAAGCGGAGTCTTGAAGCTTTCCCTGACCTTGAAGGCGGTCAGCTTAGCGGCGTTGTCGCCGAAGATGGTGTCGACGTTGAGAATGGCGACCCCTGCCAAGATCACAATCAGACCGATGACCAGCAGCATTTCCACCAAGGTGAAACCTGCCTTCCTGTTTCGAAAACCGCTTCTCTTTCTCATATAGGCTATAGCTCGGGATTTGGAGTTGTACGCTCAGAGTTCCAATGCGGATTCCGCCACCTGTAAAGCGTTAAGAGCCAACCTAACAGACCTGTAATGCGACGGCAATGTTTCCCGCTACCCTCCCCAGGGCGCGAACGGCTTGACTGGTCCGCCCAGAAAGCAACAAGTTTGCCGCAATCCAAACTGACCCCATATCTCGAAAATGAGCGATTCATCCACCCTTCCGCACCAGCCGCTTTCCATCGTCGAAGCCCGCATCCTAGGATGCCTCTGCGAAAAGGAGGCGACTACGCCCGACTACTACCCGCTGACGCTCAATAGCCTGATCGCCGCCTGCAACCAAAAGTCCAACCGCGCCCCAGTCCTGGAGCTGGACGATTCCGCAGTGGACGCTGGCACCGAATCGCTGCGGGCCAAGCACCTCGCCGCCCGCGTCACCCAGGCCGAAGCTCGCGTAGCGAAATTCAAGCACACCCTCGATTCGGTCTATCCCATTCCCGACCCTCAACGCGCCATTCTTACCGAACTGCTGCTGCGCGGCCCCCAGACCGCCGGCGAACTGCGCTCCCGCTGCGAGCGCATGCACCGCTTCGCCTCCCTGGACGAAGTTCGCGAGGAGCTCGGGCAGATGGCCAGCGGCGACTTCCCCCTCGTCGTGGAGCTTCCGAGACAGCCCGGCAAGAAAGACGCCCGGTTCGCCCACTTGCTCTCGGGTGAACCCGAAATCGCCTCCGGCGAAACTGCGGCTATCGGCGGTCCCCTCAAGGTAGAAGTCTCCACCACCCTGCCCGCCGAAGCGGAGGCCCGCATCGCCACCCTCGAGCAAACCGTCGCCCGTCAGGCCGAAGAGCTGGCAGCCCTGCGCCAAGAGCTCGCCGCCTTCCGCGCCCAGTTCGAATAGGCCGGACGCCGCATCCCGCCCTGCCCTGCTCCTCGCGCCGATCGCCTCCCTGTCAGGCCAAGACCGCTTGCTGCGATGACCGGCTCCTCTAAGATTCACTAGCCGATAGCGCCTAGGCAAAAAGGGACCGGGCTAAGGGATCAGCGGAAACTTTCTGCCGCGCACGCACAGGCAGAAAGTTTCACGAAATTTCTTGTCGTTGTTAATCAACGCTTTGCGAAATTTGGCACGTCAGCGGCTATGCACTGCGCCGTTATCACCATGATCGCTTCGATGAAAGTTACAGAACGTGCGCAGCAAAAATGGGACGCCATTGTGGAGCGTTTCCGCGCCGCCTGCATCCTTCACCGCAACGGCAAGGAATGGGAATCCCGACGCATTATCAAAGAGGAGCTTCCTCCATTGATCAAATCGTGGATGCAAATCCTGCCTGTTGGCCTGAAGGAGGACGCAAAGGCGGACCTTCGCGACATGTTCACCCGCGAGCAAAGCATCGTCGATCAGGGACACAAGCTCCAACGCCTTTTCAAAGAGACCCTCGTCAAGCGCATCATCCCGCAAGTCGAGGCCCGCATCGCCTCCAAGTACCGTTCCATCTACGTTTCCAAGCTCGACCAGAAGCGCAGCCTGCGAAACGAGGAGCTGTCCGGTTCATGGGTCCGCCCCTCCTACGGCGAACCCGCCGAATCCCCAGCCCCGTTGGGATTCAACACCGGAAAGCAGAAGGTGAAGCTCGGCGACATCTCCGGCATGATCGACGCCCTGCAGGAGAACGACAGCGACGCCCTCGCCGACTCCATTCTCTCTCTCGAAGATATCGTCAAAGGCATGAACGACGCCCAGATCGATCCCATCCTCGATTCGAAAAGCTGAATCCGATTTCTCCCAAGAAAAATCCCGAACTCTGAACCAGCAGCCTAAAGCTCCCAATCACACTTAACCAACCACACCACAAGATGAGTACCACCAAAACAAAATCAGTGACAACTAACGCGAAAGCCAAGCAGTCGGACGAACTGCTTCTCGTCGGGCTCGATCTCGGCACCAATACGACCTGCATCCAGGTAGCCCAACCCACCAACGGCAAAGTCGACACCTGCGAACTCGTTCCATCGATCGTAGGCTACACCACTGAAGGCATCCTCCCAGGCATCATCCCTGGCGACGCCACCACCCTGTTCGGTCAGCTCGCTCTGAAGTACAAGCTGCACCTCGACCTCGTCCAGCCCCTGCGCGACGGCATCATCGCCGACATGGACGCGGCCCGCGACTTCCTCGTTCACCTCAAGGAAACCGCCGGCATCTCTCCGGACGCCGAAGTGCGCGCCGTCATCGGCATGCCCGCCAACGCTGACGCGGAAGCTCGCGAAAACACTCGCCTCGCGGTGACCGGCATCTTCGACAAGGTCATACTCATCCCCGAGCCCTTCCTGGCCGCTCTGGGCAGCCGCGAAGAAGACCAGCTGGTCAGCGGCGACTACGTCGATCCGGTCTGCAACTCGCTCTTCGTGGACATCGGCGCCGGCTCCACCGACGTCTGCCTCATCCAGGGCTACTATCCCTCCGCCGAAGACCAGATCTCTTTCCCGTTCGCCGGCGACGCCGTCGACGAAATGATTCAGGAATCGCTCCTGAACAAGTATCCGGACAGCCAGATCTCCATCGCCAAGTGCCGCGAGATCAAGGAAAAGCACTCCTTCGTGCACGGCGCCACCACCGAAGCCACCCATCCGGTCATGATCAGTGGCAAGATCAAGCAGCTGGAAGTCGCCGAAGCGGTCGGCTCGGCCTGCGACACCTTGCTGGGCAAGATCTACGAGGCGGTTCGCAACCTGATCGTCAAAGCCGATCCGGACAGCGTGCCTGACCTGCTGCAAAACATCATCATCACCGGTGGCGGCAGCATGATCAAGGGACTCGACGCCGCTCTGCAGAAGCTGCTCACCGACGAAGGCTTCGAAGGCACCGTGGTGACCAGCGTCGGCGAGGACTACAAGACCCGCGTCGCCAGCGGAGCCATCAAGGCCGCCTTCCAAGCGAAGGAGCGCCAGTGGCAGACCCTGCTCCGATAGGAAATTTTTAGGTAGTAGTAATAAAGGTAACGCTATCCACGCATTTTGTGGTGCAGGAATAGGATGGCGGGCTCTGGGAAACCGGGGCCCGTCTTTTTTGCGTTTCGAGCTTAGGGCCCAGCGCCATCCGCGCCCCAACGCCTCTCTCGCTACCCTCGCTCGAGCGCAAGCGTTCCCTAGGACTCCTTCCGCGCTCCAGCTCCCTCGACGCTTGACAGTCGCCCTCCGCCCTAGACAACCGAGCCCGCTCGCCTAGGCGCGGCGCTCGATCCGATCCGCTCCCCGCTCCAGCCACGGAGGGCGAACGCGCTCTACGCGGTACGCATCCCCTAGCGATGTCAGCCTCCAGGCGCCCATTTTCGGCCGGATAAAGAGAATCTGCGATTTTCAAATCCGATTTACCAACGGGCCGCGAACCCCGGTAAGGAAAAGGCTTAAGGCCGATATCTGGGAGAATTCCCCCGCATCGGCCTGCGAAAGCTACCCAGAAAATCTGCCGCTCCTCTGCACGCCACCCACAAAGACGCTTAAGAAAAACAACCCGAGTCCGTAACTCATAGGAGCAACAGGAAAAATTCTCATAATGAAAAGCGTCGTAATTATAGAAGATCAAACCGCAATCCGCGAAATGGTGTCAGAGTTCATCTCAATGCTTCCTGGCTATGAGATCGTGGGCTCGTTCGGCACCGGTGAAGAAGGATTGCAGGGTTGCATCAAGCTGAAACCCGAAACAGTTATCCTCGACGTTGGACTTCCTGAGCTCAGCGGAACCGAAGTTCTGCGCGGCCTTACCCTGCACGTGCCCGGTGTCAAAGTACTCGTCTTCTCCGGAAGAGCGAGCTCCGCGAACATCCGCGAACTGCTGTCGGCCGGAGCTCAAGGTTATGTCGACAAGATGGATGGCTTCGATGAGTTCAAGAAGGCTCTCGATATTATCTCCGGAGGCGGCACCTTCATCGGCCCGAAGATGGCCAGCGTGATGCGTTCGCTCATCCTCAACCCCGACTCCGCATCGAGCGAAATCCCCCTTTCCGACCGCGAAAAGCAGATCCTGCAGCTCGTGGCCGAATCGTTCTCCACCAAGGAAATCGCAGCTCGCCTGAACATCTCCGTGCGCACCGTGGACAACCACCGCACCAACATCATGCGCAAGCTCAACCTCCACGACGTGGCCGCCCTCACCCGCTACGCCATCAAGAACGAACTCATCTCGCTTTCCTAAGCGCTGCCCCCAAGCGACGCGCCTATTCTCAACACCACCGATCGATCGTCCCGCCCCACGGCAGCGATCCTTCGTTCACACTTTCAAGACCGCGTTCGGGGAAGGATCCCCGCTCGCGGCTCTGAGTTGAAAGGACTCAACTCGGAGAAACCCACATTTCCCAAACCCACGGATGGATTTAGATGCTAAGCGAAAGCAATAGCAAAGACTCACAACGGACCTGCGCCTCCGATCGGCTCCCCGAAGCCGAACGCTCCCCCGCGCCTCGCCCGTCCCAGCTCGGACCAGCCGCGCCCAGCGGTATCGTTCCCGACTGGAATTTCTTCGCATCGCTCAACATCCCTGGCGAAAACGCCGCCTACACGCTGCACGACGGCACCCTGCGCTTCCTGGAAGCCACCAAGGAAGCCAGCCGCATCTGGGGCCACAGCCCCATCCAGCTCAAGGCCGAGACCTTGGCCTCCCTCGTAGCCAACCATCAGGACCTGCGCCATTGGCTCTTCGACGTCGAGGCGACCCAGCAATGCGAGCCCTTCCGGGCCGACTTGTCGAAATCCATCCTCGCTCATCGCAGCCTCCACCTGAAGGCGATCCCCCTTTTCATCAGCAGCCAGCCGTCCCAGACCCGCGTGGTGGTGAAGGCTGTGCCGGCCACCGACGCCCCCTGCAACGCCAAGGCCTTCCCCGTCAACCTGAACCTTTCCTCGACCCACTCCTTCCACGGAAAGTTCGAATCCGCCAGCGCCAGCTGGGCCGAGCTGCTGGGCGGAAGCATCGAACAGTTCAAGGAGCTCTCCCTGGGCGACCTGATCATCGACGCGGACCGCGATCGCCTGGAAGACTTCCTGGCCGATTCGCAGTACTCCGACTCCGTGCTCTCCTGTATCCTGCGCTTTCGAGCCGACGCCGGCCGCATCAAGTCACTGCTGCTCTCCGCCCGACGCGACGCCTCCCAAAGCAAGCTCATCGTGGAAGCCAAGAACATGACCGTGGAGGGCGACAACCCGGCCATGGACCTGCTCAAGACCTCCGTGGAGCTGGTGCGCGAGAGCGTGCTGCTGCTCATGAAGGTCGGCCCGAGCTTCCGCATATGCTACGCCAATCGAGCCTTCGAAGACATGACCGGCTACCGCTACTCGCGCGTCGCCGGCAGCTCTCTGGCCTGCCTGCACGGTCCCAAGACCAACGCCCGAGCCATCCTCGAAATCGAAGAAGCCCTGCAACGCGAAAAGGAGCACAACGGCAACCTGCTGCTGTACCGCAAAAGCGGCGACTCCTTCTGGGCCAACGCCTACCTGATCCCGCTACGCGACAATACCGGCGACGCCAACTACTTCGCCGCTATTCTCGAGGACGCCACCGAGGTGCGCACCGTCTCCGACGAACTGGCCAAGAAGAACGACGAGCTGCAGCAGGCCCTCTCCGATCTCAAGGAAACCCAAAAGAACCTGATCCAACAGGAAAGCCTGCGAGCCCTCGGCCAGATGGCCTCCGGCATCGCTCACGATTTCAACAACCTGCTCGCTCCCATCCTCGGCTTCTCCGAACTCCTGCTCACCGTGCCCAAGGCCATGCAGGACGAGGCCAAGCTCAAGAGCTACCTCAAGAAGATTCAAGTGGCCGCTCAAGACGGAGCCGCCGTGGTCAGCCGACTGCGCGAGTTCTACCGCTCCCAGAACAGCCCGGAGGAGTTCATCCAAATCCAGCCCGAGGAGCTGCTCTGGCAGGTCAAGGAGCTCACCCGCCACCGCTGGAAGAACCAGGCCGAAGCCAAGGGCCTGAACATCCAGTTCAAGATGGATATCTCATCCGGTCGAGCCATCATGGGCAACGAGCCGGAGCTGCGACAGGTTTTCACCAATCTTATCATCAACGCGGTCGACGCCATGAAGGCGGACGGCTCCATATCCGTCACCGTCTGCGATCGCGGCGAGAAGGTCTGCATCGAAATCGCCGACACCGGCTGCGGCATGAACGAGGAAACGCGCCGCAAATGCCTCGAACCCTTCTACACCACCAAGGGCAAACTGGGTACCGGCCTCGGTCTATCCATCGTCTTCGGCGTGGTGCAGCGCCACCACGGCAGCTTCACCATCGATTCCCAGGAGGGCCAAGGCACCCGCATCCTGATGAGTTTTCCCGCCATCCAATCCACCCGCAAAGCGGAAACCGGTCCCGAAGCAGCCGCCGACAACAAGTCTCTGCGCATCATGCTCGTAGACGACGAAGAGGTGCTGCTGGAGGTGGTTTCCGAACTCCTAGTCAGCGGGGGCCACACCGTCGACGTCTACGGCGATCCGAACAACGCCGTAGACGCCTTCAAAGACAAGGAGTACGACCTGGTCATCACCGACCGAGCCATGCCCCTCATGAGCGGAGATCAGCTCGCCGCGGCCATCAAACGCGTCGCGCCCCACACCCCGATCTTCATGATCACCGGCTTCGGCGACTTGATAAAAGACTCCGGCGACCTGCCGGAAAACATCGACGAAGTCATCGGCAAGCCCGTCCCCCTCGACGTGCTCAATCGCAAGATCTCAGATCTGCTAGCTCGCCGATAGGACCCACGATCGGTCGCCTGCCAAGCGACACCCTACCTCGTAGCCGCCCTACCGCAAAAGGCGTCCCACGCGCTTTTCGAACGCGCAAATACGATCGCGTTGCATGGCGTTGACCTGCCCGGTTCACTGCTCGCAACTCCCCCCAAACAAACATGACGAAAACCGCTACCCGTTTCGCCGCCGCAACCGCCTTTCTAGCCATTGCGGCTATCGCCAGCAGCAGCCTGTCCGCTCAGGACATCTCGCACCGCAAAGCAGACCTCACCGTGCAGGTGCAGACCGGCTCCGGCACGCCCCTCGAAGGCGCCACCGTAGAGATCGAGATGCTCAACCACGCCTTCCGCTTCGGCTGCGCCGTGGAGTACGACGACATCAACCCATCCTCGAACGACTACGACGAGTTCACCGTCACCCAGCTTCAGAAGTACTTCAATTCCACCACCTATGGAAACATCATGAAGTGGACCTATTACGAGGCCCGCACTGATGAAGTAAACCAAGCCCTCGCCGCCCTGCCCCAAACCTTCAACGCCTTCGACGGTCCCGACAACCTCCGCCTGCGCGGACACGTCACCGTCTGGGGAGCCGAGTATCAGGTCCCCGACCGCGTGCGGAGTTCCGATGACGGAGCCTACATCAGCGAGCAGATCCTCAACCACGTCTTCGACTACCACACCACCTTCAAGGACTCCGGCATCGACAACTACGACCTCTACAACGAGCACTTCAACGTCCCCGAACTCCTAATCGACAAGATCGCCTCGCCGGACGACATGGCCGCCCAGGCCGCCGAAGTCGCCCGCTGGTTCAACAAGGCCAAAGAAGCGGATCCCAACGCCATCCTCTTCATCAACGACTTCAATATCCTCAACGACTGGAGCAACACCGACAACCAGGTGAAGGCCTACAAGGCCTTCATCGACGCCGTGCGCGACGCTGGCGGCCAGATGGATGGCATCGGACTCCAGGCCCATATCGACCACCCGAATATCTCCAGGGAAGTGATCACCCGTCGCCTCGATCTGCTCGCGGCGGATATGGCTCCCACCGAAAACCACCCCAACGGCCTCCCAGGACTGCGCATCGAAATCACCGAGCTGGACATGGCGGTCAAAAACGAGATCCACAACGCCAGCTGGGTTCCCTGGACCAACGCCACCATGGAAGAACAAGTCGCTCAGACCGACGCCGTGATGTCCGCCGCCTTCGAGCACCCTTCCGTCGACGGCATCACCATCTGGGGCCTCGACGATTTCCGGCACTGGCGCGGCAACGCCATCATGTACGACAACCTCGCCGAGGGCAGCACCGACCGCAACCGCATCCACCAGGAACCCGTGCTCAAGGAGACCGGCCAGCTCTACATCGACAGGGTTCTCGGCGATTGGTGGGAAGATCATAGCGGCAGCTCGTCGGCGAACGGCGACTATACCGCCAACACCTTCAAAGGCACCCACCGGATCACCGTCACCTTCGACGGCGAAACCAAGGAACAGATCGTCTCTCTCGACGACGCCCAAACCCTCACCGTCACCTTCGCCGCCGAGGCCGCAGACGCCACCACCTACGACGCTTGGGTCGACTTCATCGAGTGGGATTTCGCCGACACCGCCCGAACCGCCGATCCCGACCAGGACGGACGCAACAATCTTCAGGAGTATCTCACCGGAACAGACCCCCTAGCCATCGATAGCACCGCTCGCTACCCAATCATCAGACAAAGCGACGGCAGCCCGCTCACTCTCACCTTCCCCTCTAGAGCTCAAGGCGTCGAAGTGCTGATCGAGTACTCGCCTGACATGCAGACTTGGACAGACATAAACGAGCTCGCATGGCCCGACGTAGTCCCCACTCCTCAGCTCGACCTAAATTCGTCCACACAATCTAACGGCCAGGCCATGCACACGCTCACGTTTTCCAATATTACGGGCTTCTTCCGCGTCACCCTCTCCGAACCGAGCGCATCCTAGACGCGACGCTCGCACCGCATCGCCCCTTGCTCATCGGTAAAAAACCGATGAATGAAACCGCTTTGTCGACCATGGTACTTGCACTGCTACGTAAGCCCCACCCCAGGCTCGACTGCAACAATTGCCTAGAAGCAAAGCGATATGCAAACCATAGAGGAATCTCCGAAACTCGACTTCGCCCGCTCTCAGAGTAGCGACTACGAAAAGCGTTCCACTGTCCAAGACGAAGCGCAAGACGGCGAACAAGCGTTTGAAGCGGCCCTCGAGCTGGCAAGCTCCACGAGCCAAGGCTATACCGATACCGGACTGGCCGCCTCCAGCCGCCAATCCGACACCCAAGCGATCCGTGAAAAAGCCATGCCCAAGAGCCAAGCGCTCCTAAAACACAATATCAGCTGGGAAGGCCGAAACCAGATCCAGCAGTTCGCGCTGATGAGACTAGACGCCCGCATGAGCGCCCACGAACAGAGAGAGTCCTTCGATGCCGATTCCTTTTACGTTCGCTTTGCCGATACGCCGTCGACTTCGAATGCTTCGACCGAGTACGTCTTCACCGAACAAACTCGCGGAAACGCAACTACCGACGCACGACAATTCGACACCAACAACGACGGCATCCTCACAAACGCCGAGTTCGAGCATCCGCACGCCCATGAACGCAATATTTCGGAAGCCCTCAATGACGGGAAGGTAGAACTCAAGGAATTCACGAGCCTGTTCGAATCGGAGGAGCTTCCGAAAATCGAGCTGGAACTGATCTTCGAACGCTTCGACATGGATCGGGACGGCGTGCTCAGCCCCGAGGAATTCGAAGCTGCCATGGAGTACATCGTCCAGCTCCTGAAGCAAAAACAGGAGCTTAAGGAAGAGGCGAAACGCCAACAGTCCGAGCTCGCTCTATCCCACGAAAACGCCTCTGGAGCGATCGGCTCAAAAGGAGCTTTCATAGACCGGATCTTCGCCCGCCCAGCAAGTAGCTCCTACGATCAGAGCGAAGACAAATCTCCCGACAAGGCTTTCGTCCCCATCCATAACTCGCTTCAACTCGCGAGCTGGAAAGACTCAGACACCGCGGGCGACAACTAAGGAGTCCGCGTCACCAAATCTTCCCTACAGGAAAAATCCCTGCTGACGCTCGCTGATCGGCAAGCCTGCCTTCTCCATCACCTTCAGCCAATCCTCCCAAGCGGCCCGCTTGTCGCGCTTGGTGTCATTGCGCAGCAAATACGAAGGATGGTAGGTCGGCATCACCGGCACGCCCTCGAACTCCTGCCACTGCCCTTTCACGTCGCGAAGACTGCGAAACGAGTCCGCCCCCAGCAAGCCCTTCACCGCGGTGGCCCCCAAGGCCACGATGAGCTTGGGCTGCACCACCGCCACTTGAGCTTTCAAGTAAGGCAGGCAGAAATTCATCTCCTCCAGCGTGGGGGGACGATTGCCGGTCGGCGTGGGCATCTCCGGACGCCAGTTCATGATGTTGCCGATATAGACGTCCTCTCGCTGTAGCCCCATGGCTTGGATCATCTTGGTCAGCAGCTGCCCCGCCTTGCCCACGAATGGCTCGCCTTGGATTTCCTCGTCCGCCCCCGGAGCCTCGCCGCAGAAAAAGATATCCGCGTCGATGTTGCCCACCCCGAAGACCACTTTCTTGCCGGGCTTCACGTGCTGGTTGCACACGCGGCAATTCAGCACCATATCCCGCAAGGCCTCCCAGCGGGTCTTCTTATCGCCCTCGGGCAAGGTCACGCTCGGCGGGCGCGGCAGCTTGGCTCCCTGTCCCGCTCGAACCGCCTTCTTTTTGACTTCAGTTTTCGACGCCTTGAACACCTCGTCGAAGTCCGACGCGTTGGCGGAACGCACCTGCTCGGGGATCGACTCCAAAACTTGGGTACGTGTCGCTTCGTCCAGCTGCGGAGCCTTGGCGAACTGCTTAAGAGCGCGTATCGCGTCCTCGGATACGTTTACCCGAGACACGCCCGCCTTTCGCAACCGTTTCAACTCGTCGACCAAGGCCTCAACTTCCGCTTTCATACGCTCCTATCCTGCAATCAATCACCCAAAAGAACATCCGCGCCTATCTGCGCCCATTGTCTTCGCTACGCTCGAGTGTCGTCACTCCATTCCTCGGTAGTGGTTCCAAATTCTCACGCGACTCAACCCCGCTGAGCCACGATCTTTTCCGTATACTTGGCGATCAGATCGAACTCCAGGTTTACCAAGTCGCCCGCCTTGCGTTCGCCAATCGTCGTGACCTCCATGGTGTGCGGGATCAGCCAGATGGTTATCAGCCGCCCTTCCTCCTTGGCGATGGTCAGCGACATGCCATCGATAGCGATGCAGCCCTTGTAGACCACATAATGCTCAAAGCCTTCCGGGATCTCGATCTGCAGCAACACATCCTTGCCCTCCGGCCGCAGGGTCTTGATCACGCCGGTGCAATCCACGTGGCCGGACACGAAATGCCCGCCGATGCGGCCATCGAAACGCAGGCTGCGCTCCAAGTTCACCGTGCCTCCCGTTTCCAGAAAGCGCAGGTTGGTCACCCGTCGCGTCTCCTCCAGAACGTCGAAGGAAAGCGTGCCATCGCCCACTTCCACCACGGTCAGGCAAACCCCATTGGTCGCCAGACTATCGCCAATCGACAAGCCCTCCGAGACCGTTTCGACCGCCACCGTGTAGCGCCACGAACCTTCCAGCTCTTCGAGCGAAACCACCCGCCCTTTTTCCTCAACAATTCCGGTAAACATATGCGAATCGCAACCATGACCAGCCCCCGAACACTTGCAAAGCCAAAGATCGTCGCCCCCGAAAACGCCTTCGCCTCTCGACGTGCCGACACATGGAGACTCACATAAACCTCTTTTAGGTTATAAATCTAAATTAAACCTTTTTATGTTTACTTTTATAAAATAAACCTTTTTACATTTATTCATGATTTCCGTTCTCACGGGCGATATCGTCAGCTCGCAAACCCTCGAGGCGTCTCTGCTGGAGGCGTTGCCGAGCCATCTGGCTGGGGCGGCCGGGCTCGCTGGTCTCTCGACCTCTCTCGAAGTCTTCGGAGGCGACAGCTGGCAAACCACTTGTCACCCGCCCCATTCCGCCCTCTCGCTGGCCGTCGCCATGCGGGCCTACCTGCTCGGGCACCACGGCATAGAGACACGCATCTCGATCGGGGTGGGCGGCTATGACAGCTTGGTGACGGAGAAAATCTCCCTCTCTCAGGGCGAAGCCTTCGTGCTCTCCGGCCGAGCCCTCAAGGACATGCCAGACGATCGCCGCATCAGCATCCAACTCAGCGAAGGTTTTCACAAAAAAGACCAACACCTTCTCCAGGCCGCGGTCGCCCTGCTCGATGGATTGGTCGCGGAATGGACGGGCAAACAGGCCCTCGCTGTCGCTCTGGCCCATCTCGATCTGCCCAACTACGAACTGGCGCAAAAGGTCTCCCCTCCCATTTCCCCCCAAGCCTTCGGCAAACACCTCGCCGCCGCCAAATGGCCCCTCATCCAGGACGCCCTTTCGTCCATCGAACACGGACTCCGCGACCTCCTCGCCGAGGTCGGCGACTAGACCGGCAGCCAAGATTTTCCAAAAAAAAGCATTCACCCCTCGGCCTTCAGAACTCACCATCCTCCCGTGCCCTCCTTCGATCTGACTCTTCTCATTCCTCTGCTAGCGGCCCACTTCCTCTCCGACTTCGCCCTGCAACCGGACGCCATCGCCCGCAACAAGCAACGCATCGGCACCCTGTTGCTGCATATCCTCATCACCGGACTCTGCGCCTACCTGCTGCTGGGCGACTTTCGCGAATGGCGCATTCCTCTCCTGCTCGCCGCCACCCACGGCATCATTGACCTGCTCAAGCTTCGCCTCGCCCCCAATTCCTCGCGCGACGCCGCGGCCTTCGTGGTCGATCAGCTGGCCCACTTCGCCATCATCTTCGCCGTCAGCGCCGTTGACTGGACCCGCGTCGGCATGCTTGCCCCTTGGTGGAAGCCTCACAATCCCGAAGGCTACCTCAACACCCTGCTCTTCCTCGGCGGAGTCATCGCCGTGACTCAAGCCGCCGGCGTATTCATTTCCAAACTACTCCCCAAGCTGCTCGACACCGACACCGTCGAGCTGCAGTCCAACACCGGCTTCGCCAAGGCAGGGCGCTACATCGGCTACCTGGAGCGCCTGTTGCTGCTGCTCTTCGTCATCACCGGACAGCTCGCCGCCGCCGGTTTCCTCATCGCCGCCAAATCGGTCTTTCGCTTTCAGAAAACCCAAGAAGACCGCAAGCAAACCGAATACGTCCTGCTCGGCACTCTGCTCAGCTTCACCACCGGCATCGCCATCGCCTTCGCCATCAAGGCCATGATGCCCTAACGGTAGGGCGGGGCCGCCGCCCCACGCCTTTCCTCATCCGCTTTTGAGTTCCCCCAACCGAGCTTCCAGCTCCTCGATACGTTGGCGCAGCGGACGCATCGCCTCCTCCACTTCCACCCGAGTGAATCGCTGGGTGATGAACTTCGGGCAATTCCAGTCGAAGCCCACCACCTCGATCACGAAAATCCGCCCGTGCCCCGCCGGCTCCAGCCCCAGCAACGACGCCAGCTCCGGATCATCCTGAGGCGAAATCACCTTGGCCCGACCGATGATCTTCAGCCGCTCGCGAGCTCGATAATCCATAAGAAACAGCGACACCCGATCATTCGCCGACACATTGCCCACGCTGATCATCTGACGATTTCCCTCCAAGTCCGCAAAGGCCAGCCGCCTCTCATCCAGGACCTTCAAAAACCCCTTCGCTCCGCCTCGGTGCTGCACGTACGGCCAGCCGTTTTCGTTTGCACTCGCCAAATAAAAGCTGTCGCGCTCCGCGATAAACGTCCTTTCGGCCAAGCCCATCGCAATCAGTCGATCGCCATCATCGCGAACCATACCGACCCGTCTATAGTTTTCGAGCTGGGCTCGTTCAACCGCCTCCGTCTGCAATATCCGTCTGTATTGATTCCTCATAAAGCGCCCAACAGTTAGAGCCCGCCGTCACGGCGGGCAGATAATCATGGAAGACGTACCCTTCTCCTAAAACGTCACTACATTCCAGCCCTCGGCCAAATACCGGCGGATGCTAAATACACCTGCCATTCCCTCGACCTCATTGTCACCCACAAGAGCTATCCCCGCGCTCTCCAGCCCTTCCACCGCTTCATTGCGCACCGCGCAACTCCGCGACGCTCCCACGATATGAGGGCGCAACCGGTCGTAGATCGCATTGGCCGGGTGGCCTAGCTCGCTCAACTTAGCCGGCCAACGCGTGCCTGAGCCAACAAAGGCGATGGCCAACTCGTCCCCCGCCCTACGGCACTCGTCGGCCATAGCAAGGGCATTCAACATGCGCGTCAGGGCTTCCTGAGTCGCATCCTTCGCATCCGTGAGGATAATGATCGCTGTCTTCAATTTCGTTTTCATAGGCAATGAGCACAAATAGACTGATCTGTATACCTCTCGTCAACTCCTAAATATACAGTTCTGTCTATTCTTGCCTTTTCATCGCAAACCGCAAGCGTAGCGCCATGTCTGAAATCCAGTCGCCAGCCCCTCGCAGCTCTCCCAAACGGGATCTGCTGCTCGCCACCGCCTTCCGACTCTTCAACGAGCGCGGCTACCACGCGGTGGGCATCGACACCATTCTGGCTGAAGCGGGCGTGGCCAAGATGACCCTCTACAACCACTTCAAATCCAAGGACGAGCTCATCGCAGCCGCCCTCGATCGGCGAGCGAAGGACATCCTCGTCCATCGGGAAAACGCTCTTTCGCAGGCTGGCCGCGATCCCTTCGACAAGATCGCGGCTCTCTTCGACGGCTACGGCTCCTGGTTTCGCTCCGCCGACTTCAAGGGCTGCGCCTTCATTCGAGCGGTGGGCGAATTCCCCGACGCCGACCACCCGATCAATCAGCTTGTGCAAGAGCAGAAACAGGCCCTTATCGATCTCATCGAATCGTTCTGCGAAGAAGCCGGCGCCGACGACCCCACCTCGCTCGCCCAGCAAATCTACCTTCTGGCCGAAGGAGCCATCGTACGCGCCCACACCTTCAGTTCCCCCCAAGCGGCCGACCTAGCGAAACACGCCGCCCTCACCCTGCTCAAAGCAGCCATCCAGAGATCGCACCAGGACTTGCCCACCCACCTGCTGTGATCCTCCGCCCGGCCGCGGCCTCGTTTCTAAAAAACAACCTCTCTTCAAATTCCCGCCATGATCCCACCCGCGCCCACCGAAACGCTCGCCAACTGCATGTGGCTTCCCCGCATCCTCGGAAAAGCTCGCCTCATCGCGAGCGGCCAGCTCCCTGAATCCTTCGCCCGCCTCTTCTGTTCGCCACACGGCATGGACGGCGTCTTCCTCAAGCGCTTCGAACTGACTCGCGACGACATCGAACGCTTCGCTGCCCTCTCTGACCAAGCCGCCGCCCGCGCCTTTCTCGACCACCCCGATGTCACGCCCGAAAAAATCGAAGCCTGGAATCGCGACGCCCCCCAATTCGGCAAGCCCGGCTACCCGCTAGAAAACGTCTTCCCGGTCGCCCTCGCCGAACGCTACCCCGAAGTCCAGCGCCTCAAGCCCCAAACCGTCTTCGAAATGCTCGCTGCCGACGACGCTCGCCTGCGCTCCTCAGCCTAAGCCTGAAACAGTCTCGCCGACACGTCCCAGCACCCCACGCCACGCCACGCCACGCCCGGCGTCCATCGCTTGAGGATCACTAGGCGCAACCCTTTCCTGTAACGTTGCAAAATCGAGTTGCATCCCCTCAGCGCGGTCGACTCACCTCTCGAGCACTGCTGCACCGATTGCTTCGGCCTGCAGTCTCCAGATTTCGTGTCCTTCAGAGAATGGGGCGTCCATGCGAAAGGTTTCATAACCATCCGCATCCACAGAATCGATACGCTGAAGGAGAGCCGGAAAGCGCTCGCCACTCTCCACGTTGAGCCATTCGAAATACGGCCGAAACCCCTCTTCCGCGGGGATGCGAACCTGCACCGATAGGCAACCCGCATCTTCCGTTTCCTCCAGGCTCAATTGAAACGGATTGTCGAAACGACTCTCGTTTCCTCCTAGCAGAAACTCCATGCGCAAGTCCAAGTCGTCTTCACCGGCATCAGCATCCGGCGCGATCGATATCAAATCCTTCCCTGGGAAACGCTCTAGCTCCCACGTATCCAAAATCCCATCCTCATCGCGATCAAGGTCGGTCGGCGCCAGGATATCGAAAAAATGCAGCAGCTTCGCATCCTCTTCCGCTTCGCTGATCGCCTGAACGACGATGCGATAGCGCCCTGCTTCCAATCCATCGATCGAATCGCTCCAGCGATTTTCCTCACCGCTAAACACGAGCTCTTCGCCACCCAGTCGGATCGTGGAAATGGGATCCGGGGCGAACACTCTTCCGTCGATCGATACAGCGCCATTCGTCGAAAGCTCGCTCGTATCCAGATTATCGATCACCAGGTCGAAGGGCCAGCAGCCCATTGGTACGATATCGAAACGCCCCACCAAAATCCTCCCATTCGTCAAGCTCAGCGCCAGTCCATCTTCGCCCCATCGCTCCAACCCAACGATTTCCTCGGCTAGATCCGGCAAAGCCAATCGTCTGATTTCTCTGCCTCGCACGCTATCGTAGCTGACCACGGATCGCTTGTCGGAGAAGTAGAGCCTTCGCTTGGACTCCTCGTAGAGCACATCGGTGAACTGGCCTTGATAGGAAACGTCACTCAAGCCGCTTTCATCGATAGCGAGCGGGCCGAGAACGTTCATACTCTCGGTCGCGACTCGAGAACCCTGCGCTCCAACAACCACATCACCGACCAAATCGATTCGATTCTCGTAGCGACCAATCTCTCGCTCGAACGGCTCAGCCTTCCGCACTCCATCTTCAACCAACTCCAAGCGGCCAACGTAGCAATGCGGCGAGTTGCCTCTCAGATAATAGATCCGCTGGCCAGCCTCATCTACGAAGACATCTTCAAACTCGCCCGAGAACACGTCGATCGTAGATGGCAGGATCGCCCCATTTCGACTCCTTGCAATGCGTCGTTCTCCTACGAATACGCAATCGCGCTGGCTTTCGTCCAATACGAGAAATCCAGACAAGCCAAACTCCAAAGCTCCATCGAGATCTTGGGCTAAAACCTCTGTGGCTTGCCCGCTTTCGAGATCCAGACGTACGATCCGAGCTGGCCCGCTGAACCCAATCAGAACCGATTCGCCGTCTTCGGAAATCTGCATTCCGACAATCGGCTCATCGAAACTCGCGACACGCCGGGTTTCCGAGGTGTAGGGATCCACTTCGCGTACCGAAGTCCATTTCCCAACGGTGTAATCCTCCTCGTAGTTCGTGTATCCGACCAGCTTCCGGCGCAGCGGATTCCATCGCGCTTTTTTGATGGCATGCGGGATCTCTACCCACTCGTTCAACTTCAGCGTCTTGCTACCTTGACCGGAAACGACGAGCTGATCGTTGCTCGACACTGTATCCACGTTTTCAGACAGCGCCCAGATACGCACTTCGAAGGCGGCTAGATCAACCGGAGTCAGTCGAAGCGACACCTCTCGCGACTCCCCCGCCTCCAAGGCGTCGAATCCCAGTTCGATCCCCCGATCAAGATCGATCGCCACCGACGCCTCTTCCACGTCTACACCATGCGGGAGAAGCCTGCCCTCAGTCGTAACGAGCACTCTCACGTTTCTCGCCACTTGCTGCGAACCATTCGCCACTTCGAACCGGATTTCAAACGGCTCGCCGATCTGGGCGCGACCGCTTTGCGAAAGCAAACGCGCAGAGACGTCTCCCTCTTCGCCTCTAGGAAGCAAACGAGGGTCATCGAAGACCACGAGTTTGCCCGTCTCAGTGATCAAGCAAAACCGTCCTTCGTCCAAAAGGATCACCCTGCTGGGCACGTCTCCATCTGAACGGAAAAGCAAGTCTGCCACTCGTCGATAGCTCTCCAAGTCATAGACCCAAATGCTGTTTTTCAGAACGAACAACGCTCGATTGGAGGAGCTATCCACAGCAAAGTCCGATGGATTCGTCGCCACATCCCCGAGGCCCTCAAACACTCCCTCCAAGCTCAAGTCCGGCAAGCGTGCAATGCGTCCCCCCAAGCCGAAAAGCTTGTCGCCCGCCCGAAGCGCATCGCCTTGATAGTCCTCCAAAGGGCCCGTCTCCAATGATTCCTCTATCTGGAAATCCGATTCGCCAAGGGCGATCCTATTGATTCGCCGAGAGGAACTGAATCCATCCACCGAATACAGGTGCGAATCATCCTCGCCTTGCACCAAAAGCAACATGTCGGGATGTCCCACTTCGGAAACGCCGGGCGAACCGTCGCGATAGTAGACGGTCTCGTAGGCCGATGTTCCCGCCTCGCTTTGCGAAACGATGACGTCGTTTGGACGCCCCTCCGGACAGAACAGCCTCCACGCAACGAAACGCTTTTCGTATTCAGATTGTCCCGACGCAGAGCTCCCTGTCGCCATCTCGAATTCGGTCTCCAGCTCCCAACGCTCCAGATCGATTCGCGCCAAGCTGAAGCGGCCATTGAGAGCCACGAAGGCTTTTTTGAAATCGGAGCTCACCGCTAAACGATACGCATTGCTATCTTCGCCCAAGCTTAGATAGCGTTTGATTTCGCCGTTGCTCGGATCGATCTCGGCGAAGGAATTCGCCCAGGGCTCGGCCGCATTCGCGCCCAAGGTCGCAAACAAGGTACCACTGTTGGGGTTGTAGACTGCATCGCCGGAAAGATGCAAATCGTAGCCGGACCATACCCGCAAGGGCTCCAGCGTCATGCCGACTTCATCATTAGGCCCTTCGACCAAGACACGGGCGCCGTTCATCTCTGCAGTCGCCACCAGCCACAGAGTCATGCCTCCACCGGCCATCCCTACCTGGCCGCTTCCCAGCGCCTTTCTCGTCCCGTCCGCAGCCAGCAAGCTAACCGAGACCGTCGAGTTGTAGTTGTTTTCCAATTCACCCTCGAAATCGAGCGCCTGTACCATTAGCCCGTACTCGACGCCCTCCTCCAGCATCGGACCAAAATGCACTGCGAATCCGGAAGCTTCGTTGTCTAGAACGGTGAACTGCGCCCGTACCCGCCCCGCTTCACTAAGCCCTCTCGCCTGCGCCACGAGATTCAACACCGTGGCCCCCGTGCGATCGTTGTTTTCCGGGAACCTTATTTCGAACTGAGTCGAGCGGCTCGTTCCCTGAGAAATGACAACCTCGGCGGGAAACTCAATCAATCCCTCGTAGTCGCTGCTCAGCTCGACTACCACGTCTTCGAGCGCGTTCGCCCCGAGCGAAAGAGCGGCTTGCAGAGAATCGCCCTCCGCGTAGCGGCTCCCCTGATAATCAACGAGCCTCAGCCGGTACTCGTCGTTGTCCACCACACGAATCGCAACGTTCGCGTTTCGTCCCCCGACCTCGAAGGTCATCTGCACTGCCTCGTCGAGATTGATATCTCCATTTTCCGTGGCCTGAAGCGCGACGTCCACTTCAGCGTCGCCCGCTCGCAGCTTCACCCATTCACTCGCGATTCGATCCTCCGTAGCGGACACCAAACGCACCATCACGTCGTTCTCGAACGCAGGATAAACGGATACTCGTCCGACCACAGTCTCTCCTTCGTCCACAGAATCTGGAAAGTCGAAACGAACCGACAAGTCCTCGTCGTCCAACGACCACACCGAGAGCTCCTCTATTTCCACACCGTCTCGCTTGACGACGTAGGTCCTCACCTCTTCACCATTCACGACCGCGTCGTCCTCTATCGAAACCGCAAACGTGGCAGCGTCCGCGCCGGCGGGGTAGACGCCCTCCCCCTGCAACCGCCCTTCGAAATAGAATTGATAGCGAGCCGCCGCCTCAGGAGGCCGGGCCTCCTTCACCTCCACTTCGAACGCGCTTTCCGCTTCGCCCACAGACTGGGGATGATAGAAAAAAACGCCTTCCGCATGGTGCGCTTCCACCTGAAAATAGTCGAAAGCCCAGCCGCCCCTCGGCCACGGCTCATCGTCGCTTTGCAACAAGCTGAAAGTGAGTCGGTACTCTTTGGTCGGATCGTAGTCAGGAACCGCCTCGGTCATGCGAAAGGAGTACCGAACCTGCCGTTTCCCAGAATCGTTTGGCCAAAAGTCCGACAGCCAGACGATCGACCGTTCGAGACCTCCATCGACGCTCAAGAGGATCGCATCAGGTGCACCGGTGAAAACGGGACCTCCCTCCCCTAAGCTAAAGCAATCCGATGACACTTCGACCCGATCTCGCCCCTTCACCACCACATCGACGCTCAGCTTGTTCTCCACATAGGCGCCGGCAGCCTCCGTATCAAGCACCAGCCACTTGCTCCGATATTCATCCAGCGAAAAGTCCGCGATCCAGTAGCGACCGCCCTCGTCCTGATACGTCCAAGCCTTCCCCAGCTCGAAGGATTCGAAGTCGTCAGAAAACAAGACCTCGGATCGAACGATCTGAGGAACCAGCAAGGCGAAACCAGCTCCAGCAACCAGAGCGAAAAAAGGGGCAGCAATTCTCATTATCAGGGAGTCGTGACCATCGCCCTAGTGACAGCGCTTAGAAAGAGCAAGAAATCAGTCTAACCCACCAACCAAAGCGACTCGCAGACGAGGCCTCCCCTCGCTAACCGCCCGAATTCCCCCTCGCGCAGCACCCGCAACCGTTTTCGGCAACGTTACAAAAAATAATTGCTTTCGTCGAGGCGACCCCCGCCCTTGACGCCCCCTCGCAATTCCCCAACATCCCTCCTCTTTTTCCACTAGAAAACTCACGAAACCAAAACCACCCACGCTTAGAGCAACCGATCCCCATCCCACCATCACAATCTGAGCAAATCCGTGTCATCTGTGGTAAAACAACCCGATCAGCTTTCCGTCATGGCAACAAAATCCTCCGACTACAACTTCAGCGAAATCGAGCCGTCCTGGCAAAAATACTGGGACGAGCGCAAGACCTTCGCGGCCTCCGACGAGACCGACAAGGAGAAGTACTACGTGCTCGACATGTTCCCCTATCCCTCGGGAGCAGGCCTGCACGTCGGCCACCCGGAGGGCTACACCGGTTCGGACATCCTCGCTCGCTACCAGCGCGCCAAGGGCAAAAACGTGCTGCACCCCATCGGATGGGACGCCTTCGGTCTGCCGACCGAGCAATACGCCATCCAGACCGGCCAGCCGCCGCAGGAAACCTCGGTCAAAAACATCGCCAACTTCCGCGAGCAGCTCCAGCGCATCGGCTTCTACTACGACTACGATCGCGAGGTGAACACCACCGATCCCAACTACTATCGTTGGACTCAGTGGATCTTCCTTCAGCTCTTCAAGCGCGGCCTGGCCTACGTCGACGAGCGCCCGGTCTGGTGGTGCGAAGCCCTCGGCACCGTGCTGGCCAACGAGGAGGTCATCGACGGAAAATCCGAGCGCGGCAGCCACCCAGTCGTTCGCAAGAACCTGCGCCAGTGGGTCTTGAAAATCACCGCCTACGCGGAACGCCTCCTGGAAGATCTCGACACCGTCGACTGGCCGTCCTCCACCAAGAAGATGCAGACCGAGTGGATCGGCAAGTCCACCGGCGCCACCGCTCGCTTCGGCATCGTGGACTCCGACAAGACGCTGGAAATCTACACCACCCGTCCGGACACCCTCATGGGCGTGACCTACATGGTCGTTTCCCCCGAGCATCCGCTCATCGACGAGCTCACCACGACAAGCAATGCGGAAGCGGTGCAGACCTACAAGCTGGCCGCGGCCAACAAGTCCGATCTGGAGCGCACCGACCTCGCCAAAGACAAAACCGGCGTCTTCACCGGCTCCTACGCCATCCACCCCATCACGGGAAAACAGATTCCGATCTGGGTGGCCGACTACGTTCTCATTTCCTACGGCACCGGCGCCATCATGGCAGTGCCCGCCCACGACACCCGCGACTTCGAGTTCGCTCAGCAGTTCAATCTGCCCATCGTGCCCGTCATCAAGGGCGGCGACGATGACGAACTCCCGTACATCGGCGACGGCGTGCTCATCAACTCCGGCGAATACGACGGTCTGCCCTGGCAGGAAGCCAAGGAAAAGATCACCGAATCCCTCGCCGCCAAGGGCCAAGGCGAGGCCTCCACCCAATACAAGCTGCGCGACTGGCTTTTCTCTCGCCAGCGCTACTGGGGCGAGCCTTTCCCTGTGGCATGGGTTTCCAAGTCCGACTACGACTCGGCTGTCGCCTCAGGCGTCCTCGAAGGTTGGATACCGGAACAACCAGTGGTGTTCGAAACCGAGTCCTCCACTCTCTACGCCCTACCCGTTCCGGAAAAGGCCCTTCCGCTCACCCTCCCGCATGTGGAATCCTACGAGCCGTCAGGCTCCGGCGAGTCTCCACTCGCGAAAGCCACCGACTGGCTGGAAATCTGGTACAACTACGAAACCGGCGAATACGTCCCTGCATCTCAGGATAAACCCGCTGGCGATCGCTGGGTGCGGGCCACTCGCGAGACCAACACCATGCCCCAGTGGGCCGGCTCCTGCTGGTACTACCTGCGCTACATCGATCCCAAAAATTCGGATACGTTCGCTGACCGCTCCAAGCAAGACTACTGGCAGGTGCCCGATCTCTACATCGGCGGGGCCGAACACGCGGTGCTTCACCTGCTCTACGCCCGTTTCTGGCACAAGGTGCTTTTCGACGAAGGCGTCGTGCCGACCAAGGAGCCTTTCACCAAACTCTTCCACCAAGGCATCATCCTCGGAGAAGATGGACAAAAGATGTCCAAGAGCCGCGGCAACGTCATCAACCCGAACGTCATCATCGACGAGTACGGAGCCGACACTCTGCGCCTCTACCTGATGTTCCTCGGACCGCTGGAAGCCATGAAGCCTTGGTCCAGCAAGGGCATCGAAGGCGTGCATCGCTTCCTCAAAAAAGTCTGGCGCTGCGTCGTCGCCGAAGACGGCCTGTCTCCAAAGATCAAGGACAGCTCCGACGCGGACGACAAGGAGACCCTAAAGGCTATCAACGAATGCATCAAGAAGGTCACCGACGACGTGGAAAACCTCCGCTTCAACACCGCCATCTCCGCCATGATGATCTTCGCCAACCACCTTCAGTCCACCGACTCGGTCAGCAAGGACACCGTCAAGAAGTTCATTCAACTCCTCGCCCCCTTCGCCCCGCACATCGGCGAAGAGCTGTGGAGCCGCCTAGGCGGCGAAGCCAGCATCACCACCGCAGGCTGGCCCGCAGTCGACGAATCCGCTCTGGTGGTCGACGAAGTCAATGTGGTCTTCCAAGTCATGGGCAAGGTCCGCGGCCAAGCGACCGTATCCAAAAGCGCAACACAGGACGAGGTGCTCGCCATCGCCAAGGCCGACCCCAAAGTCGCCGCCCATATCGACGGCAAAACCATTCGCAAAGTCATCTACGTCCCCGGAAAGATCCTAAACATCGTCGCCAACTAATATCCGCCCACGAATCACACCAATCTTCACGAATCCGAAATGTGGGAAGCGAACTCGGGTCGCGATCAACAGAACCCCATCAATCCGTGACTATTCGTGATATTCGTGGGCAGTCTCCCATGTCCCAATTTCTCCCTCCAGACTTCGATCGTACCGCCACCGTCGGCCTCATCGCCGGGCGCGGCGTCTATCCTCGTCTCATCGCGGAGAAAGCCCTCGCCGCAGGCATCGACATGCGCCTCATCGCCTTCGAGGGTGAAGCCGCCCAAGAGACCATCGACGTCTTTCCGGAAGACAAACGCCAAATCATCAATGTCGGCAGAGTGGGTTCATGGCTCAAAGCCCTCCGCACCTTCGGCTGCAAATACACAATCGCCGCTGGGCAGGTGAAGCCGGGCAAACTCTTCCGCGATCTCAAGCCCGACTTCAAGGCCACCGCTTTGCTGGTCAAACTCAAGCGCAAGAACGCCCACACTATCTTCGGAGCCATCGCCAACGAGCTCGCCGCCAACGGCCAGACCGCTCTTGACGCCCGTTGCTTCCTCGACGATCAGATGGCGACGCCCGGACTCATGACCAAAGCGTATGAGAAAGTCGAGGACACCTACATTCAACACGGCATCGAGATCGCCACCGAGATGGCTCGTCTAGATATCGGACAGGGCGTCGTCGTGCGCAAAGGCACCGTGCTAGCCGTAGAAGCCTTCGAAGGCACCGACCCCATGCTCAAGCGAGCTGGTGGTTTCAAAGCCGATCAGCTGGTCTTCGTCAAAACCGTCAAACGCCAGCAGGACTACCGCTTCGATGTACCCGTTTTCGGACTACGCACTTTAGAGATCATGGCCGAGCACCGCATCGGCACCGCAGTGCTCAAAGCCGGCTCCGTCATCATGGTGGAAAAGGAAAAGATCCTCGCCACCGCCGCCAAAAAGAAGATCCAGCTCATCGGCTTCTGAGCCCTTTTCAATGGTTGCCGCGGCAAAACCTAATTTTCATACCCAGTCGCTATGCATTGGTAGGTCCAATCGAGGTACAAGTACTAGCTGGCCCGAGCCTTATCGAAGATGTATCCTGATTGGCTAGGCCTTTCTAGCTCGCTGAGTCTTCCAGGACCTTTCGGCAGCTTGCAATCGCCGTGTCGATATCCTCTCTGTCTCCTGCGGTTCTGGGATTCGCAGTAGACTTCTCTCGTTCGACGATCTGATCAAGTTGCTTTCGCAGATTCTTCTTTCGCTCGTCGCTTGGCTTCAATCCGGCGCCCAACCTTTCCAGAGAATTGGCAATGCGTATCAAGATCTCTGGATACGCAACGCCTGATTGACGAAGCTGATTGAAAGTATCGTCTACCAAGCCTTCGAAGGTCGAACGAGGACAATACACGCGCAGCTCTCCACTCTCATCCTCAATCTTTGACTTCGGCAAAGACTTGCCTGTCACTTGAAGCAGTGCGGCAGAGAGATAATCGATACAAACGATTGCCGTATTGGGATCGTTGATACCGGGGGATATCGCTCGAAGCGCGAGCTCCACCAATTGATCGATGAGAAATTCCAAATTTTGCTCAGGAGTGCGTTTGTCTCCCAAGAAAATGGCTTCAGAGATGGACTTAGAATACGACGAGTTTGTCTCCGCTCCATAGACCTTTGCGATCACCTCCCCCTTGGCCGCGAAATGTCCAGCACGTTTTAAAATCAGTATTCGGGCATCCTGTTCCTTGGCAACTGACGCCAGACCTTCTTGATCGATGGCTGTCAGATAGCCGGAACGACGGGCGCATATGGCGCTACATGGGCCGGTCCAATTCGGGGGCCGGGAATCCTCATCTTCTTCCTCGCGTTCCTGCAGTGTATCGATCTTGCGCTCCAACTCTCGATAAACAGAAGCCACGAGGGAGTCAGCTTGGATCGATGTAGCCACATGATGGATGTAGTGGACTATCAAACACACGCACACGCACGCCAAAAGAATCATCAAAGTAACCGAAGGGTGCGCCTTCCCCGCTTCCCAATTTTCATCCATCGCTGGCATGATCAAGATCCCGTAGATGAATGAGCCAATCAGCGCTCCTAGCGTAACCTGCGACGAACCGCTTCGCAGGAAGTTGCGCAAAAGCCGCGGACCGAATTGCGATGACGCCAAGGTCAGCGAGACAATAGTAATGGAAAAGGTAACACCCGCTACGGTTATCAGCGAACCCACGATCGCACCCACAATAGCGAGCGATGTCTCGCGACTGCTGCGATTGATAAGAGGTAGGTCCTCCCAATCACCTAGCCCGAGATCTTCCCAGTAGAGCATCCCGTAAGCCGTCCCCATGGCCAAGGCGATCGACACGGCAGGCATCAACCAAAGACTTTGGCTAACAGTTTCGAATAGGTTGCGAAGGTACGTTTTCATTTTCCCGAATCACAGGCATGCTGGCCCCAAACCCAATCACCAGCAAATAGCGTCAAACCGCAACCGATTAAACGCCGATTGCTCAAGAGACACGAAAATCCAGATAGCTCAGGTCACACCTGCAAAGACGAACCACAAATATGGTAATAAATGAACGCTTTTCGTACCATGAACTAAGGCGACCAAATAAGCGACCTTCCCATCGACTAGAGTTGTTCCAAAGCATGCGATCGATTAAGCGCCATTTTCACCGATCTCCGCGATTGTGAAACGTGCCTAGGGAAATCCACGAGACCACCCGCGTCGTCTGCTTGCTGGGCATCGGCAGTCCAGCCATGGGCCCTCGCCACCGCAGTTCTCGCGTTCAGGCAAGGTGCCCCCCCATCGACCTAGGAACAATGAGCCTTGGTTCATCCTGAGAAAGGACGAAGCAATACGCATCGCACAGGAAATTATCGATCTATGTATTAATCATATTGATACAGCAAACATCTACAAGGGAAGAAGATTACGAACGACTGGCCCGAACGGCGGGCTCGAAACCGTCACGTCGCCTCTCGATACCGCCGTTCTCTCGGCGGCTAGTCGTTCAAACCGGGTCGACCCCGAAGCCCCTTAGTCTTCGAGCGGATGGCCTTGCTTTTGAGTCGCCGTTTCTTCGCGCCCCGCGTAGGCTTGGTGGGCCTCCGCTTTTTCGGCACGACCAAGGCGCCAGCCACCAGCTCCCTCAGCCGCTCCAGCGCCGCCTCGCGATTCGCTTCCTGCGAGCGGGCCTCCTGCGATTTAATCACGACCACGCCGGCTTCTGTAATGCGATGGTCACTACGCGCCAGCAATCGCTGCTTCACTGGCTCTGGCAGCGACGAAGCGGAAATGTCGAAGAAGAGCTGAATCGCGGTCGCAACCTTGTTGACATTCTGTCCGCCTGAGCCCTGCGCCAGCGTTGCCTTGAACTCAATTTCACTGAGCGGAATTCCCACCCTCTCCGATATCCATAGCATTCAGATAGACCAGCGCCTTTCCGAGAGAATGGGAAGTCCAGACGCGCAATTCCCTAGAACCCCTTCCTATTCTGTCGGAAAGAAGCGTTCTACCACTGTCGAAAGTTGCATGTCGGTCAATCGATAGTCTTTCGGGGCGTGCTCGGCTGCAGGTACTAAAATCCACAGACTGGCTTCGGGGACCGCTACTCTGTATCTAGATTTTGGATCCACGTCGCTAGTAGATGGCTTGGGATAGAAACTCTGGCCCTTGCTCGCGAGCTTGCTTTGCATCTCCAGAAGCTCAACGCCATCGAGCTCCATTACGCCGATCGGCTCGTAGAAGAAACGGTTCGCGAAATCGCTGAGCCGCGTCACACCTCCTAAGACAGGCGATTCCGATGAGCCATCGACCATCGTTTCTCCCGCGAAGGAAAAATCGGTCGCCATCGCTACTCGCAACGCTTTCTCGATCTCGAGCTTAAAGTCGCGAGCGCTCTTGATACTGGCAGCTACGACCGGCTCAGTCTCGTTTCGCGGAAGCCACTGCCAGTCCGCGTCAAAACTGCGACCCGCTACAAGAGTTGCGTGTTCGACCTTGGAAATTAGGCAACCGAACCCTGGAGCGACCATTGAACCGAGTCCGCCGAAGACCGAAGTCATCTGGGAAGGCACGGGGGAGTCTGCCCGATAAAGACCGGGATCGTTCGAAGCCACCCAGTAGACCAGCTTCTGCGGCGACTCCGGATTGTAGTGCACAAGCCCAAGCCCCAATCCGTCCGCCGCATAGGTTTCGCCATCGGAAAACTCAATCTTCGTCTCCGAAATCGAAACCGGCAAACGGTCCGCTAAGCGGGCCACTACGCTGTTTTGGCGGGCTGTTCCGATAAGCACGAGATGGTGGTCGCGAATGTCCATGTCTGTGAGATCCACATCCTTGCGAATCACCAGGTCTCCATAGAGCAAGGCGCTATGGGCGATCTCATCCCAAGCGGCGCCATATTGCGGGCTGCTCCAGCGGGCGTCGCTGTTCTTCGCCGCCACTTTTGCCGCCGCCAGCATCGCCGTATTTTCTTTTTCACTACCTTGCGTGCCATAGACGATAAGCAGCGGCTCGCCGTTGTAGAGCAGGTTTGGTCCGCCGGGCGTATGGTCGCGAACCTCGGTCTCAGGGACCGTCGTATCCAGTTTCCAAGAACCTTCGTCCGCAGTCAGATAAACCGTGCGTGGCAAGGGAGCCTCCAGCTCGATCGGCACAGCGCCGTTGACGGAAACAGCTAGCCGACGCGTCGCATCGAACGGGGATTCGCCAATGCGCAGCTTCAAACGGGAAACGTTGTTCAGGGTGGCGTAGAGGCGATTGTCATCGCCTGCCTTGAGAACGAACGTCGCAGGTTTCGGCTCCTTGCCCCACTTCGCGATCTCAGCCCACCAGGAACGAGTCGCCACACCATCGAACGCCGTGTAGTCGAGATGCGTGACCGAACGGGAATCGGGACGCGTTTGCTCGCGAAACCACTTGGCAGCCCGTGCTCCGCCTTCTGCATAATCCCAAGAAGCGTGACCGTAACCCGTCGTTTCATCGAAGATCACCTCGCCGCCCTGCTCCCGCAAGCGCTCCAAAGGTCCGCGTGATTGAAGAATGGGTACAACAAAGTCATCGTCGCTGTGGATCGCGTAGATTGGCAAGGTTAGAAGGTTTCCATACGGCTTATCGCCCGCGAAGGCGCAAGTCGGGCGAGCGGACGCGAACAGGTGCGGATACCGGCTGCCAAGGCGAAGCGTTCCACTCCCGCCCATGCTCCCGCCGAGAATGTGAATCTGATCCGGGTCGACATTCCAAAAGGTCTGCACGTAATTGAGCACGCTCATCACATCCGCTTCGGAGAGCGCGACATAACCTCCGCCTCGCGAACGACCCAGAACCGAAACTTCGATGATCCCCTCAAGCTGGTCGCTACCGCTGTAGTGCTCCGAGTGGTTTCCGGCCAAACCGTGCATGTAAAGGGAAAGCGGCGTCGCGATCGACGGATCGTAATCCTGCGGGATGTTAATCATGAACGGCTGGCCGGAACCATCGACCTCCGACTCGTAAGCCCATTCCTGCACGCCGCGCAGATCGTCGATCACGTTCGGGTTCGTCTTGAGTGTCTGTATCCAAGATTCCAGACGTTCCCGCTTCGCCTCGGCTTGTGCCGCATCGACACCCTTTCTTTCTGCCACCACTGTCGCGTCGAATATCAGATACTTCAGCCACCCGCGATAAGGTCCCAAGTCTTCTTGCTCCAGCAAGGCCTCAGCGGACTCGACCAACGAAGCCTGCTGACCAGACACGCTGGATACGGAAACAACCAAAGAAAGCGAAAAACAGATGAGATAACGAATCATAGAAAACAAATACTGGGGTTTCGAAACGTCGGCGCCGACTTCCACATGCATGGACGGAGATCCACGCTTCCGCAAACCGATTCACTCCCTCCGAGTAACTAACCGCCTCCAACCTCCCCTCCCCACTGGCAGTCTCCTAGTCCGCTACTTCTCCATTTCCGATAAGCTCGTTCCTCGACAGCGCTTGCTTTCAGGTGCCAGTCCGTCTCTGCTGTCTCCCCATGAAGCCCAACATCACGCTCGCCGAAACCACCACCCCCAACGGGGCTCGCATGACGCTCGTCGAACACGACGGCAGCTTTTGCATTCGGGTAAACGGCCAGCAGCTCATGCACTCCAAGGTCGCCACCTCCGAGATCAAGCTGGGCAGCATCGCCTGCGAACGCCACGGAACCGAAGACCAGCAACCCAAGGTGCTGATCGGCGGACTCGGCCTCGGCTTTACCTTGAAAAGCGTACTCCAGTCAACTGGTCCCCGAGCCACTGTGCACGTGGTCGAACTCTTCCCCGAAATCGTCGAATGGAACCGCACCTTTATGGCCGGTCTCAACGGCGACGCCCTCGCAGACGAACGCGTCAAGGTGCTAACTGAAGATGTCTCCGACGTCATCTCCCGATCTGCAGAAACGCCCTACGACGCCATCGCCCTCGACATCGACAACAACACCACCGCCATGGTGAAGACGGAAAACCACAATCTCTACGGGAAAAACGGAATTCGCAAAATCTGGAACGCTCTCGCCCCTGGCGGTCGTGCCGCCATCTGGTTTGCCGCTCCCGACGCGACTATCGAACGCATGCTCAAAAAAGTCGGCTTCAAGGTACAAGCCATGCCGGCCAAAGTCTTCGGCTCCTCCCGCCGCGAAGCCTACATGATCTACGTCGCCGACAAACCGCTCGGCGCCGCGACGGACAAAGCAGAGAAAACGAAACATCCAGACGCGCCACCGGCACCGGCAACCAGAAATCCTGCTAACAGCCTCTAGCCGATCGAAGAAGATTTGGCTCGAAACATCTTCGCAACCCCAGTTCCCCCTAGCTCGCGCTTAGTTCGGGAAGCCCATGGCGGGATTGATCGCCCTTCACCTACCTGACCCAGTGGAGGATAAGAAAAGCCTCGCAGTCGCTACTCAACGACCAGCTTACTCAATGTGATATAGCATTGAAAATTGGATACGCCGAGGCGTTTTCCTTCAGCAAAGCGTTCAAGCGAATCACCGGCACCTCACCCAGCGCCGATCGCAAGGCAGAGCCGGGTTCCTGAAGCTCCACCATCGAAAAATAGGAGTTCCAGCTAATCGGCTCTTCGCGCCGTCAGCTCAGGTACAGCGACGAAGCTTAATTTGAAAGCGCAGCCTTTGCGTTGCGATTTTCGAAATCACGCCAATCATTCCTCTATGGAGTTGAGACGATTGGGATCGAGTGGAATGATGGTGTCCCCCATCTGCCTAGGAACAATGACCTTCGGTTCGCCTGTGGAGAAAGACGATGCGATACGCATCGTGCATGGAGCCATGGATTCGGGTATCAATTTCATTGATACAGCGAATGTGTACGAGGGATACAGTCGTTTCATGGGTTCGGCGGGCGGCGTATCCGAGGAGATTCTGGGAGCGGCGATCAAGGATAGGCGCGAGGAGGTTGTGCTCGCCACGAAATGCGGAGCTCCCAACGGAACGGGCACTCATGACATGGGACTCGCCCCAAAAACCATCCTGCGCGAGCTCGACCGTAGCCTGCAGCGCCTGCAAACCGACTATATCGACCTCTACCACGTGCATTGGCCCGATGCCCAGACTCCACTGGAGACGGTGCTCTCGGCCATGGAGACCGCCTATCGCCAAGGCAAGATCCGAGCCTTTGGCGTGTCCAACCACTTCGCCTGGCAGCTTTGCGAACTGCTCTGGATAGCGGATAAGCGCAATTGGCCGAAGGTCGTTGCCTCGCAAATCCCGTTCAGTCTGCTGCGACGCGACTACCAGAACGATTTGGAGTTCTGCGAAAAACACGACATCGGAGTGACGCCTTGGCAGGCCCTGCAGGGCGGGCTGCTCACCGGCAAATACCGCCGCGGACACTCCGCCCCCGCCGGCTCTCGTATGGCGGATAGCAGCTGGCTAGCCGAACCTGGCGAAGAGATCTACGATAAGATCGAAGCCACGGAAGAACTAGCAAAGGAGTCCGGCCTGAGCATGACGCAGTATGCCCTTGCCTGGGCTTTGACCCAGCCCGCAATGACGTCGTTGATCGTCGGAGCGAAGAGCCTAGGTCAGGTTGAGGAAGCGGTGAAGGGAGCTTCGGCTACCCTGAGCGATGAAATCTTGCAACGACAGGACGCACTTACTCCGCCCCCGCCCAACAACGCGCCCGTTTTCAATCGATAACAAACAAAGTCACGGTTCCTCAAGGCAACCAATACGAGTCGCCGTATCCATCATTCAAACACATCGATTTCGGGCTTCGCATCCTTGCTCTGCGCTGACGCGTTCACTGTTGCTGCTGGCATCTCCAGCTAGCGTAATTCGATAAAGGCAAAAGCCGGCCGACCGACCAAGCGAGCTCCGGCGTGCTCGTGAACTGTCAACGCTGTCTGGTGGTCCAAGTGGAAGACCCCAAAAAATCCTCCCCGCTTGCCAAGCGATAAGAAAAGCGACCTCCGCAAAGCGATTTCGATGCGGCACGCTGCGACAATCCAGCATTCGGCAACTCCCTCCACTGGAGCACAATAAGACCTAGGGCTGGCTTTTTGAACCATCCTTGAAGCGCGTAAAGACCTCTATTCATGTCCATCATTTACCCAATCAACGCGAATCGTTCTTCGTATTTCAGCACAACCGAGTTCAATGTCTGTTCACGGTGCCATCAGAAAACCAATCGGAGGAAAAACATGCTATTCAACAAAACGCTTAAACTCTTCATCGCTACCCTCACCAGTCTCGTCGTCCTCGGCATGGCCCAGGCTGGGGATTACAAAACCAAGAAGGACATCGTGGATGTCGCAGCGTCCAACGAGGATTTTTCGACCCTAGTTGCCGCCGTGAAGGCTGCGGGCCTAGTGGATGTTCTAAAGGGGGAAGGACCTTTCACCGTCTTCGCGCCAACCAACGAAGCCTTCGCCGCATTGCCCGAGGGCACGCTGGAGTCTCTTCTCAAGCCGGAAAACAAGGACAAGCTCACAGCCATCCTGACCTACCACGTCGTACCCGCAAAGGTCATGGCTAAGGACGTTTCCTCCGGCATGGTTGAAACCGCCCAAGGCTCGAAGCTCACCATCTCCGTCAAGTACGGCAAGGTCAAGGTGGACGGAGCCAATGTCGTCGCCACTGACGTGAAAGCTAGCAACGGAATCATCCACGTCATCGACAAAGTCATACTCCCGAACGAGCAAGACAGCTAAGAGACGCGAACATACGTTTTGCAAAGCCGAGCCGCAGCGCTCGGCTTTTCTGTATCGTCAGCTCGAAGACACCGGATCTTACGTTTCCACAGCCACTTTCGCGGGCATGACCTGATCGGCTTCGCGCACGGTGCGCGACATGGCGAAGGCCAGCAAACTGACGCCGACCCCCAACCATCCGAGCCAGTGGTAGCCGATCAAGCGTCCCGTGGCATCGGCGGATACGATCCAACCGCCCGCCGTCGAGGCGAAACCGGAGGCGATGTCCCGAGCGCAGCCGCTCAAGCTCATGAAGGCCCCACGCCGCGTCGGTGAAACCGCCAGCGTCATGATCGCTTGGCCCGGCACGAAACGACCGCTGGCGAACACGAAGAAGCTCGCCGCGATGATCAGAATGAGCCATATCGGCATCGGCCCGCCATTTGAGATAGTCAGCGTGATCACGCTCGCCACCGCCACCAGGAAACCAAGCACGCGAACCCGGCCGAAGCGATCAGCGAGCTTCCCAATGCGGGGCGCGGTGAAAACCGTCAGAACGCCCCCGATCAGATAAACCAAAAAGACTCTGCTTTCCGGCAGGCCCATGTTTGCCACGAAGTACTGAGCCATGAGCGGAATGATCACGAAATGGCCGAAAACGAGCGCCGCGTAGAAAAGCAGGGCCTTGCCCGCATTGGCGTCCCGCAGCAAAGCGAGGAAGGATGCGGCCCGCTTTTTCGGATCGGCTTCAAGATGACCGCTCACAGATGGCAAACCGAAAAACGCGACCAGCCACATGACGGTCGCCAAGCTCGCGAGCATCAAAAAGGGGGCTTCCCATGCGAAGGCATGAGCGATGTAAAGCCCAGTTGGCACCCCCAACGCAGAGGCGATTGAAAACGCAGTCATCACCAGTCCCACCGCGGCGGCCCGTCGTTGCGGTGGCACCACGTCGCCAACGATGGAAAGCACCAGAGCAGTCGCCACCCCTCCAAAGCCGCCGCTAATCATGCGGCCCATCATCAAAGCGCTGGCATCTTGAGCCAACCCGCAAACAAGCGTACCGACCGTAAAGCCTGCGTACACCACCAACAAAGCCGTGCGCCGATCGAAGCGATCGATAAACGGAGCAGTCAAAAGTCCCACCACCCCAGAACTGACCGCGTAAGCCGCCACGATCGCGCTGAACTTGCTCGGTCCGATGCCAAGCTCACGCACCAGTTGCGGCCCCAATGGCATCAGGATCATGAAGTCCATTATGTGGGTGAATTGTACGGCTGCCAGCAGCAGCAAAAGCGGTTTTTCCGCAAGCGTTCGTTTTCGCATAGGAGGAGTTCCTGACACTCACCCACGTCAGAGCGAGCGACGGAGACAACACAACGAACGCCACCCGGTTTCAACTGCTATCGTTTGAGTGAAAACCCGCGGCCCCAGCAGAAGGCGATCGTCCGCTCACGGCGCAAAGCGAAACGAGATCCCCAAGCGACGACAGATCGGCCCCGAACGCCCTCTCGTTTCGGCGAATAGAGTTTGCCTATTAGTTTTCCTAACCCCACCATCCAGTCCCGCTTATCCCGATCCAATCCACAACAATCCTTGCCTGAATGAAACTGAACGTCATCGGCGTGGGAGTCGGACGCACCGGCACCTATTCGCTCAAACTCGCCCTGCAAGCGCTCGACTACGGACCGTGCTACCACATGGAGGAAGTCGCGCGGGACCTGCCCAATCACCTTCCCTTGTGGCAGTCCGCGCTCGCCGGCTCGCCCAATTGGACCTCCCTCTACGCTGGATACGGCAGCGCCGTCGACTGGCCCACCGCAGGCTTCTACGAAGAGCTCTATGCCGTTTATCCTGACGCGAAATTCGTTCTCACCACTCGCAGTCCCGAGAGCTGGAGCGCTAGCTTTGCCAGCACCATCAACACCTTGATCGACGGAAAGGAAAACGCCCCGCCAGCCATGTGGGAATGGCTCGACATGGCTTGCGCCGTCATCGAACGCACCGGGTTCACCATCGGCTCCACCTCCGAACGATTCGAGCAAGACTTCGCCGCTCACAACGAGCGGGTCAAAGCCGCCATACCCGAGTCGCAGCTGCTCGTCTTCGAGGTCGCCCAAGGCTGGGACCCCCTTTGCGCCTTCCTAGGCCGCGACGTTCCCGTCAGCCCCTTCCCTCGCAGCAACAACCGCGAGGAGTTCTGGGAGCTCGTCAAGGGAGCCGGCGCCTAGAGCGCAATCGCACTGGATTCGACAAGCGAAAGCTGGAGATTTCCACGCACTGCCGCCTGCCTGCACCCACACGCTGGCGAGTCTGACAAATCTGAACCGTCCGCTCCGCCCCTGGCCCTACGCCCTTGGCTTCTCGCCAGCGGAAAGCCGCTCCTTGTTGGACAGGGAGAAGAGAGCGATGACCGGCTCTAGCTCGCGATTGACTTTCGCAATGCATGCAATCATTTTCCGCGGGCTCCCAAACTTATGCACCCTAGCATTATTCTGTCCGTGTTGATCGGACTCTGTCTCTGCTCGAAGGGATTCGCAGCTCCTTCCAACAACGACGCCCTCACCGCATTGGACCTCTCTCCGTCAAGCGGTTTCAGCATCGCCGATACGGCGGCCCTGGCGATCGACGCCGACTCGATTCGCGGCGCCAACAGCTTGGCCCTGACCCGCACCGCCGAGAAGCCCAGCGGTTCGGTCTCCTACACCCTCAGCAAAACGATCGATCGCGATGCCGTGGTCAGCTTTTCCTTGAAGGGCCGAAACCTCGACTACAACTACACGATCAAGCCGAAGATCGACGGCAGCAGTCTGGATATTCAAGTCATCGACGTTTCGGGATCGGCCTGGCAGACGGTGATCGTCCCTGTCTCCGCGCCTTCGCAGCGCACGTTTTCCATCGAGTTTCAGATTTTCAGCGAAGCCGCGCTGAACGCCGCTCTCCTCATCGACGACTTCAAGCTGAGCTACGGGCGACAAGTTAGAAAAGAAACCGCAGATGGCGGAACCCTATCCCTTTCACCCGACAAGCGCGCCTACGCCCCGACGGAACGCGTGACCATCGAGGCTCTGCCCGATTCTGGCTACCGCGTAAATTCGCTGGCGCTGCGAACCCTTTCCGGCTCCGCCCCGGAACGCTCCTACATCACTTCGAAAACCGGAAAACTGAGCGTGCTGCTGCACGGCCATTCGGTCGCGAGCGCCATCTTCGACGCTCAACTCGACATGCAAGGCGGCAAGGCGTGGTCCCTCGAAGCGCCGAGCCCCTACGACCAACCCAATGCGCAGCCGGAAGACTTCGTCATGGAAGCGCAGGCGGAAGGCCTTTCCCGCCCCGGCGTTCTCTCCTTCGAGGTAGTTCCCTCCATGTCGGGCAATTTGGAGTTCTCCTCGATGCAAGGCCTGACCAATCACCTGGAGACAATCTACGTCACCGCCGATGGCGACACGCCCCATACCGTCCACCTCGCCTTCGAAACCCCTCCTCAAGTGGTCAACTGGATTCTTCATCCGACTCGCGACGGCTATGGATCTCGGGCGAACATGCGTATCCATAATCTCAGGTACGTCACTGAAGCGCAGGCCTTCGCTTCGACGATCGGCGAAGGATCCGTTTCCATGGCTCATTCCGTTCCTGCATCCGACGGGTCGGTCACAGCGACGCTGAACGCCTTCGCCGCCCCCGGCTGGCAATTCATCGGCTGGCGGTCGCGCCAAACGGGAGGCTTCATCTCGCATGACGCCACCTTCTCTCCAACCCTAACCCACGCCCAGTCGTTCTACGCCGTGTTCGGAGAGCGGTTCGATTGGGAGGGAAAGTCCTTCCTCTTCGCCCACGGAGGCTCCGCCCAGATCTCGGTCGGGAACGACCAAAGCGGCACCATCACCTTCTCCATCCTCGATACCCAAAACGTCTCCAGCTTCGAGCGCCTGCCGATCGAGGCCTACGCTTTGGATCTTCCAGCGGGACAGGTTCTGGGCTCGACCGAGGGCTTTACGGGGGAAGGGAAACGAAGCTCCAAATTCCCACGCTTCTTCAAGCTCGCTAGCGACTACCAAGGCGGCCGTTTCTCTCCCTCGACCTACACCTTCACCTTCGTTCCGATCGACGAGATTGAAGTCGGCCTGCAGCTGGTCGCGCCCGCCGGCGCCGTCGCCGCGCCCGCCGGACCCTACGCCTACGGCAGCGCGATCCCGCTTAGCATCTCGCTTTCGAAGCGCCAAGGATTCGAGCAGTGGAAGGGCGACGTCCATTCCCTATCCTACGACATCGAGCCAATCGCGAACGGCAACCTCACCCTCGCTGCCTACTACCGGACGCCAGCAATATTCGAGTCGCCCATTCCGCTGAGCTGGTCCTCTCCGTATTCGTTTTCCAAAGACAACGGATTGCTAACCACCAACCTGAGCGATCGATTCGCCTCCGCCATCAACGGCGAGGCGCAAGGTCCTTGCACCTTGATATTTCGTCTGGTGGACACCTCCTCAAGCTCGATATCGGTCATGGTAGACGCCGCAGGGGAGAGCGCTGAAGCGTCTACGTTCTTCGACAACATGGTGCGAGTGAGGCTTGCTCAAGCGGGTCCCTTCCGGGTCTCCTTTCGTTCGAAGTCTGGCGTCGGCGCCATGAAGCTCGAATTTCTCGGCGTCCACCAAACCATCAACGCCACGCAGACCGCTCATGGCGGACGGGTGGTGGCGAGATCGGGCTTTCCCTTCGAAGCCAAGGTGGGCGAAGTTCTCGACATCAAAGTCGAAGTCGACGACCGCTATACCTTCCTCGGCTGGGAAGACCCTGACCTCAGCGGATCGTCCCTTTCGCTTCCCGTCACCCTCTACCAAAACATCGACCTGAAGCCGAAGTTCATCTTCGACCTAGGCATCTCTGGTCTGGAATTGCCATTGAGCAACTTCGAGGACTGGCACTTCAATCCGGTTTTCAACCGTTTCGAAACCATCGACGACAAGCTGGTCAACGACCCGGAAACGCTTGACGTAATACTGCAGGGGCCTGGCGTCCTGGAACTGACCGTCCTCGATTCCCTCTCCGCAGAGGTGTATCGAGAAGGCGACTACATCGAACCGCGCATTTCTTTCGGTCAGCAGGCTTACACCTACATTCACGAATACCTTATCCCAGATGGAACGACCCGACTGAGCATCGACGTCAGCCGTAAAAACGAATCAAGCTACGCGGACCCCATTCCCCTGCCAGCGATGAGCTACACCAAGGGTTTCGCGGTGCGGCCTACATCGAGCATGCTGGGAAGCTACAGCGTCTCGGGTTCGTCGCCTAAAAACGTTTTCGCCAAGGGCCAGTCCGTGACGCTCACCGCGGACGCGACCACGGGAAATCAGTTTCTATCCTGGACTGGCGACGCCAGCGGCGCCAATCGGACCACAACGGTAGTGATGAACCAGCATCGCCTGGTCGCTCCACGCTACCGACCGACCGCGAGTCTCCTCCCCACCACCTACACCGTCGGCCAAGGCTCGAATGCGCTCGCAACCACGGACGAGTACAGCCCATCCTTCCAGATCAAGGGTTCTGCCTCCCCGAGCGTATTCACCTTCTCCATACCCGCGGACCACGAGTTTCGTTTCGATCTGGATGGCGATTTCACCGGAACCGCCAAGTGGACGGTGGACGGTCGAAGCCCTCAGCTCGTCTATGCGGGTTCCACCATCGCCCTCGCCCCGTCCACGACCGCGCGATCCGCCAAGCTGGAAGTTCAGATCGATGCGAACTCAAGCGAAAGCCTCTCGATCGTCAACGCCCTGACCCGCAATCGGTTCTCCCTTACCGGCGACTTCGGCCTGCAAACCGAGAACGTGCTGGTCACGCCAGCCAAGGAGGACTACGCCTGGGGCGAAAAAGTAACCATCTCGCTGGCGTCATCGGTACCGCAAAGCTCGGTATTCAGCAACTTGGTCACCTCCTCCTTCGACCACTCGCAAACGAAGTGGGAGAGCTCGGATTTCGTGCGCCAATATCAAGTGACGATCAAGGGCGATACCTTCGTCACCGGAAACGTCGGCCCATCCTTCGTCCGCTCCAAGGGCTTGCTCACCACCATTCCCAGCAGCGCCAATCGTCCATCCAACGAGCTCGACCCTACGGGGGCTACGAGCAAGGCCTTGGATCCGGACTCCATCGTGCGCATCGAAACGGCGGGCGACAAGTTCGTCACCTTCTACCTCTACCTCCCAGAGGGCGACTATGCGCTCTTCGAAACGCTGTCGCCAGGCGTGCCTATCCCGGTCGAAGGGCTCGGCGAGTGGATGCGAGTCGGGCTCCCCGTCCCGGTCGGCCAGACCTTTATCTCCTTCACGATCGCGGACGGTGGCGTTCTTTACGAAACGAGCCGAATCTCTTCGATCAAAACGATATCCGGGTACGCGGCTCCTTTCATATCCTTCGGACCGGGTCAGATTCAGATCGAGCCCGTCAACGGCGTCGTTTCTCAAAGCGGGAGCGTGACCCTCAAGGCGGTCCCCGATTCCCCCGAAGCGTTTCACGTTTGGCTCACTCCGGAGGAGACCTACGAACTCTCCATCACGGAGTCGGTGAATACTCCGCTACCAGCGATCGGCTTCTTCGGCCTACCGGAGGAAGAGGAAGCGGGACTGCCCTTCGGTCTGACCGCCACAGGCGAAGTGCCTCAATTCGACCCCCCGAGCGAACTCGATACAAACGGTCGCATCCTGCTGAAGAAAGGCCCCATCACCTTCACCAAACAGGTGCAAGGACCCGCCGTGCTCATGGTCGATGCCTATCTGCAATTCGAAGCGAACGTCGAGGTCCGGATCGGAAACGAGAGCTATCTCGTCGCCCACCCCAGACACAACCAGTCCACCCCCTCCTATTTCACGATCCCAGCTGGAACGAAAACCGTGGAATTGATCTACAGCGCTACCGATGATCGCTGGGAAAGCGTCATAAACGACGTGCAATTGATAAACGGATACACGCTATCCGCCACAGCTCAGAACGCTGCAGTCACGCTGTACCCGGAGAAGCCCTACTACACCAGAGGAGAGCAGGTGACGCTTTTCGCCCGCCCCTTCGACGGGTTTTCGTTTCAGCAGTGGACTGGCGACGCCTCGAGCGCCCAGAACCCGCTGACCTTGACCATCAGTCAACACACCGAGGTGAGCGCGTTGGTCTCCGCGTCATCAGTTTCTGGTTACACTGGTAGCGAGTGGACACTGCTTCATCAGATCGACGATCGCTACACCTACACCACCGTCGTCGAAGGACCTGGCAGTCTCGCTCTTCCATTCGATACCAATCTCGATCGAAACCCCGAACTCAGAATCAACGGCCGACTGCAGAAGATGACCCAAACCTCCAGCGGGCATTCCTATTTTCTCGTTCCAGCAGGCAAGCAGCGCCTGCACCTTTCTCAGTCAACTCGACTGCAAGCAGCTCCGGTCGCCTACGTGCCGGGTCTGAAGGTAGACCTGACGGTGCAAAGCGACTACCACAAGCTCTCGATCGCGCCAGAAAAGCAGTCCTATAAAGCAGGCGATCAGATCACCGTGGACTGGGGCGAAAAGGCGGAGGTCTACGATCTCGACGCTCCGGTATTCATCGATACGTTCGGCGCAGCCGCGACGCTGCCTCTCACCTTCACCGTGAGCGATCACCTCGTCGGACAAGTCTTCCCGCTCGAGCGGGGGCCTGTCGAGGAAATGCAGAAGAGCGATCTCTTCTACATCTTCGACTACGAAAACGATCTTACGGTGACACGCGGTTCCGAATTGTCGCAAGGCATGGACCTGACCCTTGTCAATTCGGCCATCCATCTCGACCTCGACCAAGGCGGCGTATTGAGTTTTGGATACCGAAGGGAATGGGACTTCAAACCGTTCCCTGGAGAGGTGAGAATCAACGGGCAGATCATCGAAACCCTCTGGGACGGAAATGACTACTCCCTCAACATTCCATCCTCCGGCGGACTCGTCTCAATCGTTTCCACCTCGATCAACTACTACTGGATCGGAACCGTCCACCTCGACAACTTGACCTTCACGCCCGAGAAACAAAGCGATGCCTTCAAGCTCAAGCTGGAGGCCGCCGTCCCACTGAGGTCCTTCGCTCGAGGCACGCAGTTCACCAGCAGTGGCGACCTAGACGGCGACGGCGTGCAAAACCAGCGGGAGCTTCTTCTAGGCACAAATCCAGGCGTATTCGATTTTCGGATATGGGCGATCGAGAGCGATCTCAGCGATTCGGAACTGCTCGCAGCTTTCAAGCAGCGTTTTATGGACCAGCCCGCCTCGGGTCCCGGTCCCCAATCGATCGTGAAATTGCGAGGCGAGCTGCCCGAACATGAACCGCGATTCGACTCGGCCAGCGCCCTGTCTCTCATGGCATACCTTCCTAGCCGCACCTCGATCGCGTCGCTCGCTCTGCAAATCGGAAAAAAGGACGATCAAACCGGCGGCGTCGATTGGAGCACCTACTCCCTGGAGGCCTTGACGCCCGGCGCCGTCGATGTCGCAGGGCAGGCCCGTCTGGCCCGAATCAGTTTCCAGCAGCTCCCCTCGGATCCCGCCCTGATACGGCTGGTCCTCAGCGATCGATAGAGCCAGTTTTCCGCTTGAACCGCGCCGCCAGGATGCGCGCTGCGAGCTCAGCCAAGTTAACTCCCCGTGCATCCCCTGCTCCGCACGCATCGGTCGCGGCATCGAGTCCCCAAAAAAGGCCGAGCTCCATGGCTCGGCCTTTCAAACAGAATTCTCCTCCGCAAGCGGCGGGGCGCCGTATCCGAAACGAATCTATTCGGACCGGCATTCGTCGCCTCGCTTTTCCTAGAGGGCTAGAGTCACTAGCGACTTGGCTGGCATCTCGACGATCAGCTTGCCGCCCTTGATCTTGGCTCCCTTGAACTTCTCGGGCACGAGGGCTTCGGGGGCTTCGAAAGTGTTTCGAGCGTTCATCTCGTCAGCAGTGAGGATCTTGGCCCAGCGGACCTTCTTGCCCTTCAAGCCGTCCATCGAGATCTCGATGGTGCGCGCCTGGTGCGGGTCGATGTTGGTCAGGCTGATGTGGACCTGGCCTTCGTCGTTGATCGACGCCGTGGCGCTGATCGCGGGCAGCGGGTCGCCTTCCTCGCCTTCGTACATATATTCGCCGCGATCCAGCTCGAAGGGCAAGGCCTTGGCCTCGCGATGCGGCTTGTAGAGGTCGAACACATGGTAAGTCGGCGTCAGCAGCATTTGCTCGCCGTCGGTGAGGATCATGGCCTGCAGCACGTTGATGGTCTGGGCGATGTTGGCCATCTTCACGCGGTCCAGATGCTGGTGGAAAATGTCGAGCGTGACCGAGGCCGTCAGGGCGTCGCGCAGGGTGTTTTGCTGGTAGAGAAAGCCTGGAGTTGAGCCTTCCTCCTGCTCGTGCCAGGTGCCCCACTCTCCCACGATGAGCCAAACGCGTTTCTCCGGATCGTGCTCATCCATGATGGCCTTATGGTTGGTGATGAGCTCGTCCATCCACATGGCGCGGCGCATCAGGCGATACCAGCCGCTCTCATCGAAATTGACTGCCTGCCCCTTGTGGGTCTGCCAAGTGCCGTCGATGGTGTAAACGTGCAGGTCTAGGCCGTCGATCATGTGACCGGCTCGCTCCATGACCACCTCGGTCCAGTTGTAGTCGGCCTCCGCAGGGCCAGTGGCGATGCGGAAAGGTTTTACGTCTCCATAGCCGTGCAGAAAAGTCGCGAAGCGTCGATAGAGATCCGCATAGTACTCGGGGCGCATGTGTCCGCCGCAGCCCCAGCTTTCGTTGCCTACGCCCCAGTACTTCACATTCCAAGGATCCTCGCGGCCGTTTTCTCGGCGCAGCTTGGCCATAGGGCTCTCGCCCGGATGATTGATGTACTGCCACCAATTCGCCATGTCCTCGACCGTGCCGCTGCCGACATTGCCGACCACGATGGGCTCGGCCTCCAGCTCGGCCACTAGATCCATGAACTCGTGCGTGCCCACGGAATTATCTTCGGTGACGCCACCCCAGAGATTGTTCACCACCGTGGGACGCTGATCCTTGCGGCCGATGCCGTGCTCCCAGAAATAGTAATCGGCAAAGCAACCGCCCGGCCATCGCAGATTTGGCACGCCGAGCTCCTTCATGGCGGCGACCACGTCGTCGCGAATAATGTACTCGCCAGAAGCATCCTTTTTCCAAAAGCCGTCGTAGATTCCGCGGCCAAGATGCTCCGCGAAATGGCCGTAGATATGCTCACTGATGTGACCGTTGTCGCCGGCAGCATCGATAGTGAGCTCATGTACTGGTTCTGCAACTACAAGGGATGATGCAGCTGCGAAAATGAGAGGGGTTAAGACGTATTTCATCGGTCAAGCAGACAATACGGTTTTGCGGACGATTGCAACGCCTATGCGGGCGCGTACAATCAAACAGTAAACAAGTCTCTCCCGCTGCCCAGAGGCCAAGAACCCAAGTCGTGGCATCGAAACTGCTCACCGGATCTTATGTCGAAACAGCTTCGCCTCCTCGCCCGTTCACGCTCCCTCCTCCAGCATCTGCTCTGCCTGGCGAGCGCGTTACTCCTCGTTTCGCCTCTTATGGGAGACGTTTCCACCAGCGAACTTCCTGTGCTCACTGGCACGCAAGTCACCGTCCTCTCTTCCGAATCGGTTGGGGACGACTTCACGCTCTACGTGCGGGTCCCGCCTGAGGCAGCAGCGAATCCAGACGCAACCTACCCTGTGATCTACGCTCTCGACGGAGATCATACCTTCCCCATGATGTGCTCCATCGTCACCGAGCTCGGCTGGTCGGGAGCCGTGCCCCCATCCATCGTAGTGGGAATTGGATACGGCACGCTCGATCTGGAGAACGGAAACCACCGCAGTCGAGACCTGAGCCCCCAGCCCTACGGAAACGAGCCGCAGTCCGGCGGTGGTCCGAAGTTTCATCAATTTCTGCTCACCGAGGCC
>NZ_JARXHY010000003.1:300000-530217 GCF_031127815.1 Pelagicoccus sp. SDUM812003 | reverse complement strand
AGAGGCAGCCAACCCGCCCTCTTCGTCCGTTCCGATCGCTGAAACCCTGACCGAAGCGAGCCTCTGGAGAATCCGAAGGATAGCAGCGTGGACCGTCGTACCCTGATCGAGACGGCATCCAACTTCCGTTTTGCTAAACCCTAGCAGTCATCATATAGATGGAATCAAGGCTAGCGTCCAGTTCGGTTCGGGAGAAAATTCCCGCAGGGTATCCATCGCGGAAATACAGCGATGGACAGGCTGGTCGCGCAAAACAGTGGATACGCTCGTCGCAGGGCGTTACATACCATATTACTTAGACGGCCCCCGAAAGGTCGTCGACCCGATTGAAATGGTCCAGCACATTCGGAAGCACAACCGGGTAGAGCTAGCTGACGGTAAGCTGCCAAGCTGGCTACTCGATCAACTTAGATTGCGAGACAGTCAGGTGGGAGAGTTTCCGTACATCGGGTTGAGAGATTTGGCCCGGAAAGAAGTTGGTCTCAATGCTGACGCAAAAACCGAGGATGCCCACTACCAAGCACGCTATCGCGAGATCCGGAATAGATCGATACCGCACTACAGGCTCAAAGGGATGATCTTAGTCGACCCTTTCGAAATCGAACAATATGAAAACAAGGTCCAACGGGTTGAGTCGATGGCCGAGCTGTACGCTAGGCAGGCATCTTGACGGGACGGATCGCCCAAAACAGATCGGCTTGAGTATCTGATACGCGGCGCATGTAGTGTTTGCGGATGGTAGCCTCGCTATCGCCTGCCTGCAAAGCGGTCTCGGCAATCGATCCGGAGATTTTGACGTGATAACTGCAATAGCTGTGACGCAGACCGTCGTGCGGCACTTTGACCGGGCACCCCTCCCGAAATTTCTTTAGCAGGTATCGAAGGTATGATCTTCTATCCTTTGCGTTCGACGCCGGCGGAACTCGTGGCACGATCGGGTATTTGCTCATCGGGTACGTTTCAAAAAACGAGCGGAGAGCCGGTTGGATGACAACATCTCGAAATGAACCTGTTTTCGAATTCTGTTCGGTCACCTCAATGGTGCCACGCTCTACCGAAAACAATTCTTCAACTTTCGGGTCGAGTCCCTCATCAGCAAGCTCACCGTCGACATCTGGCCTGATTCCACCGAAGAGAGCTGTGGCGATGAAGTTGACTAAAACACCGCCGCGAAAGTTTTCCGCGTACTCCATCAATTCGGCTGCCTGTTCAGCCGTGATGATTTCCCTGCGTGGTTTCTTCGTTTTTGCACGCTCAACATCATCCGTCGGTATCGCGTGCTTTGAAATGTATTTCCTTTCTGTATACGCTGCCCAGCGAAAAAAGGCACCCAAGTTCGATATCACGTTGTTTCTGCTCTTGGCCTCCTTGAGCTCTCGAGTAGCGAGAAACGCTTGAATGTCCTTCGTTGTGACTTGGTGGACTTTCACGCTCGTCCGCCTTTTTTCCTCAAAGGAATCCAACAGGCCATCCAGCAAGTTGGCGTAGTCTCGATATTGCCTTTTGCTCAAGCCCATCTTTGCCGCCTTGAACTCGCGAACCGCCGAGATCAGGTCCTTCTCCACGATGTTAGGATTGTAAGACTCGAAGAGTTTGTGGACAGCCCAGGAAAGCGACTTGTCGGAAACGTGAGATCGCAGCTCCTTGATAGCGGACTCCGCGTCGGCTACCTCGGGGTCGGTGAGCGTGGTGTAGACCGCTTTGCGGCTTCCCATCGCATCACGGTGACGAGCTTCGAGAACGTCCTTGAAGGCGTTCGCCTTCCCCCATGTCCCGAAGCGCTTGCGAGTTGGTTCTTTTGCGTTGCCGACTCGACCATAGGCTTCGTAGCTTTTCTCGCCGTTAGGATGCACGATCTCCTTGACGTGGAACTTCCTTTTTCTGCCCATGAGGAGGCTTACTTTGCACGTTTTAAATGCGAAGTTAAGCGAAAACGGCTCTAAGCCGCATAAACAGTGGTGGAGGTGGCGGGAGTCGAACCCGCGTCCCCTAAACCTTCACATAAGGCGTCTACATGCTTGTTCTCGTTTTTGATCTCGCCTCTGGGTCGCGACGAAACCGCGCTACCTTCGAGGCCAGCCTCTCGATGAAGTACGGCCGAGGCGCAAGAGGCGCCCGTTCTCGGCTATGCTCGCTAGTCGTCGCCCCGAGCTGCCTAGCGAGTATCAGCAGTGGGACGTAGCCGCATTATTAAGCAGCTAGAGGCATTTCTTCATGTGTGCCATTTGTGTTTTTGATGGAGAGTTTTACGAGGCCAACCATCATCCTCGGCATGCAGCCAGACGCTCCAACTTAAGGTCGAATCCGGAACACCCCCATGAGCGAGCGTGGCTCGCGAATGATGAATTCAAAATGGCGAATCTTGAATTCGGATTTGAAATTTGGTTTGCCGCGTGAGCGGCGTCTTGACTGAGAGTCAAAGAACAGGAATCGAGCAACCTGACACTAGATCGCTAAAAATCAAGATTGTTCCTCAGGGCTCTCCTAGCCTTGGGCCATTCAAATCGAACCTTGCGGCATGATCGCTTCGGGGTCTTGTATCGGGCCCCCTTTTCGATGCCAGTTCAACTACAGGAGTTCGCGAAACAGGTGCTCTTCGGCACCACCATCGAGGAAAAGCTCAGCTTTCCGCGGGAGGAGATCATCGACACCAAGCCGGGGGCTGCCATCAAGACGCCGGGCGAGCTCACCCGGCCTTCCCACCTCGCGTTGCGGGAAGACGGGGTGAAAGCGAACCATCCCAGCCAGGCGAAACTCGTCGACGAGCGCGAACGAGGCCGTCTGCTGCACTTCTTTGGAAACCATGAGCTGCTGGCCACTGAGCTCATGGCTCTGGCTATCCTGAAGTTTCCCGACGCCCCTGCCAGCTTCCGCCGCGGACTCTTGGAAACGCTGAAGGACGAGCAGATCCACACCCGCATCTACATGCACCGCATGAAGCAATGCGGCGTGGAGTTCGGGGAGCTGCCGCTTAGCGACTACTTCTGGAAGAGCGTCTCCAGCATGGAGGATCCACTCGACTACGTGACGCGCCTTTCGCTGACCTTCGAGCAAGCGAATCTGGACTACTCGCGCGAGTACGGACGGATCTTCGACCAAGTGGGCGACAAGGCCACCGCCAACATTCTCGACCGCATCTACCGCGACGAGATCGATCACGTGGGCTTCGGCCTCAAATGGTTTCGCAAATGGAAAGCGGCAGGCAAGAGCGATTGGGAGGCCTACCGCGAACGTCTCGTTTTTCCCCTGTCTCCGTCACGAGCCAAGGGCAACCCTTTCAACGCGGACGGGCGCCGCGAAGTCGGATTCGATCCGTGTTTCATTCGCGAGATGCAAGTCTTTAACCAATCGCGTGGCCGCACTCCGGACGTGTATTGGTTTAACCCTGACGCGGAACGCTACGCCGCAGCGGACCAAGGAACTCCGTCAGAGGTGGAGCTATCGAGTGTGCAGAGAGACCTCGAATTTCTACCGGCTTATTTGGCCCGCCAAGACGATCTTCTGATCACAAGCGCCCAGCCTAGCGTCGCGTTTCTGCAAAGGCTCCAAGACTTGGGTTTCACACTGCCAGAGATCCAAATAGTCGATACAAGCAAGTCTCCGCTCCGTGCTCCCGCGCTTGATCGCAAGCTCGGAGTTCTCCGCCCATGGGCCTGGGCTCCGGATAGCATCTCCTTTTTGACGCCAACGTTCCCCGCGCTCTCCCGCCCCGTAGAAGTTGACTCGTGTTGGACGGAGGCCCTTCGCAGACTGTACTCGAAATCGTGGAGCAGCGAGTGGGGACGCTCTCTCGCCTCGAGGGAAACCGCGCTTGATTGGCTAGCCCCTTGCGAAGTCTACGGGCATACGGTATTCTCGCTTGAGGAAGTCGAGGACCGATGGGAACAGTTGCAATGCCAAGGCTATCGCGATCTGGTCTGCAAAGCCCCGTTCGGAACCGCAGCCAATGCTATGCGACGGCTCGCCTGTGGCGAACCTATCCCTCAGTCGACAGGTAATTGGCTGGAGAACACGCTCGCCGAACAAGGATCCCTCGTGGTCGAGCCGTGGCTCGATCGCGTATTCGATTTCTCGTTACAACTCGAAATGCGAGGAAGCAGACTCGACACGGTGGGCTTCACTCGACTGATAAACAATGCGCGTGGACAGTTCCAAGGCATCGTCCTGAACGCCTTTACCCATGGGCTCGACAAGGAGATCGTTCGCTTCCTCATGCAGCGAGAGCGTGGCAAACCAAGGGTCTACCAATGGTATGAGGCGTCGCTCAATCCCCTCCTTTCCGATGAACTGATTTCCGCGAATTTCCAAGGTCCTATCGGAATAGACGCCTTCGTCTATCGGGAACACGACGGGCGGTTGAGGCTTAAAAGCGTAGTGGAAGTGAATCCGCGAGTCACCATGGGACGCATCGCTCTGGAAGCCGGTCGGCACATCGCACCCAACTCCGCCGGGCTTTTTCAAATCGTCACACGGACCCAGCTCAAAAAGAGCGGAGCGAAGGGTTTGATCGACTACGCCAGATCCCTCGAAACCGAACATCCGACCGTCAAATCGCAAGCGCATCCCGATCGAATCCGAACCGGAACGATCCCGCTCACCGATCCCAGCCATGCTCAGCAGTTTCTCGCCCTCCTGCATGTACGAAAGCAAGCCAGCGAACTTCCTATCACCCTCTGAGAGTTCACGTCCCGACACAGGCAAAACGCTCGTCCAAGAACAGGATACGAAAGCGAACGAAACGCTTGAAAAACTTGATGGCATTTTTACGCGAAAGCCTATTTCTCCTCAAATCTCGTCCTCACTCGGAAAAAGAGAAGGCCGATAGATGAGGCATGTTTCGCTCCGTTTCTCTATTGCTGAGTTTCGCCCTCTTCGTACCCGCGCTCGAAGCGCGTCCTACTCCGATCGCAAGCCTCGTCGGATTTGAAGAAAACCAAACAGCCGTCGGCACCGCCCCTTTCACCATCCATGTTCACGGACTGGATTCGATCCTCGATAGCGGCACCATAGAGACGACTCGCTTCTCTTGGGACTTCGGAGATTCAGGCGCCGACTTCAACACCTTGCTTAGCTGGGGTGGCGCTCATACCTTTGATACACCTGGCGTTTACACCATCACTCTGAACGTGACTCAGGACGATGGCCAGACGGCGATCGCCACACGCCAAGTCACGGTGATGGGAGACAACCGCCAGCGCATTTACGTTTCCGCAGAGGGCGACGATGGAAACGATGGCTTGAGCTTCAGCGCTCCAGTGAGAAGTCCCGCCCGTATCCAAGAACTCCTCACAAGCGACCAAGCGATCCTATTTCACAGAGGTCAGCAACACGACTTTTCCCTGTCCCAGCTCTCGCTCGTGGGACTGCAAAACGTGCTTATTGGGGCCTACGGCGAGGGCGATCGTCCCGTCCTCTACGGACCGGACCTCATCAGCGAGAGCGCTCCCACCGCTATCAGCATCGACGAATCCCAAGGGATCACGGTGCAGGACCTAGTCTTCTCCTCACCCTCGACCCCGCAATGGCCCGAAGACGCCGATCTTTTCAAAGGCGTGGCTACCACTGGCGAAACGACTCAAAACATCACGGTGCGCAGGTGCCATTTTGGAAACGTCGGATTCTCCACTCAATTGACCTCGGACCACGTCACTGGCGTGCGCCCCTCCGGGTACCTCATGCAGGGAAACACCGCGGGACTAGTAGGTCGCTACCTGTTGTATGGATCTGGCTACAATATCACGCTCTTGGACAACGAGACCGAGGGCACCTACGCGGGACATTCAGCACGACTTTTCGGGGAGAGAATATTCGTCCTGTTCAATCGATTCGAAACCAACTCCGCGCATCTGCAACGGCGCGAATCGGAAGGACAAGCGGCAGGTTTCGCCGTCGATCTAGTGGACGGGCGCTACGCCTACCTCGGCGACAACGATCTCAACAACGCCGTGTTCGTCGGGTACGAGACGCACCTTGGCATTTCAGCCTGGAGAAACGCGGTGATCGCTCGCAACCGCTTCACACGGGCGGCGTATCACTACTTTCCGACCATTCGCATCATGCCCGACTCGGACGACGTACACATACGCGCCAACCTCTTTTTAGGCGAACAAAACGGGATCCGGATGGAGCAGCCCGGAGCAGGCGTCGACGGCTACGACAATCGCGTCGGCAGCGTCTGGATCACCCACAACACCGTCATTTACGAGGGAACCGCGGGCGAATTCCTGAACATCTCAGGCAACCCGGCGGAAACCGAACGCTACACCATCGCCAACAATCTCATCGTAGCGCCGAACTTCGCGGGACAATCGATCCAAAGCTGGGATCCGAATTTCATCGTCGCCGACGAACCGCTGGCGAACGTCTCATTTCACGGAAACCGATGGCAGACCCCCGCGTCCGGCATGCCATTCCGCATCGCTGGCGAATTCCTCTCGCCCTCAGCCTGGCTCGAGCGGCCGGAAGTCGAAAACGACGCCTTCCACAGCCTCGAACTAGCGGACCTGAACGGCTTTCACGCGCCGGAGCCAACGATCGAGCAGAGTCTTCTCACCGAATCCATACCTTGGATACGAGACGATTTCCATCAACTGCCGGTAGACCATGAGTCCGTCCTCGCCGGGGCGCTGCAAGCGGGAAGCGCTCCCGTGGCCTTCCACTACGAATCCGACGAGATCGATGGCATCGCCACTCTGAGCGGCCAACTGACGCTTCACATCAGCCCTCGAGCGGGTCTCGCGATTGACGACACCTTAACCGTGCTCGAAGCGTCTGGGATCGAGGGGAGATTCGCAAACCCGCACGACATGCTCTTCGAGTCTCCAGACCTCTTCTATGTATTCAAAATCGAATACACTGATACGACAGTCACCCTGACTCCACGCGAACCAGGCAGAGCGTCGGACGGCACTCCGAACTGGTGGCTTCAAGAGCATTTCCTGACCACCACCCTTTCCGACACGGATGGCGATGGATTCGACGAAAGACAGGAGTATCTTTCGGATACAAACCCGCTCGACTCGCGAAGCTTTCTACCCGCTCCCGAAATCGCCTTCGGAGGAAGCGCGCTCTCGATCTCCTGGCCAGACTGCGCCACCCGACAACAATGGCTGCAACAGGCGACCACGCCAAAGGCGGAGATCTGGGAAACGGTTCCGGAAACGCCCACCCGAGTGGGAGACGCCTGGGAAGTCAGATTGGATAGCTCCGACCGTCGCTTCTTCAGGCTGGTCAGAAGCGAGTTTTGAGCCGGTCGACTCGGATCAAGCGCCGTTGCCCTTGCCCCCCGGCTGCCCGTTCAGAGGTCCTCACCATCGACATATTTCCATGCGCCTTGATAGCGCTTGAAGCGCGAACGTTCGTGCATGGCGCAGGGCTTGCCATCGAGCAGGTAGTGGGCGACGAATTCCACTTTGCCTTGCTTGTCGCCCTTTCGCCCCTGGCTAGTGGACAGCACGCTCAGCGAAGTCCAAACGGGATCATCGATACCTTCAGCAAGCTCCTGACGCAGGTGAGCCCCGCGCGATGAGGGGAAGGTCGTCTCGAACAGGTAGTCCACCTTTCGCAAGGCGAAGGCGCTGTAGCGCGAGCGCATGAGCTGCTCCGCGGTTTCCGGCGAGGCGCTACCCTGGTGATAAGGACCGCAGCACGACGCGTACGGCGTTTCAGTTCCGCAGGGGCAGGATTTATCCGCGTATTCGCACGACTGCGACTGTTTAGGATTCGGTGCGCTCATTTTCCAAGACTGAAACGAAACGCTGGGCAAAAAGCGAACGCTTCCTTCGCGACGTCCGCCGCTTCAGGCAACTCCTCGAGAAAACAAGCGAGAACGGCGTTGGGAAAAAAAACGCTACCCGCATCGGCGGCCTAGAGCAACTCAACCGCCGCTGAGCTCATGAAAGCTCGAGATCGCTTGATAGACGCGATCGTAAACCGGGTCCCGCGTCACGTCGTCGACCGCCAACTCGGCTTCGCCAGTGGAACTCCAGGCCTCGTTTACCAACCGCAAAGTCGAACCCGCGGTGGAAACATCTTTTCGTCCAGAGGCATCGTTCGCCTCGAAGCGCGCCAAGAGGAGGCGGTTTCGCGACGACTGCTGTTCGGTGACCGATCCAATGCGCACGCCGCCGTTGTTGCGAGCGAGGCTGCACGAAGCGATGTCCGTATCGAATACGCCGCGTTCATTTTCGTCGTGGGCGAGGAAAAACGCCCAGTTGCCCGAGTCCTCGATGCGGCACTGGAAGAAAACCAGGCGCTCGCTGTGACGAGCGAAGACGCCGACGTCGTGATTGCCCAGCAGCTCGCAGCCCATGAAGAGCGAGTCGACGAAGGCGTTGTCCAAGCTGATGCCTGCGCCCAGATTGTTTCGCATCACGCAGTCCACCGTGAAAACCTTGGCGCTGTCGTAGTAGGCCACGCCGTCAAAGTAGTTGTCTTCGAATACGCAGTCGCGCACCAGGATATCGCGGCAACGCCAGCTGATGACCAGACCGCCCGAGCGGTTGCTGTTGCTGGTGACGCGCTCGACCACCAGATCCGTCACCACTCGCACGTCGATGCCGTTGTTGCGTATCCACGGAAGCTTACGGTCATACTCGCTGCGCTGCTTTTCCCGATTCCCGTCGATCGACAAATCGGATATGCGAATGCCGTGGATACGTTCCTCGTCGAGCGGGTAATCGCGCTGCGACCCCACCGCCACGACCGGACGCTGCGCACCATTGGCCAAGCGCAGGGTGACCTGCCCCTCGCCTTTCAGCGCCACGTTCGAGCGATTGATGTGAAAGCTGTCCTTTAGCTTGTACTCTCCGGCGGCGATCGTGACCAGCACCGCCGCGGCGTCGCTAGCGTTCATGGCCTTTTCCACCCGCTTGAAGTCGCGGTTGGAATCGATGCGAAACTCGACGAGATTCGCCGGAGCGGCGCCGAGGAAAACGATTAAGCTGAGGGCCGCGAACACGCTGCCGAGCAGTCGAGCGCAAGGATTCCGGAAGAAATTGTCACGTTTCATCGATTATGTTGAGTGGGGGTTCTAATATCCACCATAACATCGACTGGCGCCATCTTTCTCGTATCGAAATCTGCAATTTACCAGAAGCCCCTAGCGTTTCAGCAGGCGTTTCCCTGCTATTCCCCGTGACGCCTCCGACCATGAGCCACGCGACATAAGGTGTTCTACTCACCACGCCTCGAAGGGATCTACGGATCGCCACAAGCGAGCCCTAGTGTTGACAAGCCACCGAGCACCGGTTCGCGTGCAGGGAGCGACTTCATCGAGCGATGATTCCCACCAACAACAGGCTGTCCTACGCAAACGGATACCTCGATCTTGGCATGATCGAGGAAGCTAGCCATGAGCTGGACGCGATCGACGATTCCGATCGCCTGTCCCCCAGCGTGCTCGCCATGCGCTCGCGTCTTTATCTGGAGATGGCAAACTGGGAGTTGCTGGAGGCGGTGAGCGAGAAGCTGTGCGAGCTCGATCCCAAGCAAGTGGTGGGCTGGGTTCACTGGGCCTACGCCCTGCGGGAGATGGACCGAAACCAGGAAGCGAAGCGCGTCGCCCAGATCGGCCTCCGCTCGCATCCCAAATGCGCCGTGCTCTGGTTCAACCTCGCATGCTATTGCTCCTTGCTCGGCGAGCTCGAAGTCGCTTCCTCGCATTTGGACAAAGCCATCGCTCTGGACGAGGGCTTCGAATCCGAAGCGGTGGACGACCCCGATCTGGCCAACCTATGGGATTGGCTAAGAAGCAAGGGCGAGAGCGACGAATAAGGGCGGGACGATCGGCGAGCAAAGGGGCTGCGAGACGCCACCCTCGAAAAACGCCTTTCGCGGGCGGGCAGAAATTTACCCCATTCGAAACGCAAAGCCTTTAACCCTGCGTCTGCTGGTAGGCGGCTCTGAGCAAGGCTCGAAGATCCTCTATTTCGATCGGTTTGGCCAGAAGGGCGGAAAATCCGGCCTCCTCGCAACGGCGCTCGACATCGCCGGTGACCGAAGCGGTGATAGCGGCGACGTAGGGCCGAGGCTTTCCCGAATCCAGCTGCTTGTCCCGAATCATTTCAGCGGTCTCGAATCCGTCCAAGTCCGGCATGCGCACGTCCATGAAGATCGCGTCAAAGGCTTGCTCGTCCGACAGGGACAGGGCTTGGGCTCCGCTCTCGGCCTGTCGCGCCACGTACCCGAGCTTTTCAAAAGTCGCCATGAGAAAGGTGCGCACCAGCTCGTTGTCCTCCACCACCAGGATGGACAGGGGGAAGCGCTCTGCGAAACCGGGATCCGTAGGGTCCTGTGGCCAGGCCTCGCTTCCGAGCAGCTCCTCCCGCTCGCCGCAAGCGATGGTGAAACGGAAGTCCGAGCCGACGCCGACCTTGCTTTCCACCCGAATCGCGCCTCCGAGCAGCTTCACCAGGCGCTTGCAGATGGCCAAACCCAGCCCTGTGCCCTGATAGCGGCGACTGTAGGAGGAGTCGACCTGAGTGAAGGTCTCGAAAATGGAGTCTAGGGCCTGCGAAGCGATGCCGATCCCGGTGTCTATCACCCGAAATTCGATCAGGCGGTCGTTGAGCTTGCGGGCGCAGATTCTCACCTCCCCCTGCTCGGTGAACTTCATGGCGTTTCCCACCAGATTCATCATCACCTGACGCACCCGCCTGGCGTCGGAAACGAGCTCGCGCGGCAGCTTGGGATCGATATCGACCGCCAGCCGAACCCCCTTCTCCCTCGCGTCGAAGGCCACCGCGGAGAGGACCGAGGCGATCAGATCGCGCGGGCTGAACCGCTCGAAAGTCAACTGCACGCTGCCCGCCTCGATCCGACTGATATCGAGCACGTCGCTGATCAGATCCAACTGGCTCTCCGCGCACTGGCGCATCATGTTGAGCAACTCGATCGCTTGCGGATCGGAGTTGAAGTTGCGCAGCAGATTGATGCCTCCCAGAATGCCGTTCATGGGGGTGCGAAACTCGTGGCTCATCACCGCGAGAAAATCGCTCTTCGCTTTGCTGGCCGCTTCGGCCTTTCGCTTGGCCGCCTCCAACTCGGCCAACATGCGGTGCCGCTCGATGGAATGATGCATCGTTCGCTCCAGCAGATCGCTGTTGAGAATGTCCTTTCCCAGAAAGTCCTGGGCTCCGTTCTGCATGGCCAAGGCCGCGACCTGCTCGTCGTTGGAGTCGCTCAGCACCACGATCGGGCAATGGCAGCGGTCACGCATCTCGACCAGAGCGGAGACGTTAAGAGAATCGGCTTGGCCCAGATCGAGCAGCAATATGTCGTAGCCGCCGCTCTCCAGCGCCTCGAAGGCGGAGCTCACGTCCCCGCAGCGACGCAGGCTGAACTTCGAGCCAGCCTTGCGAGTCGCCAAGGCCTCGAACAGCTCGGAGCCCTTTCCCTTCGACTCCGTCAGCAGCAAGACGCGACATTCCGGCGACCGTTCGCTCACCACCCATTTCCCCCTTGTTTCAGTCCTTTTCGTCTTCAACATCCCTCGTTCGCTCCTCCCGAGCTTGCCTTTCCCAGACGAGGCTTGGCGCTTTCCCAACGTCCATCGCCAGAGCCACCATTCAGTAGAAACGCAGAATTTCGAATTTCGCAAAGCGGATCCGTAGATTTCCTGAAACGCGATCTACGGGCTACCTAAGCATCCGCCTGAGTCGCTGCCATTCTTTAGCAATAGCCAATCAATCCGCCTCGTCATACGTGAAAGCCTTTGCGCTGAATTCCGCCGTTGGCCAGCGTTCACCTGCCTACTTCTCCACGCGATGACCACGCAAGACACGCTCACTCGCCTCGAACGCTGGTTCTCCCAGCTCGAAGGATCCATAACCGCCTTCTCCGGCGGGGTCGATTCGACGCTCGTCCTGAAGCTGTCACGCGACTTCCTCGGGCCCGAACGAGCGATCGGCTGCATCTCGGACTCTCCCAGCCTGAAACGTCGCGACCTGGAGGAAGCGAAAACGTTCTGCCGACGCTTCGACATCCAGCTGGAGATCATCCACACCCGCGAGCTGGACGACCGCAACTACGCAAGCAACCCCTCCAATCGCTGCTTCGCTTGCAAGTCCCACCTCTATCAGGACCTCGGCGAACTGCAGCGACGCTTCCCCACGCGCACGATACTGAACGGCACCAACGCGGACGACCTGGGAGACTATCGTCCCGGTCTCAAAGCCGCCGCCGACCACGCCATCCGCTCTCCCCTCTCGGAATGCGGCGTCGACAAGCAGACCGTTCGCCAACTCGCTCGTCACCTCGAATTGCCCAACTGGGACAAGCCGGCGAGCCCCTGCCTCAGCTCCCGAATCCCCTACGGTTCTCCCGTCACCAGAGGCAAACTACAGCAGATCGAAACCGCTGAAAGCGTACTGGAACGCTACGGCTTCACCGATGGGCGCGTGCGCCACTTTGGAACGGAAGCGAAGATCGAAGTGCCGTTCGAGCAAATAGAGGCGCTGACCTCGCGCCTGGACAGGATTTCCGCCGCCCTGCGCGCTTTGGGCTTCGAAACCATCAGCGTGGACCGAGAAGGATTCGTATCCGGAAAACTGAACAGAGCCCTTTCCTCAAACGCATGAGCGACTCTTTCAATCTCGACTTCGACCGCACGAGGCGACTCGGTTTTCCCGAGGTGATCTACGGAGCAAGCAAACCGGTGGACGCTCTCGCTGGCATCCTGGACGCTTATCGGCAACGCCAGCTGCCAGCTTTGGTCACGAAGATGCAACCGGAAAAGGCGAAGGTGCTGAAACGGCATTTTCCCGACAGTCTCTACGACGAGGCCTCCGGAGCCTTCCTGCTGGATGCCTCGCAAGCCAAGCCAAGCGGCGAACCGCAGATCGGTATCCTCTCCGCGGGTACATCGGACGTGCCTATCGTCAACGAGGCCTACTACACCCTGTCCTTCCTCAACGTCGCCAGCGAACGCATCAACGACATCGGCATCGCTGGCATTCATCGCTTGCTCGATAGGGTCGAATCGCTGAAACGCTTCAGGGCGCTGATCGTCGTCGCCGGTTTCGAGGGAGCGCTACCCACCGCTGTCGGCGGACTTCTGCCGCAGCCCATCATCGCAGTTCCAGCTTCGGTCGGATACGGAGTCGCCGCCGGCGGCCACGTCGCCCTCAACACCATGCTCGCCAGCTGCGCCAACGGCATCACGGTGGTCAACATAGACAACGGCTACGGAGCCGCCATGGCAGCCTACCGCATCCTAAGGCTCGTCGACGGGGCGTCCTGACGCCTGACACGCATCGCTTGACCCATGCCCGACGCTACCATAGCTAAGCCCTAGACAATCACTCCGAATGGAACGCACGCTCTACATCGAACCGTTTTCCGGCGTGGCCGGTGACATGTTTCTCAGCGCGCTCTGCGCCTTGACGGAGGCGTATCCACTCATCGAATCGCTCCCGGAAAAGCTCGGGCTGCCGGACGGCAAAATCGAGTTCCAAGAACTCAACAAAAACGGGATCGTCTGCACGCATATCAAGATCGTCGATACAGGAGCGAACCACCACTCGCATTCACATCAAGACCACGCGCATCATCATGGCAACCACCGGCACCTGAGCGACATCGTCTCGCTGATCGAAAACGGTCGCATATCGGAAAACGCCAAGCGGATCGCCAAGGAGATCTTCACTATCATCGGCGAATCCGAATCACGGATACATGGCATCCCAATCGAAACGATCCATTTTCATGAGGTCAGCGGGGTGGACTCCATTCTCGACATCGTGGGCTGCGCCGTGCTCATCGACCAACTGGAGATCACGCGCAGCTACTGCGACCCTATCTGCGTCGGGTCAGGCTCGGTCCAGACCCAGCACGGACTGCTCCCAGTACCCGCTCCCGCCACCGCCGACATCCTGCGCGGCATGCCCACCTTCAAAGGGGACGAAACGGGCGAGCGCTGCACGCCTACCGGAGCGGCCATACTGAAGTTCCTCGCGCCCCGATTCGAAAGCTGCCCTTTGCCCGCCACGCGCATCGCCTACGGGCCGGGCCAAAAGACCTTTCGAGCCGCCAACGTGCTGAGGCTATCCCTTTGCGAATCAGACGCGGCGGAGCCGGGAAACGATCGCATCTGGGTCATCGAAACCAACATCGACGACATGTCGCCTGAAGAGCTCGGCTGCGACTTCCAGGACGCGCTGCTGGCGGCCGGGGCGGTCGACGTTGTCCTCACCCCAGCGCAAATGAAAAAAGGGCGCCCGGCCGTTTCCCTGAGCGCCTTGGCGCCGGAACCAGTGCGGGAACGAGTCATCGATTTCATCCTCGAAAACACCAGCTCCATCGGTCTGCGCTACTATTCGGCGCGGCGCCGCGTTCTACAGCGGAGAAAAATTGAAATTGATACCGAGCTCGGTACGCTTCTAGCTAAAGAAACAATCAGGCCCTCAGGGAGGAAAACCGTGAAAGCGGAATACGAATCCCTCAAAGCCCTCGCTCAAAAGCACTCGCTTTCCCTGGCGGAAACGCGACGCTTGCTCGACGAGCGCTCGTCCTAGTCCTACGATCGAAACCCACATCTTCATGAAAAACCTCATCAAACTCTTCGCTCCCTTTTTCCTGGCCAGCTCGCTGTTCGCCCACAGCAACGCCCTGCCTCACACCCACGAAGGATCGCACACCAACTGGTTGCCCGCAATGGTCTGCCTGCTCGCTCTGGCAGCCGTGGTCGGCTTCACCCTTTCCTTTCGCAAGGCCCGCAAGAGCCGCTAAGCGAAGACCAAAGGACGCAAACTAACGCTTTTCCAAGATACGAAGGCCCGCCTCCAACACAAGGAGGCGGGCCTTTTGCGCGCCCGCTCCCAACAAGCGGTTTCGAAATCTCGAAATGCGCCCTCAGTCAAGCAGCCTCAGGACGCGGTCCGCAGCGACCTGCTGCGTCCTATCAGCACGCCCGCCACCAGCAGCAGAGGAGCGCAGCTGAACAACATGGCGCTCCAGCCGAAACTGAACAGGAACCAGCCCGCCGACAGCGAAGCGACCGCTTGGCTGCCGAAGACGCACAGATCGTTGGCCGCCTGAGCTCGAAAGCGTTCGCTGGGTTGATAGCTCAAAGGTAGAAGCGCCGTACCGCTAGCGAAGAGGAAGTTCCAGCCGACCCCAAGCACCACCAGAGCCGCCCAGAAATGCACGAGACGCTGTCCTTGCGTTCCCACTACGACCACCACCGCGTAGGCCACCACACCTGCGATCATCAGCTTGCGGGCTCCATAGCGCTTCATCAGCCAGCCGCTAAACAAACTGGGAAGAAACATCGCGAGAATGTGGCTCTGGATCACGCGCTTGGTATCGGTCAACGTGAATCCACAAAGTTCATACATATTGATCGGCGTAGCGGTCATGATGAAACTCATCACGATATAGCTCACCGCCGCCGTTCCAGCCGCCACCATAAACGCAGGCGATCGAACGATCTCCTTCATGGGTCGCCCTCTCGGCTCCGAGAGCGAGGCGCTTTGCGGCGTTTCATGATAAAGTGAATACAGCAGAACCGCAGCTAGGATCACTCCCCCCTGCACTGCGAAGGATCCAGCGAAGCCATGGGGGGATTCGATCAGATCCCGCCCGAACGCCCCGATCTCCGGCCCCAGGACCGCGGCTACCAATCCTCCAGTCATGAATGCGGAAATCGCCGGACCGTAGTTGCTCGGATCGGACACGCTCTCGAGGGCCGCAAATCGGAATTGCTGACCGAACGCCACCGCGGCGCCCATGCAGAGAGAGGCCGCGAGCAACAACGGAAAAACGGCTTCCTTGGCAGCGATATAGCCGAGGGCGCAAGCGACCAGCCCGGCGGCGAATCCGAAGTATCCGCCTCGCTTGCGCCCGAAGCGGCGGTTTATCATGGCTGCGGGCACGGCGGAGCAAGCCGTGCCCACCACTACGAGCGCCACCGGCAGCGTGGCCAGCTTCTCGTCAGGAGCGATGCGGGCGCTGAGCAACCCGCTAACCAGCACCATCATCGGCACTGAGCACATGGCCAAGGCTTGGCAGCCAGCGAGCACCCACACGTTGGCTGGCAAAGTCGCAAAAGGGAGTCGGTTCACCCCAGCCAAAAAACCGTTTCCCAAGTCCGACACAACGATGATCGCTCGCTCACCCGAGAATCGCCCCTCAGACTACGCCGTCCACGCGACGGCGCAAGCGGATTACAAACTCCTGAGCAGCGAGGCTTAACTTACCCCCTCGCTTCTTCAGGAAACCGATCATTCGCCTAGGAGGCTGCCCTGAAAAACTCAGGTACTCCAAATCGCTCCCCCTGCTCTCACGGACCGCCATTTCCGGCACCACCGCCACGCCGAGCCCGGCCGCCACCAGCGAGAGCTGAGTCGGCAACTGCTCGCAAACCAATGCGTTCTCATCGCCCCGTCGGCTGCACAGCTGCTCGGTTTGATCCCGCAGACAGTTTCCTTCGCTCAGCAAGATCAGCTCCTGGTCCTGCAGATGCCTGACGCTGAGATCCGTCACGCCACACAAAGGATGAGCGTTGGGTACCGCCAACAAAAGGGCTTCTTCAAACAAGCGGGCCAAATGCAGCGAGTACTTTTTCAGCGAGCTCGCCTCCACGTCGCTGACGATGGCAAACTCGATCTCTCCCGAGACCACCTCCTTCACCAGCTGGGAAGTGCGCGACTCCCGCACCACGAGACTGATCTTGGGATAGCTCTGTCGAAACGCCTGCAGCAGCGGCGGCAACAGATAGGGCGCCATGGTCGGAATGATGCCCAGTCTGACCTCGCCGCTGAGCAGCTGCTCGCGCATCCGAAATTTCGATACAACCGCCTCCTGCTCCTCCACGATGCGCAACGCGCTCTCCAGAAGCAGCTTTCCGGAATCGCTGAGCTCCACCGCCTTCGGCTTGCGAATGAACAAGGCCTCCCCCAGCTCCTCCTCCAAGCGCCCGATCTGATAGCTCAGCGAAGGCTGCGTCATGTGACAAGCCTTGGCGGCTCGCGTGAAGTTTCGCTCGCGGGCCACGGCGATAAAACATCTCAGCTGCGTCATCTCCATAGATTTTGTCTATAAGGCAGATCTAGTTATTCGATTTTTCTAAATCGTCAACTCGTGATACGATCTGCCTAGTCCCATGAACAAGACACCTAAACTTACGACGACCGCCGGCAATCCTATCGCCGACAACCAGAATTCCCTCTCCGCCGGACCGCGCGGACCGCTTCTGATGCAGGACTACCAGCTGATCGAGAAGCTCGCCCATCAAAACCGGGAGCGCATCCCCGAGCGCGTGGTGCACGCCAAAGGCTGGGGCGCCTTCGGGACCTTCACCGTCACCAACGACATCACGAAGTACACTCGCGCCAGCATCTTTTCCGAGGTGGGCAAGCGGACAGAGCTGGTGGCCCGCTTCAGTACAGTGGCCGGCGAGCTTGGGGCAGCGGACGCGGAGCGCGACGTGCGAGGCTTCGCTCTGAAATTCTACACCGACGAGGGAAACTGGGACTTGGTGGGCAACAATACACCCGTCTTCTTCGTGCGCGATCCCTACAAGTTTCCCGACTTCATCCACACCCAAAAGCGGCATCCCAAGACGCACCTTCGTTCCGCCACCGCCGCATGGGACTTCTGGTCGCTCTCGCCGGAAAGCCTCCACCAGGTCACCATACTGATGAGCGATCGAGGCATTCCCACCGCCCCGATGTTCATGAACGGCTACGGCTCGCACACCTACAGCTTCTGGAACGAAGCGGGCGAACGCCACTGGGTGAAGTTTCATTTCAAGACCCAGCAAGGCCACAAGCACCTGACCAACGAGGAAGCCGAAGCCGTGGTGGGAAAGACCCGAGAAAGCTATCAGGAAGCCCTCTTCGGAGCGATCGAGAACAAGGACTATCCGAAGTGGACCGTCTGCGTCCAGATCATGCCGGAAAAGGACGCAGAGAAAACGCCCTACAATCCCTTCGACCTGACCAAGGTCTGGCCCCACGGGGACTACCCGCTCATCGAAGTCGGCGTCATGGAGCTCAACCGCAACGCGGGAAACTACTTCACCGAAATCGAAATGGCGGCGTACTCGCCCTCGAACATCGTGCCCGGCATTGGCCACTCGCCTGACAAAATGCTGCAGGCTCGCGTCTTTTCCTACGCAGACGCCCACCGCTACCGGCTAGGCACTCACTACGAAGCCTTGCCAGTGAACCGGCCCAAGAACGAGGTCAACCACTACCACAAAGACGGAGCCATGCGCTTCTTCCAAAACGACGCCGGAAATCCAGACCTCTACTACGAGCCAAACTCCTTCGGAGGCCCGGCCGAGGATCCTTCCTACGCCGAACCGCCGCTGGGCATCTCCGGCGACGCGGACCGCTACGATCATCGCGAAGGCAACGACGACTACACTCAGCCCGGAAACCTGTATCGACTCTTCAACGACAGCCAACGCGATCGCTTGCACCGCAATATCGCCTCGGCCATGCAAGGCGTCCCGGAAAACATCGTTCGTCGCCAGCTCAACCATTTCCACCGAGCCGACCCTGCCTACGCTCAAGGCGTGGCACGCGCTCTAGGAATAGAGTTCGAACCGGATGACGAGCTCGCGTCCCTCGGGGCATAGCACGGCCTTCCGGAAAAAAAGCCTTGAATGAGCGAGCGGGGGCGAAGGCTCTCTCGCTGGCCTCCTTTCATCGCGCCGGATGGGTGCGCCACGTTGAGTCCCGCCGCTGAGGATCGGCGGGGCTCATAATCCACTGCGCAAAACGATTCCATGACCATGACTACTGCTCAAACAGAATCCCTTAGCCAGGACGAGCTCGAACGCTACCGCGAGCTGCAAGACCTCGCGATCCAACTTGCCCGTACCGGAGAATCGGATACACTCGACAGCATGCTCGCCGCTGGCATGCCAGTGAACTTGCAGGACCCAAAGGGAAACTCGTTGCTCATGCTGGCGAGCTACAATGGGAACGTGGATACGACGAGAACGATCCTGCAGCGGGGCGCGGACCCCAACTTGCGAAACGACCGAGGGCAAACACCGCTAGGCGGCGCCGCCTTTAAGGGCTACCTGGAAATCATGCAGGTCTTGATCGACGCGGGAGCCGACGTCAACGCTGACAACGGAGGCGGAAAAACGCCCCTTTTCTTCGCCACCTTGTTTGGCCGCTTGAAAGCGAGAAAGCTCCTGAAGAGCGCCGGAGCGAGACTTTGGAATCGGTCATCGTAACAGGTTTTTAACTACATCTCCCGAAGTCCGCTTCTCCAGCGAAGACACGTATCGTCGCTCCCCCCTGAACCAGATCCCAATAGCCCAAGCGTGGAAAAATCGATGCTTGCGGTCGCACGGCAAGCCATAGCTAATGAACGCATGCGCACCAAACCCTTTGCCCTAATCCTAGTCGCCGCCTCCCTCTCTGCTACCGCGATCAACGCCAAAAGCGCTGAGGAGGAAATCCTCGCGGAGCTCAGAGCTTTGCGCGTCCAGATCGAAGCCTTGGAAGCCCGCGTCGCCGAGCTGGAGAACCAACCGGCTCCTCTGGCTCCCGAAAACGCGGAGCGCGAAGGCAACCAACGCAAGTGGTTCGACTACATGAACGTGGAACTGAAAAAGGCGGAGATCCGGGCCAGCGGCCCGTGGACCAAAGCGTCAACCTGGAAACTGATAAAAAAGGGCATGGACGCAGCGGACGTGATCGCCGCTCTCGGCGAACCGACCGACCGAAAATTTTCCGTGCGCAAGGATACGGACGAGATCTTCTACTACCGAGGTGATCTGGACGGAAGCGGGGAGCAGGTCGAAGGCGAAGTGCGCATCTACAAAGACAAGGTGCGGCGCTTCGTCGTGCCGGATTTTCCGGAGTAACGTCGCTATAGACCCAGCTCGAGTTGGGGCGATAGCGGCCTTCTGAAATCCGCAACGCTTAAGTCCGGCGGACCAGCGGCCAGCCCCGCCTTGCGACGGCTAACCTCAAAGAGCTGCCTTATCTGATCAGCGAAAATGCCGCTTCCACGAAAGCGCTCGCCAAACGTCGAGCGGTTCAACTGGCCGTCTCTCAAATCGCGAAGTCGATCTTCGATCCGCTGACGCTTGCTCGGATACAGGCGCTCCACCCAATCGAAAAAGATGTCCTTAACCCCAAGCGGCAGACGCAGCAGGATGTAGCTCGCATAGCTAGCCCCCGCCTGCTTGGCCGCCTTCAGGATGGCCGGAATTTCATGGTCGTTTAGACCAGGTATCACTGGAGCGATCAGGATTCCCACCGGCACCTCCATGGACGCGAAAGCCGAAATCATTTCAAGTCGACCTTTTGGCGAACTGGTGCGCGGCTCCATCTTGCGGGCGAGTTCAGCATCCAAGCTGTTTAAGGAAACCGTCACGTGGCAAAGATCCCTTCGGGCAAGTTCCCCGTAGATTTCCAAGTCACGCGCAGCTAGGCGATTCTTTGTCACCACGCCCACCGGATTGCGAAAGTCCAGCAGCACCTGAAGGCAGGCCCTCGTCAGGCCAAAGCGCTTTTCGATGGGTTGATAGGGATCGGTCACGCCACTCATGGCGACAAGCTGCGGTCGCCACATGCTAGAGCTCAGCTCCTCCTTCAACAAAGCGGCCGCCCGACGCTTCACCATGATTTTGGTCTCGAAATCCAACCCCGCGGAAAATCCCAGGTACTCGTGAAAGGGTCGAGCGTAACAGTACGAGCAGCCATGCTCGCAGCCGCGATAGGGATTTACGCTGGCGTCGAATGGTATGTCGGGACTGCTGTTGTAGCTGATGATGCTCTCCGAGGCGTCCTCGTAAAACGTGGTGGTCAGCGCTGGCTCGTCATCCTGCAAACCCGTTTCGACCCGCTCGACCAGAAACGGCTCGAATCGGTTGGCAGGGTTCGTCGAGGCACCTCGGCCTCTCAAGCTGCGAGCGGGGGCATCCATAGACGAATACCCTACTCAACCCCTCGCTAGACTCAACCCATTTCGACAACTAAATGTGTATCCCATTTATAAATACACGAAAAACTTCTCGCGTTAGCCTCCCTACTTGAAGGCATAACGCGACAAAATTCCCTCGGCACGATCTCGATAGAAATTTGCTATCCATGGCCCGAACGCTATAGTCGACACTCCACTGGCGCATCTGCGACAGCCGAACTGTTTTTACGAGACGATGGAAAGGGCATACGACAGGGAGCTATCCGAGTCAGCACGATCATCCGTCATCGGTTTTCCGAATGGCATCGCTACAGTGACCTTCACCCAAGGCTGCAACTTGCGCTGCCCTTGGTGCTACCACAAAGGCGTCGATGGCGAGGTCTTGCCGTGCCGCTCCACGGATTTCGATGGAGAAGCCTGCCTTCGTTCCCTGGCTCAGCGCAAGGACAGACTGCGCGGGGTCTCGCTAAGCGGTTGCGAACCGCTGCTTCAACCGCGATTGCCGGAGTTTATCGCCAAGATCAAGGACCTCGGGCTTCTTGTTAAAATCGATACCAACGGCACCCTCCCCCATCGACTCAAGCATCTGCTGGATCGCAAGCTGCTCGACTATGTCGCTCTAGAGATAAAAGCGCCCATTGACGACGCGGGCGCCTACAGTTTCGCCGGTGGCGGACTGATCGACATCTCCCGGCTCCGCGATTCGGTGGACTTGCTCTGTCAGGCCGCCCCGTGCGGAGAGTTTCGCACCACACTCGCTCCTAGCTTCCACAAGATCGGCCTGCTTCGCCGCATCGTGCGATCCCTCCCCAACGACCTGCCGCACTGTTTCGAGATCCTGAATCCCAAAAACGCAAAAAGCGGCTACTGGAAACAGCTGTATCCAGTTTCCGATGACCTGCTACGCGAAATGATAAACCAGCTTCGCTGGGAGTTCCCCGGACACAGCCTTCTGATCAGAAGCAAAAGCGGTTCAGCCTATCGCTCGGCCGACGCAAGGTAGCGGCGCTCCAGTATCGAAAACGTGAGCAGGACTAGTCTTCGTAAATCATCTTGCGCGTCATTCCACCGTCCACCACGAAATCCTGACCCGTGACGAAGCCGCTTACCTCTCCCGCTAAATACGCCACCAGATCGGCGACGTCTTTAGGAGTCCCCACCCGGCCGACGAGATGCTGGCTGTGATCGCTGGCCGAGAGCTCCTCCCCCTCTCCTACGTGTATCCATCCTGGAGATACAGAGTTCACCCTCACTTCCGGACCTAAGCTCGTGGCCAGAGCATGAGTCAAGGCGACCAGGCCGCCTTTGGAGGCGGAATAGGCGAAGGTGTTCGGTTCCGACATTCTGGCCCGCGTCGAGGCGATCATCACCACGCTGCCCCGTCGGCGTTGCAACCCGACGCATGCGTGCTTCGCGCAAAGGAACGGTCCCGTCAGGTTGACCGAAAGCACCCGAGTCCAGTCGTCGAGCGAAAGCTCCTGCAAAGGAGCGCGCCGTGGCGAGGCGATCCCGGCATTGCATACCAAGGCGTCGATTCCACCCGCCGACTCCAAAACCCAAGCCATCGACTCCTCGACGTTTCGTTCGACACTCACATCGCAATGGCGCCATCGAACGTTCGCAAGCGCTTGCTCCAGCAAAGCACCCTTCTCGTCATCGAGGCCTAAAACGAAAACGGCGCAACCATCGCGAACGAAACGTTCCACGATGCCGCGTCCGATTCCTCTCTCGCCGCCGGTGACAACGATTGCCCGTTGATCCATAGGCGCGATGGGGGCTAAAGCTTCGGTCTACCGCTTGGGGTCAGCACCTCGAACGACTCTATCCAAACGCCGGCGCCTCCCGATGCCGTGAGTCCGTATTCCAACTCCACCGCGGTATAGGCCAAGCGAATCGGCACCTCCACGCGCTGCAACCGCGTTTCATCCGTCGACGAACCGATCCGCCGCTCGTTCGCGATCACGAACCCGTTCTGGTTCTTGATGTTGACCCAGAAGTTCTGACTCTCGCTCGAGGCGTTCACGCTGTAGGAGACACGGACCAGGACTTCCTGTCCTTGAAACTCCGATACATCTACTTGTTGAATCCAGCTTTGCGGCGTGCGCAGATGAGCGGAGTTCAGTCCGAGGTCGAGGTCGCCATAGCGGTTCTCCCTGTCTTGAACGAAAAGCAGAGGCCCCGCGAAGCGCGTCAGTCCCAGGAGGCGCTCGCCTTCTCTCTCGGACTCGGCTTCGCCCGTGATCGAATACACGAACGACACCCCGAAAAGGCTCAAGCCCAACGCGAGACAAAGCGCGGTCGGTCGGCGCGGGGCAGCGATGAGGTGAATGCGGTCCTTCAAGGCGCTGGAGCGACGGTTTCCCAACAGACAAAGGGCGCCTGCTGGAGAAACGGAAACGCCGCGCGAGCGCTTCATCACCTGCAGCAGGGTCAAACCATATTGCTTGACCGTAGTGATGCTTTCGGTGTTCACCACGTCCGCATCGCAGGCCTGCTCCATGGAGATCTTAAACTGACGGAAAACCAGCCAAACGAGCGGGTTGTACCAGTGCACGAAACAGATCAGTAGAAGCAGGTGGTGAAGAAAAAGGTCGCCCCGGCGGTAGTGCGTGAGCTCGTGCAGCAATACGCAGCGGATCTCCTCGTCGCTGAGATCCTCGGCGCAGAAACGCGGGATGACGACTCGCGGGTTGAAGATCCCTGCGATTCCTGGCGTCTTCACATCGTCCGATACCAGCAGCGGCACGTTGGCATGGATGCCGAAGCGACGCCGCGTGTCCTTGAAGATCTCATACAAACGACCGGAGTTGTGCCGCTCCGCCCGAGCGAAGAATCGATGCAGCTGCACGGCGTTTTTCAAAAGACCGCCTAGAAAGAAAACAAAGCCGAGCACCCAAAGCGTGACCAAAGCGTTTTCCCAAGAGAACCCGACCAGGCTGCTCTTCACCAGCTCGTCCTGGGTGCGGAAGGCCGGCAGCACCGTCTCGCCTAAACCGGCGTCCACCACGCCGCTTCGCAGCGCGTTCACCCAAGTGGAGGGCTGAAGGCTTTCGTTCAGGTTGAAGATGCTTCCGCTAAACGGCAGAGCCAAGGGAAACGAGAGGCGCAGCACCAGCAAGGCCCACGCGAGGCAGAGCAGCTTGGGCGAAACCCAGCGACGAAGGAGCGGCACCGCGACCAGCAAAAGAACGCTGAGCAAAGCGAAACGCACCGAGGCGTCCCAGAAAGACCAGAATAAGTCAGCCATGCTACCTCGCCTTCTGCTCGAGGATCATTCTCAGTTCGTCCAGCTCCTTGTCGGTCAATTCCTCGTTTTCGATGAAGTGGAGCATCATCGGCGCGACTTTGCCTCGGAAGACTTTGCTGAGAAAATGGCTACCCTCGGTCCTGCAGCATTCGCTTTCGCTCAGGACGACCGAGTAGACGTTGGCTCTACCCTCCCGCTGGGAGGAAATTACCCCCTTCGCTTCCAATCGAGCCAGAAAGGTGTTCACCGTCTTCTGCTTCCATTGGTCGTGAGGGAGACGTTCGAGTACTTCGGTCGCCGTCATGGGAGCATGATCCCAGACGACTTTCATGACCTCCCACTCGGCATCGGAAATTTTGGGGCCTTCTTCCATGATTAGAGATTTCGAGACCTTCGAAGGAGACTACGCCTGTAGTAAAGAGTCAAGACCTCACCCCCATGCAGCGTCTCTTTTACATCCCGATAAAAGCGGCGCTTCCTCGGTGGAAAACGCCGCCTTATCAAAGGCCTCTATTGGGCTCCTTTCAACTCGTTGACGATCGAGGAGATGGTGGCCTTGGCGTCGCCGTAGATCATGTTGGTGTTTTCCAGCACGAAGAGCTTGTTCACGAGGCCGGAGAATCCCTTGCCTTGGCCGCGCTTGAGCACGAAGACCGTCTTGGCCTTGTGAGCCTCGATGATCGGCATGCCATAGATCGGACTCGAGGGATCGTCCGCAGCAGCTGGATTCACCACGTCGTTGGCGCCGATGACGATCGCCACGTCGACCGTCGGCATCATGGGATTGACGGTGTCCATCTCCAACAGCTTCTCGTACTCCACATCCGCCTCCGCCAGCAGCACGTTCATGTGGCCGGGCATGCGCCCCGCGACCGGGTGGATGGCGAAGTTCACTTCGGCGCCGTTCTCCTCCAGCAAGCCAGCCATTTCCTTAACCGCATGCTGAGCCTGGGCTACCGCCATGCCGTAGCCGGGAATGACCACCACCGATCGGGCCGCCTCCAGCACGTAGTAGGCGTCCTCCACCGACAGGGCCTTGGGCTCCCGGTCATCGTCGTCGCCCACAGACTGACTGCTCGCTCCGAAGCCGCTAAACAGCACGTTGGCCAGGGAGCGATTCATGGCTTTGCACATGATGACAGTGAGGATCAGACCGCTCGCTCCGACCAAGCAGCCGGCCACGATGAGCACGTTGTTGTAGATGACGAACCCGGCCGCCGAGGCCGCGAGGCCAGACAGACTGTTGAGCAGGGAAATCACCACCGGCATGTCGCCGCCTCCAATCGGCATGACGCCCATCACTCCGAAGAGCAGAGAGAGAGCGACCGCCACCAGAAAGACCTTTTCCGCCACCGCCAGGTCGGAAGTGATGGTGAAAAACACCCCGAGGCCGACAATCGCCAGCAGGATGAGGATGTTTATGGCCTTCTGGCCCCCGAACACCATCGCTCGGCCGCTGACCTTGCCGGAAAGCTTCCCGTAGGCGAACAGCGAGCCGGTGAAGGTGACGCCGCCAATGAGCATCGCGGCGTAGATGACGAAGCTGCTGAACATCGGATGGGATTGCATCAGTTGCTCGTACGGCCCCCAGCCCATGGCCCGGATCTTCTCCAGTTCCGCCCAGGCGACCAGCAGACTGGCCAAGCCACCGAAACCGTTGAACAAGGCTACCAGCTCCGGCATGGAGGTCATCTTGACCAGACGGGCGGCCAGGATGCCGACCACGCCGCCGATCGCCAGACCGACCAAAATCCAAGTGTAGCTCAGGATGCTGCGGTCCACCAGCGTGACCACCACCGCCAGCAACATGCCGACGCCTGAAATCAAGTTTCCTCGGCGCGCCGTGTTGGCGGAACCTAGCATCTTGATGCCAAATACGAAAAGCGTGGCCGCTGCCACGTAAGCGAGATTGATGAGCGCTTCCATGGCGGACTACTTCCCTTTCTTCTTGAACATTTGCAGCATGCGGTCCGTCACTGCGTAGCCGCCTACCACGTTGATGGTCGCCATGACCAAGGCCGCGAAGCCGAGGATCATGCCGAGCGAGCCTTCGCTTTCCGACCCGGTGGCCAGCAGCGCTCCCACGATGGTGATGCCGGAGATCGCGTTCGAACCGGACATCAGGGGCGTGTGCAGCTGCGAGGGCACCTTGCTGATGAGCTCCAGCCCCAAAAAGGCCGAAAGCACGAATATGAAAAATAGGAGTACAAGATCCATGTCTATGCAGGTTTGAAAGGTTGCGATTAGGAGTCCTTGCGGAAGCGCTCGTGCACGATGGCCCCGCCTTTGGTGATGATGCAGCCCTTGAGGATCTCGTCCTCCAGGTCTTCCTTCAGCGTCTTGGACTCCTTGTCCCAGAAATGCTCGATAAAGTTGTGCAGATTCGCCGAATACATCTGGCTGGCGTCAGAGGCGACGCCGCACTCCAGCTTGCCAATGCCGATGATTTTGACTCCGTTTTCCGTCACCACCTCCTCGTCCAGTTTGGAGCCTTCCACATTTCCGCCGGATTCCACGGCGAGGTCGACCACCACGCTGCCGTTCTTCATTCCGGAAAGCATCCTGCCGTCGACGATGCGCGGGGCCGGGCGGCCGAAGAGCTTGGCGGTGGTGATCACGATGTTCGATTGGCCGCAGACCTTCGCCATGCCAGCCTTCTGCTTCTCCTTCTGCTCGTCCGTGAGCTCCTTGGCGTAGCCCTGATCGGTCTGTCCCATCTCGCCGAGGTCGATCTTCACGAACTTCGCTCCGAGCGACTTGACCTGCTCCTCCACCACCGGGCGCGTATCGAAGGCCTCCACTCGGGCGCCGAGGCGTTTCGCGGTCGCGATGGCCTGCAAGCCTGCCACCCCGACGCCGATCACGAAAACGCGGGCTGGCGAAAGGGTGCCCGCTGGTGTCATCATCATTGGAAGAATCTTGCCCAGCCGCTCCGCCGCCTTGATCACCGCGAAATAGCCGGCGAGATTGGCTTGGGAGCTGAGCCCATCCATCTTCTGAGCCAAGGTCGTGCGCGGGATCATTTCCATGCTCACCGCGGTCACACCCGCCTTGGCGAAAGCCTCGATCAAGGCCGTCTCGTTGAACGGATCCAGGAAGCCGATGGACCAGGAGCCGCTCTTCTGGGAGCTGGCCTCCTGCAAACTCGGCTTGCCGACGCGAAAAACGATGTCAGCCGCCGCGAGCTCCGCAGCCCGATCCGCGCTCACCGATGCGCCCGCCGCCTCGAAATCCGAGTCCGAAAAGCTGCTTCGCGAGCCCGCGCCAGATTCTATCACTACTTCAAAGCCTAGGCCGACCAGACGCTTCACCGACTCAGGGATCAATGAAACGCGCTTCTCGGTTTCGGAACGTTCTCGAGGTACGAATACACGCATACTCCGGACGTTAGATCTCCCAATAGGCTTGGCAACTAAATCTTATCTTGAAACAGCAGATAAGCGTCGACTTCTAATACCTCCCTGCGAACAGGATTAGCTTGAGCCTAGGGGTTTCGCCTCGAACGAGCCAACGGGGCGAAACGGCAGCACGCCCCGGAAAACAGAACGGCCAAGCTTGCGTTTCCGCTCGCTTGGCCGCGTGTCATCACCCCTGTAAAAGATTCTTTCCGAGCGCTGCGACTGTCCTAGCGAGCGCATGGCATGAACAAACGTCGAGGCGGAAACAGTCCGCCTTGATAAAGGGACTCTGGGGATTGGGTTTGGATTTCTGAAGAAACTGGCATCGGCCCGACGCCTCACGGCAGCCGGCTGGGTACGCTCGGTTGACCGAGCTGCCGAGCGAAACCCCACGCCAGTTCCGACCCCTTCAGAGTTTTTCGCATTTTACCTCACGAAATCGAACGTATCCGCCACGAGGCCAAACGAACACTCTTCCCTCATTGCTCCTCCAAGCGCTTCAACCAGGTCGAGCGCAGCACCAGCGAGGTGGCCAGCAGGATGCCGACGCAGATCCACATCGGCTTGAAGGCCTTGATCACCAAAAAGAGCGGAACCACCACGAGCATGAAATGCCAAACAATGCCGACCACGATGTTGAACACATGGCGCGGCCAATCACGATTGGGCTCCAGGTGGGGATGGTCCAGGCGAATGGCGTCCAGCACCGGCTTCCAATATCCCCATGGCCGAACGGTTTGGTAAAACGTCTTCAAGGTTTCCATGTCCTCGGGTGCCGAGAGCAGGCTTCCCACGATCGACGCCAGAAGAGAGACTGCGAAGATCGCCGGAAAGAGCTGGATGAAGGAATAGCTGACGAATACCTCCGGAAGGGCGAAGGCGCTGATGATGCCGCCGATCATGCCGCAAAAGTAGCCCATGCCATTGAGGCGCCACCAATGCCACTTCAGAATGTTGGGAGCCGCGTATCCGCCCCAGAGCCCGCCCACGATCCAGCCCATCACGTCGTTGATGCTGTCCATGAACCAGCTGAGGGTCACCCCTATCGCCACCACTAGAAACGACGCCAGGTAGCAAAGCCTCACGTCGTCGCCGGATTTGCCCTCCGGACGGATGTAGCGATTGTACACGTCGTTCACCAGGTACGCCGCCCCGGCGTTGATGGTGGAGTCGAAGGTCGACATGAAGGCGGCGAGAAAGCCGACCACGATCAGCCCCTTCAAACCGACCGGGACGAACTCCGCTACCACGTGCGGCAGCACCAATTCGTAGTCGAACGCCGGATCCTGCAAGCGAAGGTCCGTGGAATAGAAGACCAAGGCCAGCGCCACGATGGCGGTCACCAGAATCCAACGCGGGAACAGAGCCAGCGAAACCACGCTGCTCATCAAAGCCGCTTCCTTGGGCGAGCGAGCCGCCAGCAGCCGCTGCATGTCGAAGTTGGGAGCCGGACCCGCTAGGCTGACCAGGATGCCCTTGAGCATCATCATCATGAAGAAGGGGAAAAACAGCTCGTAGCCCTGCAGGGCGATGATGTCGTTGAGTTGAGGAATGAGCCCCGACCAGTCCAGATCGAGCGTTCGCCCGAACCAGATGCTGTCCCAGCTGTCCGGCGTCACCGCGGCGATCGACTCTGCGTCCGTCAAGGTCATGGCGTAGTAGCCGATCACCACCGACAAGGCGATCAGCAGCATGAACTGGATGAAGTCAGTGAAGATGGCGCTTCGAATCCCGCCAAAGGTCACGTAGAGCAGCGTCACCCCGATGAAGATGCCCGCATACACCGTGGGAGAGATGTCCTCTGTGGGCAAAAAGACCGACGCGAATCCCGCCAGTCCCTTGAAGGCGTAGGCGGTGAAGCTCACCACGCTCAGCAAAGCGAAGACCACCACGATCAAACGAGAAAGCTCCAGTCCGACCGGACTCTTGAAGCGGGTGCTCATCCAGTCTCCCCCCGTCAAGGCCCCCGATCGCCGCACCCACTGGGAGAGATAGACCATGAGAAACACCTGATTGAAGGTCGGCCAAAGCCAAGGCAGCCACGCCCCCTTGGCGCCATAGATGAATACCACCGACACCAGCCACATGGTTCCCGCAATGTCGAACATGGAGGAGGCGTTGGAAATCCCCAGAAAGTACCACGGCACCTTTCGGCTGCCCAAAAAGTAAGATTCCAAATCCACTCCCGCTTCCCGGCGCATGTAGAGCCCGAAAACCAGCACGACCAGCAGATAGAGAACGATGAGGGTAAAGTCTAGGGCTTGCAGCTCCATCAGTCAGAGGGAAACGGAACGATCGACAACAAAGGAGGGATCAGAAAACGAAACAGACGGCCCCGATGGCAAGGCTCGATCAGTGTAACACCGACAAATGCCGATCGCCTACAATTAATTCCTGCTCACTTACTTGCAAGCGAGCGGCGCGGCGCCAGCCCATGCTCGGCCAGCCGACTCCTTCACATCGCCGGACTACCCCTCGTTTCCGTTTTCGAAGCTCAGCGTGATCAGCTTGGCCTCCTCCGGAACGTCCTTGAGCGTCATGCGCAGAAACTGGGTGCTGCCGCCGCTCAGCGATCCATCGAAATCCTTGCGGTAGATCAGCTGCGTCTTCGACCAGATCGCCTGGGGCGTCTTGCCCTGCTCTTGCGCCTTCTCCATTTCCTTGACGCTCTCGTAGGTCCACGCTTCCAAACGGACCCGGCCTAGACGATGCAGCAAGCGCTGCGAAACCACTCGCATGCGAGCGGTCATGAGCCAGCCGTAGTCCTTGGCGTGCCAGCTGGGCACTTCGAAGGTCATCACCTCGCTCTCGATCACCTCGAAGTTCCACTCCGGCTTCTCTTGGGCCGAAGCGGGGAAGACGGAAATCGTGACCAGGACAAGCAACGCCGCGCAGCAGCGGCAGACGGAAGCGGAAGAAAAACTCATAGCAGATTCGGGTTACGCGGATTCAAAGCTTACATCGACCATAAGGTCGGCCGCTATAAGCTCTAAATCCCTTCTCAAGTCATCGCTGTCGCAGTCGGCGGGGATGCAGACCCGGGCCCGTGCCTCGAAAAGCGGCTCTCCCGACATCGGCGCGCTGCGGCATTCGGTGCTCAACTCCTCCACATTCACGCCGCGTTTGGCAAAGGCGTTGGAGATCTGACTCACGATGCCAGGACGATCCGCGCCGACGATCTCGACTACCGCCACCTCGCTGCACGCCGTCTCGGCGCTGTCGCCCGCATCCTTGACCACCACGCTCAAGCCCTTGGCTTCCAGAGCGTTGACGGCCCTCAGCAACTCGTCATGGGCCTCCGAGGTCACTCCGATGCGCAGGATGCCAGCGAACTGTCCCCCGAGGTGACACATGCGGCTTTCCAGCCAGTTTCCTCCCGCGGCTTTCACGGTTGAGGCGATCAATTCCACCAGTCCAGGGCGATCCGGGCCGATGACCGACATTACGATGGGGCTCTGCATAGGCACCAGAAACTAGCGTCGCATCGCCGGCGAGCAAGCCTCCAAAAAAAGCAAAGGACTCGCCGCTGATTCGCCACGAGTCCCCTGTGTTGCTTGGAGAAAAATCTTCTTCGTCCCGGAAGAGGGAAGCTTCCCTAACCGAAACCGGCGACATCCTACCACAAGGCGACGGGATTTGTAAATCGGGTGTAAACGCGAGCGGTTGTTCAGCCTTGGCCCTAGGCGCCAGCGTCTACCATGCTCCACGCTCCCGAGCAGCCCTACTTAGCAGGCTGGAGGAAAATATCCCACAAGGCGCTAAACCTGCAACACGGCCGGTCGAAACTCCTAAAAGGAGTAGTAGAGGACCAACCTCAAACGTGGCAGACCAAAGAAACATTCCGCAGAAAAGCTTTTTCACGCGAGCTTACCACAGAGCCTTCACCATGGGGGCCCTGCGCCCGCATGCCAAGTCGCTGCTTCCCTACCTGAACCGCCCTGGCGGTCGCTTCGTGGAGATCGGGGCTCGCGACGGCGTCAAAGAAAGCCTCACCCCGTTTTTGGAAAAGGCCCTCGGCTGGAAGGGAATCCTCATCGAGCCCTGGCCGCACCTGTTTCATCGCTGCCGCAAACGCCGCAAATCCAGCCTCTGCCTCAACGTGGCCGCCACTGAGCCCCAGCTACGCGACTCCTACATCGAACTGGTAGGCCTGCCGCCTGCCGCCTCGGTGCGCAGGAAGCTGATGCAGGAAGCTCGCGATCGAGCGGAAGGAAAGCCGATACAGCCGCTAAAGCCGGGCGCCAAGCCGCCCAAGCGGGTCAGCTACGTCAGCACCAACAGCTTGGCCGGAATCCTTGGGCGGGCCAACTTCGAGGAGCATTTCGACCTGATGGTCTTCAATCTCCCTGGCTACGAGGCCCACGCCTTGGAAGGCATGGATTTTGACGCCTACAAACCGACCTTCCTGCTGATTCGCACTGTGGGCGCCGACGTCAAGCTGCCTCACCTCCCGCCCTACTACCAGCGCATCACCGAGAGCAAGCACGACCAGCAGTCCGCTTTTCACCTCTTCCGATACTCCGACTTCGGAGAGAACTAAGGGCCTCGGCAGCTAAGCGGTTTCGTCCCGATAGTCAGGCAACCCGGTGCCGCGGCGATACTGATTGATCATGCGGACGGTGTAGGCGACCGATTCCTCATGCGAGATGACAGGATGCCGTTCCAAGGCCTCATGCCGATCGTGATCCGAAAAGAGCTCGAAGTAGCGGCTCCACTTTTCGCCCAAAACCTTCTGATCGCTGGGCAAAAACCAGCGCTTCCAATCCCCGCTCCGCTTGCCGCGGGCCACGCGCTCGAAACCGGGCGGCACCACCAGCTGCTTGCGCAAGGGGAAGCCCAGATAGGTCTCCAGTCCCTGCCACCGATTCGCCACCAGGTCCTCGTAGAGCAAGGTGTGAAACTCGCTTCCGTGAGCGGACTTGAACTCGCCATGGCACCGCACTTCCTCCCCTACCAGAAATCGCAGATCCATCCCGGATAGCTCTCCGAAAAGATCGCAGATCTCCATCACGCTTACCGATTCGGGTCGCTCGACCTTGCGCCGCAACAGCGACACGTAGCGCCCCGCGCCCTCGTCGGTTTCGAAGCCTTGCCCGTTGAAGGGCGCGTAGAGCAACGCGCTGACCAGGCGATCGAAGGGGTGTCGCGCCAAAAAGATGCGTCGATCGTAGGTGGGGAATTTCTTCACCTCGGTGCCCCAGTGCAGGACCGCGATCGACTTGACGATGAGGTTCGGCTCGTCGTCGCTGAGCTGGTCAAGCCGCTTAGGCTCAAATTCCAGCTTATGCCCCGGCAAGGTCCTCTGCAGCGTGCCAGCCAAAGCGGTGGAGCCGGTCTTGCCTGAGGTGAAAATGAGGATCCGCATACGAATCCTCTAGATGCTCAGTCGATCCAAAAGAATCTTCACCACCACCTTCTTCACCCCCACCCCAGGCTCGCTGGTGAAGAGCTGCGGCATATGGGCGTCCTGCGGCAGCAAGCATGTGAAGGTGCCGGGATAGATAGAGAGCTGCAGGGCAGCCGGCTTCCGGTAGTGGAAAAACGTGACGTCCCGCTCCGCGTCGTAAGGGTCTTTCGTCGACTGCAGATGCGTCGGATAAACCGCGATCCGCTCCGAACCGATCAGAGCCATCTGTATATCCACATACTTGCGGTGCGCCTCCAATACCGCAGTCGGATCGCTTTCCTCCTTCGTCGGGTAGCTCATCACGCGGGCGAAAATCTCGTCTCCATCGATCGGATACTCCTTTTCCTCCGCTTCCGCATCAAGCTTCTCTAAAAACGAGAACGCCTGCTGCCAAGCCTCCCCGAACGCGTATGCCTTCCAGTTTTCGATGTGGTCAACGATCATGCGAAGAAACAACTACCGCTCCCGCATCCCGGCGCAAGAAAATCGACAGTTTTCTCGATTCGCCGGAATAAAACGACCACCCCAGACATCTCATCCCCTACACGATCGTTTCGTCTACAGCGCTGCAGACTTCTAACCTTAAGAAGATCCAAACCCTAACATATCATCTAGCATGAAGCGACTCATTCTAACGATCGCCCTGGCGGCGATCACCACTACCTTCGTATCCAACGCGTCCGCTCGCGGCTCGCGTCACCACCACTCGGGGCCCGGCATGGCATTCACTATGACGAACGCCACCGACGATAACGAGATCCTCGTGTATCCACGAAACCCCAACGGAACGCTAGGCTCGCCTACCGCCGTGTCGACAGGAGGCGTGGGGAATGGCGGCGGGCTCGGCAACCAAGGCGGCGTCATCCTCTCGAAAAACCGAAACTGGCTGCTCGCGGTGAACGCCGGCAGCGACACCATCTCGGTCTTCGAAGTCACCTACAATGGTATCGAACTGACCGATACAGAGAGTTCCCAAGGATCCATGCCTGTGAGCTTGAGCATCGATGACGACCTCGTTTACGTGCTCAACGCAGGCGACGACAGCATCGCTGGCTTTATTCTGGGCGACGATGGAGACCTCCTGCCCATCGACTACTCGAAGCGCCCCTTGAGCGGCTCAGGCGTCGGCGCCGCTCAGATCGGCTTTTCCCCGAACGGGCGAGAGCTCGTAGTCACGGAAAAGGCGACGAACCTGATCTCCGTTTTCAGCGTATGCCATAATGGATACGCCGACCCGGCCCCCATATCCACCGAATCAGCCCACCCGACTCCCTTCGGCTTCACCTTTCGCCGCGACGGGCTGCTTCTGGTAACGGAGGCTGCCGGTGGAGCTCAAGATGCGGGAGCGGTCAGCAGCTACCGGATCAAGCGAGACGACGAGCTCTACGAGGTCGATCCCGCCGTGGCCGCGACCGAGTCGGCTACCTGCTGGATCGCGCTCCATCCGAATCAACGTTTCGCCTACACCACGAACACCGCCAGCAACTCTATCAGCGGGTATAGCGTTCGTGGATACGGAAAGCTCGCTTTGCTGGACGAAGGCGGAGAATCCGCCACCACCGGAGCCGGCCCCATCGACCTCGCCTTCGACCGATCGGGCAACTTTCTCTACTCGCTCAACGCGGGAGACGACAACATTTCAGTATTCAGCGTAGGCCCCCGCGGCGAACTCGAACTCATCGAGGAAATTGATGGTCTGCCAGACGGCGCCAACGGCCTCGCTGTTTTCTAGACTGGATTCAGTCTCTGATCTGAAAAAACCAAAGGCGTCCCGAAATGGGACGCCTTTTTGACGAGGAAAGACAAATGAGCGCGCGGCTATGAAAGCTCGGGCTTGATCGATAGAAAGAGCTCCCCGTCTACAGATTCCAAATACAACTGAAAGGTGAGATCCTCTCCCTCCGCATTGTTGTCGCCAACCGCGACCGGCACCAGCTTAACCGTCACTGGATTCGGGCGAAGATTCTTGGTCGCTCCCGACATCGCATCGACACCAACCCCGATGATTCCTCCCACCAGAACGTTGCCCGCCATGCCCGCAGCTCCAGCGCCTTCGATCGCCGGATTAACCTGAACGAAAACGGTTTCATAACCCTTCTTCTCAATGGTCACGGAAATCGGCTTCTTGCGGCTGACCTTGAAGGAAGTGGGCGTCGTGCCGGTCAGGCCATTGGACAGGGTAACCAAGGCTCCCGATGGATCGGATTCGATAACGAGAACGTCCTTGGTGCCGCGAGTGACCGTGGCGCAACCGGAAAAGACAGCAATGGAAAGGAGGGAAACAACAATAGGGACTACGGGGAATTTCATAACCACAAATCACGTAAACTATTACTCTTATTTCAAGAAAATATACGTAATTCCACTATCTATTTCCCTTTTCGCGACGCTCCTTCTTCAGTTTGCGCCAGCGCTCCAGCCGTTCCGCGATTCCCGATTCCTCTCCCACCCGCTTGGGCTCGATAAAGCTCATTGGCGTTTCCATGTAGTCCTGCCCGGAAATGTTCTCCGAGAAGCCATGGCTGTATTCGTAGTCCTTGGAGTTGCCCAGTCGCTTGGAAGCTTTGCCGCCTTTGTCCCTCAACCACAGCGGCACCTCCTGCACCGGCCCTTCGGCGATGGCGGCGGCAGCTTTCCCAAAGGCCGCGTAGGAAGTATTGCTCTTGGGCGCCGCGGCGCAGTAGGCCACGCAATGAGCGAGGTTGATGCGACATTCGGGCAGTCCCACAAATTCGCAGGCCTGCTGGGTCGCCACCGCCAACGGCAAGGCTCGGGAATCGGCCAGGCCGATGTCCTCCGAGGCGAAAACGATCAAGCGCCGGGCGATGAAACGCGGATCCTCCCCTCCCGCCAGCATCTTGGCCAGCCAATACAAGGCAGCATCCGGATCCCCTCCTCGCATGCTTTTGATAAACGCTGAAATGGTATCGTAGTGGTCGTCCTCGTTGGCATCGTAGCGGATCTGTCGTTCCGTGGCGAATACGCTGATCGCCTCCGGCGTGATTGGCTGTCCGGGCTCCAGTCCCAGAGCGATCACCTCCAAGGCGTTCAATGCGCGTCGCAGATCGCCATCGCAAAGCTTGGCCAGCCCTTCCAAGGCCTTCTCCTCCGCGGTGTGGTGGCGACTGCCCAGGCCGCGTTCCTCGTCCCTCAACGCCGCCTCCAAGGCCTGCGTCGCCGTCTCCACGGTATGCGCGTTCAGACGAAACAAATGGCTACGGCTCAGCAGAGGAGCGTTCACGTAAAATCCCGGATTGTGGGTGGTCGCTCCGATCAATCGGATATTGCCCGCTTCCACATCCGGCAGCAGCAGGTCCTGCTGGGACTTGTTGAAGCGATGGATCTCATCGATAAAAAGCACCGTGTCGTCGTCGCGGCTGCGGGCCATGGCCAAAATCCCTCGCAGCTCCGCCACGTTCGACATCACCGCGTTCACCCGCACGAAACGGCTCTTCGTCTCGGCCGCGATCGCTTCGGCCATGCTGGTTTTCCCACAGCCTGGCGGACCGTAGAACAGCAAACTGCCAAAGGTGTTGGCTTGCACCAAGCGCGGCAGAAGATTCCCCGAAGCGAGAATATGATCCTGCCCGACCACCTCCGCCAAGGACCGCGGCCGCATGCGAGCCGCCAAGGGCTGGCGCTTCAAATCGACCTCTTCCGGCGCTCTGGGATATGCCGCATCCTCTGAAAACAAACTGCCCTGCGAGTCCATCTTGAGCAGCCTACAGTCCTCGCCCGCTTTCCGTCAAAACCATCGTCAGCATTTCCCGCTTCACACTTTGCCCCCGCTCCGCCAGCCTCGTCCTAAATGTCGCGCGCCATACCTACCGCCCTTTCCATCGCAGGATCCGACTCGGGTGCCAACGCAGGGATCCAGGTCGACCTGATGACCTTCGCCGCTCATGGGGTCTACGGCACGACTGCCATCACCTGCCTCACCGCTCAGAATCCGACCGGCATCACCGCGGTTCACGCCGCCCCGACCGAAATAGTGGTTTCCCAAATCGAGCAAGTGCTCGCCTACTACCCAGTGGCGGCCGCGAAGACGGGCATGCTCTTCAATCGGGAGATCATCGCCGCTGTCGCGGAAACAGTGGCCAAGCGGCCCGAGCTGAAACTGGTGGTCGATCCCGTATCCGTCGCCACGAGCGGCCATCCGTTGCTCGAGCCCGACGCTCTCGCGACCTTGAAAAAGGAGCTTCTTCCCCTTGCTTCGGTCATCACCCCCAACCTCGACGAAGCGAAGCTGCTGCTGGACCGGGATATAGAGACGCCGCAAGCCATGGAGCAGGCTGCGCGCGAGCTGGCTGCCGCCTACCAAGCGCATGTCCTGGTGAAAGGCGGACACCTCGCAGGCGATCAGCTGATCGACATCGTCGCCGAGCCGACCGGAAAGATCCATCGCTACACTCAAACGCGTATCGACAACATCGATACGCACGGCAGCGGCTGCACTCTCAGCTCAGCCACCGCCGCCAATCTCGCGAGAGGCCTGCCCGCCTTGCTTGCCATCGAAGAGGCGCGATTCTACCTGCGGCGCGGCATGGAGAACGCCCTCAAGCTCCCCGAAGCCAATTTCATCAACCACTATCCGGCATGAGCCTTTCGACCCGTCCACGACATGTACCCCTGTTGTGGATACTGGTCCCTTTCGCCACCGGCATCGCTTTGGCGGGATCCGTGAGCCCCGCCCTAACGCCGCTCCTGCTTGGGATCGCTGCCTCCGCGAGCCTCACCGCCTACCTCGCTTCGAAACGCAACGCCGCACTGTGGCACCTGGCCTTGGTCGCAGCCGTCCTTTGCGCCGGCATGCTTCGCTACCACTCCCTGCCAGCAGCTCAGGCCCAGGTGGACTCCTTTCCGCCGAGGGAAGCGACGCTCGATCTGCGCATCACCCGTCTCTTCGATTCCAGCAATCCAGACATCCACCTCGGGCTGGCCGAAACCCTCCACGCGCCGGCCTACCTCTCTCAACTCGCCGGGCATCGGATCTACTTCGCGCTCGAAAGCTCGCCCGATGGTCCACCTCCGTTGGAAGGCGAAACGGTGCGGACCTTCGGCGTGGCGCGACCGTTGGTCGAGCGAGACGACAAATCCCGCTTCATCGACTACTTGAAGCACCAAGGCGTCACCGCGACCATCAAGCAAGGGTTCATCAAATCCCGTCTTCGCGCCGCTTCCCCCTTTCGGCGATATCTGCTTCTCGCCCAGAACAAACTCTCCAGCGTCCTCGAAAACAATAGACGCCCGGACAGTCCCTACAGTGGAGCCTACAAGGCCCTCATGCTTGGCAAGAAAGGCGAGCTGAGCGAGGAGCAGAAAAACCTCTTTCTCGCCAACGGAGCGATGCACCTCTTCGCCATCAGCGGTCTGCATATCGGAGTCATCGCCATCTGCATCCACCATTTTCTGCTGGTGTTTCGAATCAAAGGCGCCGCTCTTCCGGTTTTTTCCTTAGTCTTGATTCTTTGCTTTGTTCTGGTGACCGGCGGCTCAGCTTCGTCCTGGCGAGCGCTGCTCATGATCGCTTGCCTCTACCTTAGCCATGGCAGCCAGCGCCAAAGTTCGCCGGTCAGCGCCCTAGCCCTTTCCGCGATCATCTACCTCTTCATTCTGCCCAACCAACTCTTCCAGGCAGGCTTCCAAATGTCCTACCTCACCGTCGCATCGATTCTGCTTTTCGGTTTGCCCATGGCCAAAACGCTCAATCGCATAAGCCCGCTCTTCTCGCAAATCCCACGCAGCGCCCAGTCCATGTTCCAGAAAGCCGCGGTTGTATCCAAAACCTGGCTTCTCAACAGCTTCGCGATCAGTCTCTCCGCCTACATCGCCTCGTCGATCCTCGGACTGCTCTATTTCGAAATCCTGCCCGTATACGGCGTATTCACAAACCTGATAGCCTTGCCTTTGGCATCGCTCGCGATCGTATCCGGTTTTCTCTCACTGATCCTTTCTCCACTTACTCCTATTCTGCCTCTGTCGGAGCTTTTCAATAACGCAGCCTTGCTGATCATAAAGATCATTCACGGTTGCCTTTCGCTCACCGAAAAGCTCCCCTTCGCTACGCTCGCCCCAAGCCACTTGCGCGACCTATTGATCCTGCCCGCATTCCTGACCATCTTTCTGCTAATGGCTTTCGCCTACTCCCGCACCGGCGGATCCAAGTCAGCGCTTCGATGGCAAACCACCCCTCTGCTCGCGACCGCTGCGGCGATCTATTTCTGCTTCTTCTAGCTTCGCGAAATCCGGCCTCCCCAAGCTATCGCGTTGACCTGTGGACTGGGCTTCCTACTAAAGGTAGCCATGAAATCCGCTTACGAACTCGCTATGGAACGCCTCGCCGCCAGCGAAGGGGAGAGCAAACCGCTCACCGATGAGCAAAAGGGAAAGCTCGCCGCGATCGACGACAAATATCGAGCGAAGATCGCGGAACGGGAAGTCTTTCTCAACCAAAAGCTTGCCGAGGCCCATCGCACTGGCGACCGCTCCGCCGCCAGTGATATCAGCAAGCAGCTTTCCCTCGAGAAAGCTCGGCTGGAAGAGGAGCGAGAAGCGGAAAAGAACAAGGTCCGCGGCTAGTCGGCCTGCGGCTCGTCAGCTTCGAGCGGCCGGTCGCCGCTCGCCGGCTGGTGCGCTTCCATCGCTTTCGCTCCCTCGATCACCGGCGCATCCCCTTGCAGCAGATCGGGTTCTCGTTCGTGCTCCGATGGTTCGATGATCGCCCTCTGGTCAAGCTGCCTCGGCGAAATGGCTACCGCGTCCGGCTGGATCGCTTCTTGGCTCGGCAACACGGCCTTTTCCCGGAGGTCCGCTTCGATCTTCTTGGTCCGAATCCGGTCCGCCGAAATCACCGTTGCGGATTCGTACTTCGCTTCGCTCGGCCGTATCACGCTGGTGGATACCTTCTTATCCGAGTAGGCCATGTGAGGCTCGCTTGACCGGCAGCCAGCCAAACAGAGCAAGACTCCCATAAAGCAGCCTAGGACCAGGCCCTTCATCATTCCGGTTCCGCGGTTCCTTCAACCACCCAATCGCGGGCTTCCGGCACCTGGGTGTAGAATTGCTTCAAAGCCTTGCTTAGGTGGTCGGCGTAGCGGTAGTGAGCCCCCAGCCCAGTGCGCAGTTCGGCTTCGTAGATGAACTTGTCGGCATGGGTGGAATGCTCGAACGGGGTCTGGCTTCCTAGCATCAAACCGTAGATGTAGGCGGGTTCGCCACGTTCGGTCAGCTTTTCAAGAAAGGCTTTCTGACGCTCGAGGAAGGGACGAAAGGCTTCTCGGTCCGTCTCTGGAGCGAGGTAGTATCCCGCTTGGATACACGGCGTATAGCGGTGCCCGGTGCGGTGGCGGTTCAGGTCGCGCAATTCAGCGATGGCCATGTTGTTCCATGCGAAGGATACGCGCATACGACGGATCGCGGTGCCGCAGTAGCCGTATCGATTTGATCGATACTTCAATGAATTGGCGATCGACTGACGCTCCTTGAGAAACGGCGGCACGCTGTCGTCCACTTTCACCCAAACCTCGTCTTCGAGATGCTCGATGGACAGGCGCGACTTCATCAGATCCATGCTGCGGTTGTGTTCCGCATTGGCTTGCTCGAGAAACGACTTTTCCGCTTTGCTGTGCTTGACCAGACGTGGAGCGAATTTCGCCACTTCCTTGCGCAGCGCTTCCGCGACGACTTGGGCTTCCTTCTGAGGAAGCGACGCGACGTGCTTGATGGTTTGGGCCCACATGCGGGCCGACATCACCAGAGCGAGATTGGTCTTGGTCGCGAATGGGATGAAATACCGGGCGCGGTCGAGGGCGTAGTTCTTGCGCATGCGGGCGAGCACCTTTTCCGGCGTGCCCTCCGGAGCGCGCACGATCGAGGGATCGTCCTTCGCGACTCGATCCAATCGCGCGTATTCACTATTGTAGCACTCGAACGCCTCGCTCACCAGAGCGAGCCATTCCTCCGCCATGTCGACAGGCATTCCCACCTCGTCGGGGGTAGGAATGTTCTGCGGATCCATAGCGATGTAGCGGGTGCTGGACTCCTGGCCATCGCACATCTGCGAAACTTCGAACAGCTTGAAGGCCAACCACATGGAAACATCGTCCACCGCGATGGCTATTCCCCCCGTCAACCCTCCGATCGAGGCGTGGCCATAGTCGACGAATTTGAGAATGCGATCGATCGACTTCTCCGCGTTGTCCAAATCGACCTTCTTCATGATGTTGGTGATGCCTTCGTTGCTCCGCGAGTAGCGAGCCAGCACCGAGGCAAGAAGCTCCGGAGTGACTTTGAAGCCGTCTTCGGCCTCCTTAGGGGGAACGATAGCAATGCCTGTAACTTTCATGAATAAACGAGGGCGGGGTTTGTCAAAAATCAGTAAACTGGAAACGAACCGGAAACTAAGCCTACGACAACTCAATTCGCAAGAAAGCCCGCCCTTTCTCGGCGGGCTTTCCCGTTAAAACAAACTGAGCCGCACCAACTTATTGTCCTGAGAGCCAGGCGCCAAGCGGGCCTTGGAAGAAACCGAGAACGACCGAGCCGAGCAGCGCCAATCCGATGGCCAGCTTGCCGAGCGTGGTCAGGAAGTCACCCGGCTGAGCCTGTGGCTCCTTCTCTTCCTCCTCGTCGGCGAAATTCCAGACGTCGAAGAAGGCTGCTTTGATGACGCCAAAGTAGTAGTAGATCGAAATCACCACACCGATGATACCGACCGCGAGCAGCGTGTAGAGCTCTGCCTTGAAAGCGGCCACGAAAATCAGGAACTTGCCGATAAAGCCAGCCAACGGGGGAATGCCGGCCAGCGAACCGATTCCGATCGCCAAGGCGATGCCAAGGAAGCCGTTCTTCTTGGCGAGGTCTCCCAAATCGTCGAGATCGAGCTCCGCATCCACCTCCTTAGGCAGGTGAGCAAGGACTCCGAAAACCGCTACCGAACCAAGCAAGTAGGCGAAGAGATAAAAGATCACCCAATTCGTGGCTTCAGGAATCGACATGGCCGCGACCACGCCGATGAGCAAGAAGCCAGCGTGCGAGACACCGGAGAGTCCGATCACTCGCTTGAGCTTGCGCTGGGTCAAGGCGGCGAAGTTGCCGAAGAGGATCGTCAGAGCGGCGATGCCTGACAGCAGCGGAACCAACCAGTCGGAAAGCGGAGCGAACACGCCAGTCAAAGTTAGCAGCACCGCGAAGCCCGCAGCCTTGGAGGAAATAGCGAGAAACGCCGTAGTGGGCAGCGGGGCGCCTTGATACACGTCCGGCACCCAGATCTGAAAGGGGAAAGCTCCGATCTTGAAAGCGATTCCGGAAATCACCAGCAACATGCCGATCACCGCTAGAGTGTCAGTCGGGTTCGCCGCGAGGAACGCCTTCAACTCCTGAAAGTTCATGCCGTCGGTGGTGCTGGCCTCCAGCATCGGATTTCCCGCAGCTCCGTAGAGCAGCACGATACCGAAAAGCAGTATGGCGGAGCTCAACGCTCCCATGATCAAGTACTTCAGACCCGCCTCGAGGGAAAGCGCGCTGGTGCGGAAGTAGCTAACCAGGATGTAGAATCCAACGGTGGCGGTTTCCAGGGCGACGAAGAGCATCACGAAATGGTTGCTCATCGACATCAACGAAAGGGCCCCGGTGATGACCAAAGTCGTCGCGAAATACTCGATACGAGCCAGCGTCTTGTTTTCGAAGCTGACCATCGCGAGATAGGTCACGAAGACCGAAGCGATCAGGAAGAAGATTCGCAGGGCGTTGGTCGCGCCATTGATGGCGATCATGCCGCCGAACGCCACGCTGCCCTCGTCGACTGCAGCCGGGCAAAACAGGATATAGGCCAGCACGACCAATTGGCCGGCGATAGAGAGGCGAGGGATCGCTCCATGAGCGAACTTGGGCAAGAACACTTCGAGCATGAGCAGCCCAAGCGCCAGTATACCCAGCGTCAACTCGGGTAATATAAGCCCCCATGTATTGGTTCCAGCGATCTCGCCGAGTGATTGTATCGTTTCAGTTCCCATGGCGTATCCAAAAATTGACTATTCGTCGACCTCCGAGGAGGCGTAGACCGCTTCGCTCTCCAGAGCCTGGTTGAGCGGCGTGGTGACGGTTTTCGGGAAGAACCCGATGAAGAAAAGCATGATGATCAGTATGATCGCTGGCACGCGCTCCGCCCAGGTCATATCGGTGACCGCGACTTCCTTCTGCGACTCGAGAAATTCGTCGCTCTCCTGGCCAAAGAACACTCGGGCCACGGCGCGCAGCCCGTAGATCGCCGAAATCACGATGCCGGTCGCCGCTACGAAAACCAGCCAGCTCTTGAACTGCCAAAGGCTGAGGAAGATTCCGAACTCGCCCCAGAAGTTCGCCAGGCCTGGTCCGGGAAGGCCGATGCTGGCCATCATACCGCATACGAAAAACGCCGAGAGCACTGGAGCCTTCTTGGCAAGACCGCCCATCTCCTCCATCTCGAAGGTCTGGGTGCGGTGGTGCACCATCGTGGCGAGCATGAAGAGCAAGGCCACGGTCAACCCATGAGCAACCATCATGATGACTGCCGCTCCCGCGCCGAGCACCGACATAGCCGCGATGCCAAGGAAGGCGTAGCCCATGTGCATCACCGAGCTGTATCCGAGCATCTGCTTAAGATCGCGCTGGGCCATCGTCACCAATCCGATGATGACCACGTTTCCTAGGGCGAGCCAGATGATCCAGTTTTCCCAGTGGCTGACGCCTCCCGGGATCAGCGGAACAGCGACTTGAATCAAGCCGTAGAGTCCAAATTTTTTCAATACGCCAGCGTGCAGCATGGCGGCGGAGCTCGGAGCCGCGCCATAGCCGAGCGGCGCCCAGGTGTGTAGTGGCCAAAGCGATACCAGAATGCCGAAGCCGAACAACAGCAGGCCGAAGGCGTAGCGCTGCACCGTTTCCGCCAGCGGGGCTTCCGCGAGGTGAGCCTTCAGGGTGATGAGATCGAACGATCCAGCTCCGCTCTTCACATAGAGGGCGATCAATCCCGCCAAGGAAAGCATGGCTCCCAAGGTCAGATAAATCGTCATCTTCATGGCGGCGTAGCCACGATCACGTCCACCCCACACTCCGATCATTACGAAGGTCGGGATCAACGCGAGCTCGTGGAAGAAGTAGAAAAAGAAGATGTCGATCGAAGCGAAAACGCCCATCAAACCGCCTTGCATTATGAGAAGGCAAAACAAGTAGCGCGGTAGGTTCTCCGCCTTGGACTGGGCCGCGTAGATGCCTGCTGCCAGACCGACGATGCCAGCCATGACGAAAAGCGGAAGCGAAACGCCATTTAGGCCGAGGTGAAGACTGATTCCGACAACTTCCAGTCCGGTGTCGTGACGCGTCACGAAATCGTATCCGCCCGGAACGGACGGCTGGTAAATGGCCCAAGCGATCAAAGCCAGGATTGCAGGGATGGCGAAGCCAGCAATGGCCACGGTCTGAGCTCCGGGCCTGCCGAAACGCCCCATGTACAGCGTCAGAAACGCCGCTACGATCGGAACCGCGATGGTGAAATGCAGAAGTGAAACGGAATCGTTCATTTTAGAAAATCGGTCGGTCTATTGTTTCAAGTTTCCCATCTAGAAGCCGCCAGCCAAGGCCCAGAAGAGAGCCAACCCAGCGATGAACCAGTAGACGTATTGATGAATGTTGCCCACGTGCAGGGCCTTCAGACCCATGCCGACCAGTCCGGCCACGCCTGCCGCCCCGCGAATGATCAAGCCTGCCAAAGCGATCTGTTCGAGAAAGTGGAGCGTCAGAGCCACCCGTTGCTGGATCTTCTCGATGTAAAACGCGTAGAGCTCGTCGAAGTAGAACTTCCTTTCCAGCACCGCGTAGACCGGTCCGGTCATCTTCTGGAAGCGATCCTCCTTGGCGCCGGCCCCGTAGAGTACGAAAGCGAGCGCGATACCGACGGCCCAAGCGCCCATGCCGAAAATCATGATGGTGGTGTGAAGCTCGTCGCTTACCAGATGGTGACCTGCCTCCACGATCGGGCTCAAGGCGTGCGGGTAGAGGCCAGTGAAGCCACCGAGAATGGCGCAGACCGCGAGCAGGATGAGCGGCACCGTGAACACCGGACCGTTTTCATGAGCATGGCTGGCATTGTCCGAATTGGTTTCGCCGAGGAAAACGATCTTCCAAAGGCGAATCATGTAAAAGGCCGTTAGAAACGCTCCAAGAACCAAGAGATAGAAAACCGCCTGGTTCTGCTCGTAGGCGATCGCGAGGATCGCATCCTTGGAGTAGAAGCCTGAAGTGAAGATGGTGCCGATCAGAGGAAGTAGACCTGCCGTGAAGCAGAGAAAGGTGATGGGCATCTTCTTCGCCAAGCCACCCATCTTGAAAATGTCCTGCTCGTGATGGCAGGCGTGGATGATCGAACCGGACCCGAGGAAGAGCAGGGCCTTGAAGAAGGCGTGCGTGGTCAAATGAAACATGGCGGCCGCAACACCAGCCTCCCAGGAAATCATGGTGCCCAAGCCAAAAGCCGCGACCATGTACCCGAGCTGAGAAACCGTGGAGTAGGCTAGGATCTTCTTGATGTCGCGCTGAGCGATGGCGGTGAAACCCGCGAACAAGGCGGTGGCCACTCCGATCCACATGATGATCTGCAAGGCGTCGACCGTCATGAGAAAACCAGTACGGCAAAGCAGGAAGACGCCCGCCGCCACCATGGTCGCGGCGTGGATCAGCGCGGAGACCGGTGTCGGGCCCTCCATCGCATCCGGCAGCCAGACGTGCAGCGGCAGCTGGCCGGACTTGCCCACGGTGCCGCAAAAGAGTAGCAGGCCGATGCCAGTCGCAGCTCCGATAGTATTCAAATCAATGGTACCACTTACGATCGCTTGGCGCATTTCCGCCAGATCGACCGTGCCGAAAGCCCAGAAGGCCATGATGATGCCGATGAGGAAACCGAAGTCCCCCACCCGGTTGGCGATGAACGCCTTCTTGGCAGCCGCCGCGGCGCTTGGCTTGTCCAGATAGAAACCGATCAGCATGTAGGAGCTGAAACCGACCAGCTCCCAGAAGATGAAAAGGGTGACCAGATTGCTGGCCATCACCAGGCCGAGCATGGAAAACATGAAGATGGACAGGCCGCCGAAGAAACGGGCCTTGTTCGGATCGTCCTTCATGTATCCAAGACTGAATACATGAACGAGGAAGCCCACGAAGGCGACCACGAAGAGCATCAGCTTCGCCAGGTCGTCGACCAGAAATCCGAAATCCAGGGAGAGCGGGCCGATCTCGATCCAGCTGGCATTGTACTCGATCGAATCGATTCGAAAAATGATATGCAGCGCCGTGGCGAGAATGAGGGTCGCGGCGCCGACGGAGACGCCTGCAGCGAGCGCCCCATTGCGTCGCATGGAGAAAGCGATGGCCACGGCCGATATCAGAGGAAACGCCAGAAGAGCGTAAGCGTAAAGCTGTGGGTCTAAACTCATGGGAGGGAAATTGCTGTAGTACCGGTTGCTGCCGAAAGACTAGTTCTTGAGCGCGTTCAGTTCGCTGACCTGCACCGTTTGTCGTTTGCGAAAAAGGGCCACGATGATGGCGAGGCCGACCGCGACTTCCGCCGCCGCTACCGTGATGGTGAAAAAGACGAACACGTTGCCGCTCATGCCACCGTGATATCGGGAAAAGGCGATCAGTCCCAGGTTGCACGCGTTGAGCATCAGCTCGAGGCACATGTAGATCACCAGCGTGTTTCGCCGATAGAGCACTCCGAAAAATCCGATGGCGAAGAGCAAGGCGCTCACGCCGATGTAATGTTCAAGTCCGATAGTCATCAGAAATCTTCAATTTGAGGATTAGTCGGTTTTCACTTTCTTGCTGAGAACGATCACCCCGATCATGGCCACCAGCAAGAGGAAGCCGGTTACCTGCATGGGCAGCAGGTAGGTGGTGAATAGTTCGTAGCCAAAGCTCTTGAGCGTGTTGTTGGTGACAGCTGGCAGCGTCTGGGCCGATTCCGCGACCGCGTCCGTGGAAACCACCGTCGCCACGCCGAGGATCAGGATGGCGAATCCCACTACGCTGGCCACGATGGTCAGCAGTTTCACGCGATGCCGCGACTCCTCCTTAACATCGAGAAGCATGATGATGAAAAGAAAGAGCACCACCACGGCGCCCGCGTAGACAAGCACCTGGATCACCGCGAGAAAGTAGGCTTCCAACATCACAAACAGCGACGCCATGCCCGTGAAGGCCAGGATAAGAAACATCGCCGCGTTCACCGGATTGCGGCTGAACACGACCGCGATCCCACACCCAAGGGTAATCGCGGAAAAGAGATAGAAAAACAATTCAGTCATGAGGAAATGGGATGGAGGAGGATCTATGATGAATTAACCATCGGCGACCGGCCTAGTGATGCCCGCCGCCGTGCTCGGCTGCTTCCTTCTTTTTCTTCCACTTGAAATGCTCGTCCGGCAGCGTGCCGCCCAACTCGTAGAGCTTCTGCTTGTCGTTGACCATCTCCGCTCTCGTGTAGCCAGAGGTCGAATACTGGTTCTGCAGCCAGATCGCCTCTTCCGGACAGACCTCCTGACACATGCCGCAGTAGATGCAGCGCAGCATGTCGATCTCGAACTCCTTGGGAGCCTTCTCCACATGGGCGTACTGGCTATCCTCGGTGATCTCGCCCGGAGTGATGCGGATGGCCTTCGGCGGACAAACGAACTCGCAAAGCTGGCAGGATACGCATTTCTCGCGGCCTTCCGGATCGCGCACCAAGGTCGGCACGCCGCGGTAGCCCGCAGGTATGGGCGGGCGCTGCTCCGGGTACTCCATGGTCACCGTCTCCCCGAAAAACATGCGGCGGAAGGTGACCCCAAGACCTCTGATGATCTCGGGAATGTAGAGCTTTTCTAGTAGATTGAGTGGTTTTCTCTTAACGACGATAGCCATTTTTGAGCGAAAGGTTGAAAGTTACGAATGAAGAGTCTTCCGAGTTCGGCGCGAGTTTGAGTCTCCGTTCTTCATTCTGCATTCGGATTAGGGACGCTCGATGAAATAGATGATGAAGGTGTAGAGCACCAGATTGGCGATCGATGCGGGAAGCAACATCTGCCAGCCAAGCTTCATGATTTGGTCGTAGCGGAAACGAGGCAGCGTCCAGCGGATCCACATGAAAAAGAACATGAACCCGATCAACTTCCCGAGCAGCGTGCTCACCGAGAAGATGCCCGCCCAAATGCCCGTCACGCCGAGGTCGGCCCAAGTCATGAAGGGCAGCGGCTGCCATCCCCCCAGAAAAAGCACCGCCACAACCGCGGAGCCGACCAGCATGTGAGCGTACTCGCCCACGAAGAACAGGCCGAACTTGAAGGAGCTGTACTCGGTATGGAATCCGGAAACGAGCTCCGTCTCGGACTCCGCCATGTCAAAGGGCAGACGATTGGTTTCCGCAAAAACGCAAACCACGAAAATGATGAAGGAAAACGGCATCCACATGGCAAACCATAGCCCGCCCGCTTGGGCGTTCACCACGTCGACCAGACTCAAGCTGCCATCCGTCCCCGGCGCGTTGACCCACATGAAGATCGGCAGCACCGAGATGCCCATGGCCAGCTCGTAGGAGATCATTTGAGCGGAAGCGCGAATGCCTCCAAGAAATGGATACTTCGAGTTGGACGCCCATCCGCCCAGCACGACTCCGTAGACGCCGAGCGAGGAGACCGCGAAGAGGAAGAGGATGCCGACGTTCAAGTCCGCCAGCACCAGGTTCACCACCTCCCCTGCCGCGTTTTCGTAGTAGCCGAAGGGCACTACCACCACAGTCGTCAAGGCGGGAATCAAGGCGATGACCGGGGCAAGCGTGAAGTAGAGCTTGTTCACGTGCCCGGGAAGCACGTCCTCCTTGAAGAGGAACTTCAATCCGTCCGCCACCGGCTGAAACACGCCGAGACGTGTCAGAAAACGGCCCACCACCGGGATCGATCCGATGAACGGCAGCGTGGTGCGGTTCGGACCCACACGACCTTGAATCCAACTGGAGATCTTTCGCTCCGCGAGAACCGCGTAGGAGCAAAAGCCCATGAGCACGCTCACGACGACAATCGCGTAGATCGATTTGATGATGATATCAGTCAGTTCCATGGCGTCTATTCCGCTGCTACGGCTTCGCTCTTGGGTTCAAAGTGTAGTGACTTTCCTTCTACGAACGGTAGCCCTTCGAACGAGCTGCCATCGAGCAGGACACCGGTGTCGGAGATTCCCTTGAAGCTGAGGCCTTCGAAAAGGCTACCCGACGCGGCGATTCTTTCCCAGATGGTTCCCACCGAGTTCGGGAAGGCGTCGCTCGACAAGGCGCTTTGGATTCCCGCCAGAGCCGCCAGATCGTCGATCGCTCCGGATGGCCCCGGGACAGCTTTATGAAATTTCTGGATACGAAACTGCTGATTGATCACCGACCCCGACTTCTCGAATTGAGTCAGGCCTGCGATGGTCACTTTCGCCGCTTTGGTGGTTGGAGTCTCGCGCGTGTCGAGAGCGATCACCGTCACTTTCGCGAGCTGGTCCTCACTCAAGCCAGCTGCCACCAGATCCTCACGTACTGCGAACACGGTCTTGACCTCGCCTGCGTCGATCTTGGCCGCCAGATCGCTCAGCGTCTCGGTCGGCAGATCGGAAATCAAACCGGTCGCCAAGGCTCCGCGCACGTTCGGGTTGCGATCCTTGGAGACGAGGATGCCGTCATCCTCGCCGTATCGAGCAACCAGATACACATCCTTAGCGCCGACTTGATCGGCGATAGCTTTCAGAGCGAATTGCTCCTCGACCGTGCATCGACCGGAGCCGACGATGGCGATCCCCTCGCCTTTGAGCGCATCGGCGGCGGCGGCAATCGCCCTGGAAGGCTCGATGGCCACGGAATCCGCGACGCAACCAGTCAAGCGGTCCTCCGCTTCCACTTGCTTGTAAAGCTCGCGGCCGGAATCCGGCATCCATGTGTCGTTGACCTCGTCATTCTGACGCGGGGTGATGCGGTAGATCTTTCCTTCGCGAGAAGAAACCACCGTATTGCATCCGACCGAAGTTTCCAAGTCGATGCTCTTGGTCTCCTTAAGAAACCAAACGCGCATCTTGAATCGGAAGTCGGTACTGGTGAGCGCTCCCACCGGGCAGATGTCCACCGTATTCAAAGAGTAATTATTCGCGAGCTCCTTGCCTGGGAAACAGGTCAGCGTCGAATAGCTGCCACGATCGATAAAACCGAGCACGTCGTCCTTGGCGATCTCCTGCGAAAAGCGAACGCAGCGCGAACAAAGGATGCAGCGCTCGTCGTCGAGCGTTACCCTAGGCCCGAGACGCGTGCGTTTCGGCTTCACGTTTTTCGCTTCGATGAAACGGCTGTATCCACGCCCGTGTGACGCCGAAAACTCCTGCAGCTTGCATTCTCCAGCCTGATCGCAAATGGGGCAATCCAGCGGGTGATTGATCAAGAGAAACTCGGTGACCGCCTCCCGCGACTCGACGGCCTTGGGCGAATTGGTCTTGATGTGCATCCCCGGGGCCGCCTTGGTCCCGCAAGCGATGGCAGGACCCGGCATCCACATGATCTTCGGGGAGCCGTCCTCGTTGAGCATGGGCTCTCCAGTGGCGCGATCCTTTCCAGGCATGCCCATTTCCACCAGGCACATGCGGCAGTTGCCCGCCACCGAGAGTTTCGGGTGGTAGCAATAGTGCGGGACTTCCTTGCCGAGCATCTTGACCGCATCGACCATGTTCGTACCCGGGGGCACCTGCAGGTCGATGCCGTCGATGTTGACGGTGATCAGATTGTCTTTCTTTTCCTCAGCCATTGCACGCGAGTTCCTTTATGCGTTCACGGTCAGCGTTCGGATCGCTGAGCTGCTCGGCGTATTCTCTAAATTCTTCTTCAAACTTTGCGATGTAGCTCTGCACCGGCCACGCCACCGCGAAACCGAAGGCGCAGATGGTGCGGCCAGCGATCTGGTCGGCCACGCTAAGCATCAAATCCACGTCTTCCTTGCGGGCTTGGCCATGAACCATGCGGGAGGTAATCTTCTTGAGCCAAAGCGAGCCTTCGCGACACGGCGTGCACTGGCCGCAACTCTCGTGAGAATAGAAAGCCATCAGGTTGGCTAACGCCGCCGGGATGGAAACGCTGTCGTCGAGCACCATCATGCCGCCGGAACCGGACATGGACCCCGCCGCCGCGATTCCATCGTAGTCGAGCGGAATGTCCTCTAGACCCCAGTCGTATTCGCTACCGTCCGGATTCTTGCCCTTGTAGCGCTCGCCGTTTTTCAAGATCTTCATCGAAGAGCCGCCAGGGATGATGGCCTTGATCTTTCGGCCGGGAAGCGGCCCGCCGCAGATGTCGTTGACCAGTTCGCCGAGCGTGACGTCCGCCACTTCGTAGTAGCCAGGACGCTGCACCCCGCCGGAAACGCACCAGATGCGCGTACCCGTATTGTTGGGACGGCCGATTTTGGCGAAGCCTTCCGCCCCCATCTGCAGAATGTGTACCGCGTTGCAGAGCGTTTCCACATTGTTGACGATGGTCGGGCAATTGTAGAGACCGAGAACCGCAGGGAAATAAGGCGGCTTGATGCGCGGATTGGCGCGCTTGCCTTCCAGAGATTCGATGAGCCCCGTCTCCTCGCCGCAAATGTAGGCCGCGGCTCCGCGGTGCACGACGATGTCGCAGCTGTATCCGGATCCGCATACATTGTCGCCGACGAAGCCCTTTTCCTTCGCTTCCAAAATCGCTTCGTCCAAAATGCGGGCGCCGTGCGGCATCTCCTCGCGAATGTAGATGAAGGCCTTCGCCACATTGTTGGCGAAGCAGGAAATCATCATGCCCTCAATCAGCTGGTGCGGATCCTTGTGCACGATCTGGCGATCCTTGAAGGTGCCCGGCTCCGACTCGTCGCAATTGCAGATCAGATAGATGGGCTTGCCGGACTTGCGATCGACGAAGCTCCACTTCACCCCGCACGGGAATCCGGCTCCGCCGCGGCCGCGCAAGCCGGACTTCTTGACTTCGTCGATGATGCTCTGCGGCTCCATAGTGACCGCCTTTTTGAGCATGTCGTAGCCGCCGTGAGCCATGTAGCTGTCGATCTTCGGCGTATAGCCTTCCTCGTCAGCATACTTGAGAATCAGGCGCTGTTCCTTGGGATGTATCGCCATTTTAACTACGCTTTCGCCTCCGCTTTGATCTTCTCGCAGAGAGCCTTGGCCTTCGCCACGTCGAGATTCTCGTGCAATTCCTCGTCCACCAGCATCACCGGGGCGCTGCCGCAACTGGCCAGACACTCGGCGAATTCGACGGTCACTTCTCCATCCGGGGAGACTTCGTTCAATTCCGTCTCGAACTCCTTCAGCATGGTATCGCAGACCTTGGCTCCGCCCGCCATGGCGCAGGATAGCGTGCGGCAAACGCGGATGTGGCGCTTGCCTATCTTATGCTGACGAAAGAAGGGATAGAACGTGATCACCGAAAGCACATTGATCGGCTCGATGCCCAGCTTCTTGGCGACCCACTCCGCCGCTTCGTTCGTCAGCAGTCCCTGGTCCTTCTGAATCGCATGCAACAAAGGCATGACCGCGCTGCGCGGATCCGGATACTTCGGAATCGCCGCTTCGATTTCAGCTAGTGTCTCTGGCTTTAAGTTCATTTTCTTAAGAGTCGTTTCGAACCACGGTCTTTCACAAACTGACTCGAATAACCTGTATCCAATTCGTGAATATCCGTGTCGTTCTTAGGCGACAAAATTCTATCGATCGCACTCCCCCATCACGAAGTCCAAGCTTCCAAGGATCGAGGCGATGTCGGAAACCATGCAGCCCTTCATGAGCTTGGGCAGGATGCTGAGGTTGCAGAACGAAGGTCCGCGAATCTTCATGCGATACGGCACGCCTCCACCCCGGCTGTTGATGAAGAAACCGAGCGCTCCCTTCGGGGCCTCGCCTTCGAAATAGACTTCGCCGGGCGGGATCTGCGGCCCCTCGGTGGTGATCATGAAGTTCTGGATGAGCTCCTCCATGGAGGTCAGCGTCTTATCCTTGTGCGGCAGGATGATCTTCTTCTGGTCTTCCGAGCGGTAGGGTCCGTCGGGCATCTTCTCGATGACTTGACGGATGATTCGGATGCTCTGACGCATCTCCACCATGCGAACGAGGTAGCGGTCGTAGCAGTCTCCGTTTTCGCCGATCGCCACTTCGAAATCATACTTCTCGTAGCCGGAGTAAGGGGCGTCGCGGCGAAGGTCCAGATCCAGTCCCGACGCTCGGGCGTTTGGTCCGGTCAATCCATAGGAGATGGCATCCTCCTTCGAGATGATCCCGACGTCCGCCGTGCGATCGATGAAGATGCGATTGCGCGTCAGCAGCTCCTCCACGTCGTCCAGGAGCGGCAGAAACTCGTCGCAGAACTTCAGCACCCGGTCCATCCAACCATCCGGCATGTCCTTGAGCAGACCGCCGACGCGGGTGTAGCTGGTGGTAAAACGCGCTCCGGTAAGCTCCTCGAAAAGATCGTAAAGCTTCTCGCGCTCGGTGAAGGTGATCATGAACACCGTCAAGGCCCCCACGTCCATGGTGTAGGCCCCCAGGCCGAGCAGATGCGAAGAGACTCGGGCCATTTCGCTGGTGAGCACCCGGATCGCCTGGCAGCGCTCCGGCACTTCGATGCCTGCCAGCTTCTCCACCGCGATGGCGTAGATGGCGTTGTTTGCCAGCGGGGCCAAGTAGTCCAAGCGGTCCGTGTAGGGCACGAACTGATTGTAGGTCATGTTCTCCGCGATCTTCTCATCCCCGCGATGCAGGTAGCCGACCACCGGGTCGCAATTCTGGATGATCTCGCCATCGAGCTGGATGTTGAGGCGAAGCACCCCGTGGGTGGACGGGTGGGAAGGGCCCACGCTCAGGTCGAGCTTTTCCGTCTCGAACTCCTCCGACGCCTGCGAAGCGCGGGCGGCCGCATCCGGCATTGTGTACTCTTTAGATTCGGTAGCCATTGGGCAAAAGTCAGCTGTGTGGTTTCGAATGCGAGAGAGACAAGCTATTCGCCCGGCTTCTCTTTCTTCTCGTTCCAGCTCTCGTCCTTGGCTCGAGGCTCCCTCTCGGCCTCGAAACTCGAGCTCTTGGCGACGAACGGGCCGCCTGCCATCGGGGCGGAAATCACCTTGGTGCCCGTGCGTTCGCTGATTTCCTCGTCCCAAAGGTCCTCTTCGTGACCCGCCAAGGGGAAATCCTTGCGCAACGGATGGTAGGGATAGTCGTCCCACATCAAGATGCGGCGAAGGTCGGGATGGTCGGAGTAGGAAATTCCCAGAAGGTCGAAGCACTCGCGCTCGTGCCAGTTTGCGGCCTCCCAAAGCGAAACCACCGAGGGAGCGACCGGCTTCTCGCTGTCGGCGCAATCCGCGGCCACCCGCACGTAGCGATGGGCGCTGGTCGATAGCAGGTGATAGACAACCGTGAAGCGGGGATGCTCCTCCACCCCATTGTCGATTCCCGTGGCGTCCACCAGCATGTCGTAGCCATGGTTGTCGCGCAGCGTTTTCAATACCTCGAACAAGGACTCGATCGGGCAGTTGAAAGCGGGACAATCAGCGGAACCCCGCTCTGACACGTCGGAGCTGACTCCTTGCAGGGCGGTTAAAAGATCTTGAGCAATCATCGGCGTAAGCGGATCAGGCCTCTTTAGCCTTCAGTAGATTCGAAGTCGAGGTCTCGGTCATCACCTTGTCCTGCAACTTAATAAGAGCGTCCAACAACGCCTCCGGGCGCGGCGGACAGCCGCTGACATACACGTCGACCGGGACGATCCGATCCACCCCCTGCAACGTGGCGTAGGAGCGGTACATGCCGCCAGAGGAGGCGCACGCCCCCATGGCGATCACCCACTTCGGCTCCGCCATCTGATCATAGATGCGACGCACCACCGGAGCCATCTTGTAGGTCACCGTGCCCGCCACAATCATAACGTCAGATTGTCGAGGCGAAAACCGCATGACCTCCGCCCCGAAGCGGGAAATGTCGAACTTTGAAGCGCCCGAGGCCATGAGCTCGATCGCGCAACACGCCAGCCCCATCGGCATCGGCCAAAGGGAATGGGTGCGAATCCAGTTAATCACAGCATCCGCCTTGGAGACGATCACGCCCCCTTCGACCTTGCTGTTGTAACCTATGTCTGCGTTTGAAGAGACCATTTTTCTCGGAACACTACAAACGACGCAACCTAGGCAGCGCCCTCTAACATGCAAGCGGGTTTTTGGCATTTGAAGAGAAGCATTTCGCCGTTTCGGAATTTTTGAGAAAAGAAATTGACCGACGATACCCGAATCCTCTTATTAGGCCGTTCTTCACGCCAGCCCCCTAGGGGAACGGCGAAAAGAAGGTCACGGAGAGGTGGCTGAGTGGTCGAAGGCGCGCGCCTGGAAAGTGCGTGTACGGGTAACCGTACCGAGGGTTCGAATCCCTCTCTCTCCGCCATTCGACGCGTAGAGTCGAATGGCGAGATAGCAGGATGAAGAACCCGAGCAGAGGGTTCGACGGAAGGGAGCGCAGCGACCGCAGACGGGTCCGCAGGACTTGAGCAACGCTCAACCAATTCCTCTCTCTCCGCCACTTTGCCTTAGGCAAAATCGCTACGATCGGCCCCCCCTTGCCTCCCGTCGGTCGAGTGTCGCTTCGCCTGCTCCCAAGATTCCGGAAAACAACGCGCCATCTGGCGTTCTCGCTTCTAGAACTATGCGTGAGTTTGCTTGGCTCGAGCGAACCAAGATCGAATGAGAAGCGATTGGGCGTAGAGCGTGGGATGCGAAAAGCCCGCCTCGATCAGCAGGTTTTCCATAGCTTGCTCGGGCAGCATCGACACGTTTTGCTCATAGGACGTCAACATGCCTTCGACTTGCTCGGAGGTCGCTCCCGCGTACCGCATCATGCGAAGCCAAACCGGCATCAGCTCCGCTTGCTGGCCTCTCGGCGCTTCGCAGAGGTCGGAAGTCACTAGCACCCCTCCAGGTCGCAACCGCTCGCGAATGTCCCGAAAATACCGCAGCCGCTCCTCCAGGTTCACGATGAAGTGGGAAACGAGGAGCGAGGTCGCCGCATCGAACACCCCCTCAGCTTCGGGAACGTCAGACACATGCCCGACGTGAAAGGCGCAGCGATCCGCAACGCCGTTCGCTTCAGCTTTCCTCCGGCAAACCTCAAGCATCGGCGCCGAAGGATCCACCGCCAGAAAACGCCACGTTGAGAACCGTCTCGCCAAAGCGATCAGCTCCGCTCCCGTGCCCGCTCCCACGCAAAGGACACGCGCCTCTTCCGGCGCTTCCTCCAGGACCAGCGAGAGCTGCAAGTGCAGGCTATCGTTAAGCGGCGCCAAGGCTTGCCAACGAGCGTCATAGGACTCGGCTTGCCGCTTGTCGAAGTGATTGACCGTATCCTTTTCGCTCATGCCGCTACCTTTCGCATTGTCTCGAACTGGAGGCCCTCTATCCCCCGGTGGGGCGCGTCTCCAACGACCACTAGAAACGTGTCCGCACGCCCAGCTTGACGCTTCTGCCTGGCATCGGCGCCAAGTCCTTGAGGTAGGAGGTATGGGGCCGAGCCTCTTCGTCGCCAAGGTTCGATCCCACCGCGAACAGATCAACCGTCACCGTTTCCGTCGCCTGGATACGGTACCGAAGGTCCGCGCCCCAGAGAAAATAGCTGTCGGTTGGCAACTCGTTAGGGGCCAGATGTGACGCCGCTTCGTTGTAGCGACCTTCCACTCCCATCACCCATGGCCCAAAGGCGTACTCGTAGCGTCCTCCGATTCGGCGAGTCGGAATGCGGGGCATGTTCGTTTCAAAACGTTCGTTCGTCGCTCTCGTCTGATCGATCAGCAGATCGAAGTGCATCGTGCGATCAGCTTCGTCTATGATGTGGTAGCGCAAATCGACTTCGTAGCCGTAGAAGCGGGCATCGGCAGGAGTCGCCTGGAAGACGTTCAACCCATCTGTATCCAATTCTCCATACATTCCCTCGACAAGCTCGTGATCGAGGAAACGCATATAGATATAGTCGCTAAAGTCCGAGTAAAACACGGTAAACTCTCCGGTCAGCTTTCCAGCCGTCAGGCGATAGGACAGGTCAAGATTGACCGAGCTTTCCACGCCCAAGCTGGAGTCCCCTATCTCGAAGCTCTGCGTACCGATATGCGGTCCGAACGCGAACAGCTCGCTCGCGTTCGGAGCCCGCTCCGCATAGGTCAGATTCGACGCGAACGCTGCGCTCTCTCCCACCCTACGCACGAAGCCCGCGGAGGCGTTTCCTGTCGTGAAGCTTTTGCCGTAAATCGTGGCATCGACCGGATCGACGTCCACAGTCTCGACACGGCCCCCGAACTCCCAAGCGCCCCAGGGGCGATTCAGGCGCTCGACCGCAAACAGGCCGTACTGCGACGTGTCGTTGCTTGGAATGAACGCCTCCTCTCCTACCGCGGAAAACGACTCGTCCGTCACCTGCAGACCGAACGCTCCGGTGAAGCCGCCGATCGGACGATGCACCGCGGTCAGGCGCAACTCGTATCCATCACGATCAAAAACCGTGCCCACAACCTCATCTTCGATTTCGGCATGGCGGTAGTCTCCGTAGCTGAAATCCAGCTCCACACTCTCAATAAAATCGATCGGATTGATAAGCTCGCCGCGCAGGGCGAAGCGCGACTGGTCGAGGTCGACCGTCACGCCGTCTTCGCCATGCTCATGCTCCTCATCTTCCTCGTGGAATTCGTCCCCGTCATCATGCTCTTCACTCTCGTGTTCATGAGCGTGAGAATGCGCGGGAACACCGTAATCTGTTTCATATTTTGAATACGAAAAACCGAGCGAACCAGCATCGCCGAACCAGGTCATTCCAACGTAGCCAGAACGCGTATCCACAAAGCTGTTTTCGAGCACGCCAAAGGCCGCATCCTCCTCCTCATGCTCCTCATGCTCTTCTTCCTCATGCTCGTCATGTTCGTCATGCTCGTCGCGCTCCTCGGCCTCCATTTGGTAGATTGACTCTGCGAAGCCCGGGATTTCGATGTCGCCAGAGCTGCGATCCATATACCCGAGGCTCCAAGCGAAACGTCCTCGTCCCCCCTGCAAAGCGATGCCCCCAACCTTCTCATCCGCCACCGAGCCATAGCTCGCCTCGAACTCGCCGCTGATTGGACGAAGGGCCCGCTCTCGTGGCAACTCCTTGCTGATGACGTTTACCACACCGCCGATCGCCGCGTTTCCATAAAGCAGCGAAGCAGGTCCGCGCACGACCTCGATGTCATACGCGAACATCGGTTCGATGCTCACCGCGTGGTCAGGACTGGTCTGCGAAACGTCGTGGCTATCCGTACCCTGATTTAGGATACGCACCCGATCCCCATCGAACCCGCGTATCACCGGTCGCCCCGCTCCGGGGCCGAAATAAGTGGAGTGCACGCCCGGTTCGCCATCGAGCGTCGCCCCCAGATTTGACACCGCTCTGCGGTCCAGTTCGCCCCCAGCGAGCTCGCTCACCGGCACCACGAGTTCCTCGACCTCCGTGACGAACGGACTGGCCGTCACCACATGCGGCTTGAGCTCCACCGTATTCATGGCGTCGCTCACACCCTCCTGAGCGAATAGCCTAACACCGAGAGAAAGCCCGATAGACAACGAAAAAGACCGCCACTTGAAATTGCACATGCATCTCGTATCGCAACCGCCTTGCAATAGCGCAACCACTTTTCGCAACAAATTTGCGTTATCTAGGCCATTACCCTAGGATTCCTTTTTGAATCGGCTCAACCTAACGCCTATCGCTCGCGCCTATCGACGAAAAGCCAGTCGCTTTCGATATCGGCTTCTGCCGACGCGAGTTTCGATTCATGAAACCGGAAACCGGCGCGCGCCTGATCCCTTTGGAGGATCCCCGCAGAGCGGTTGCCCGGAAGCCACTTCTAAAAACCCAATCGATTCTCGCGAAGGGGGACCTTCATCTTCGAAATCCTCTAGCGCATGAATCCCCGCAAGGCTTCGCCTACCCACGCTGGAAGACCCCAATCCCGGCGCCGCATGGACTCCAGTCGTCTGATGCGCTCGCTAGTCGCAGGATGCGTGCTCAGCCAGCTGGACTGCCCCATCGGCAGAAAGTACCGCCGCAAGAAGAAGCCGGACGCCCTTTCCAGCTTGGCGAGGGCCGAACAGAGGGCGATCGGATCCGCCGCCAGCTCCACCGCTCCGATATCCGCCGCGAACTCCCGCGAGCGTGAAAACGCCAGCTGCAGCATTGTGATGAGAGAAGGGGCTGCCAGCAAGGCAACCAGCCCCACCCAAGGAAACGCCAAACCTTGGGCCAAGTAGCTAGGCCAGCTCAGGGCCAGCAGCGCAACGCCCAGCCAAGAGAACACCCGAGCCATATCCCCCAACTGACCGGACGCCCCTAAGGAGAAGGAATCCCCGTTTCGAATATGAGCCACCTCATGGGCCAACGCGGCCTGCAACTCCCGATCGTCCAGCAGTTCAAGCAAGCCTCGGGAAACGCAGATGGCGCTGCGCCTCCGGGTACCGATCGCGAAGGCGTTCGGCATGGCGCTGTTCGAGAAATAGATATCCGGCGGACAGGGCAGTCCCGCCTTCCACGCCAGATCGCTCGTTTTCCTCCAAAGGTCCGGAGCCACGCGACGCGGCAGCGGTCTCCCACCTTGCAGCCTCAGGGCGAGCTCCATCCCCCGAGTACCAGCCAACGCGACCAAAGCCAGAGAGAGGGCCGCCAGCAGCAGAGACTCCGCCAAACCAAAGAACAAACAGGCCACACCTAGGTAGACGAGCAGGATCCCGCCCACCTGTGCGAAGCTTTTCATCCGGTTGGAGAAGCGCTGCTCCTCCACTTCGTTTTTGTCGATCATCCACATTCCCAACCTCCAAAGCAGCCGACGCACAAAGCGGACCAGCTCAGGGGCTCGCGATTCGAAACCCTGCAAGCGATTATCCTCCAATATCTTGTAGAATTCATAAGCTAAACGGACGGTCTGATCGTGGGCCGTTTCGTCACGCCCCGCCCCCATCTACGCGACGCCCTGAGACACGGCGAGCGAAACGTGTCTCACTTGACTCAGTTCGCCCCGACTACCTCGAGCCATGACTCACATTCCGGACCGTCGACGCAGCGTATCAGTCTACTATATTCCTTTATCTGATAATAACTTATAAACGCATCTCAACGCCTTCGCGATCCTTGGCGCTACGGGTGCTAATCGTCAGCGACGAATGCGATAGCCAGGCTGGCGACGCTCCTAAGAAACTGGCCGTGAGCCACCGCCTATCGCCTACCTTTACTCAATCAATCATCTGAAACCATCAGGAGAAAACGAAATGTCCGTTGTCACTAAACCTAAGATCAAACCTCTCGGAGCTCGCGCCTTGGTGAAGCGAGTCGACGAGGAAAACCAGCAAGTCGGCGGCATCTACATTCCAGACGCAGCCAAGGAAAAGCCACAGCAGGCCGAAGTGATCGCCGTCGGTCCGGGCGCCCGCTCGGACGATGGTCAGCTCACTCCGCTCCCCGTCAAAGCAGGCGACCGGATCTTGCTCAGCAAGTACGGCGGTACCGAGCTCAAGTACGACGGCGAAGACTACCTGCTGGTTCGCGAGGACGACATTCTCGCGCTTATCGAAAACTAACCCTTCCTAAGGAGATCAAAAGTTCATGAGCAAAAAACAACTCGTGTTCGACGAAAACGCTCGCAAGAAAATCCTTCGCGGCGTCGAGACCTTGTGCAACGCAGTCAAGGTCACCATGGGCCCGAAAGGCCGCAACGTCCTCATCGACAAGAAATTCGGCGCCCCGAAATCCACCAAGGACGGGGTGACCGTGGCCAAGGAGATCGAGCTCTCCGATCCCTACGAAAACATGGGCGCCCAGCTCGCTCGCGAAGTGGCCTCCAAGACCGCCGACTCGGCGGGCGATGGCACCACTACCGCCACCGTGCTGGCCCACGCTATATATAAAGAAGGCATCAAATCCGTCGCCGCAGGATCCAACCCGATCTACTTGAAGCGCGGCGTCGACCAGGCCACCGACGTTCTGGTGCAAAGCCTGCACAAGCTCTCGAAGAAAGTGTCCGGCACCGACGAGATCCGTCAGGTCGCCACCGTATCCGCGAACTGGGACACCGCCATCGGCAACATCATCGCCGACGCCATGGACAAGGTCGGCAAGGACGGCACCATCACCGTGGAAGAAGCCAAGTCCATGGAAACCACTCTCGAAGTGGTGGAAGGCATGCAGTTCGACAAGGGCTTCCTCAGCCCCTACTTCGCCACCAACGCGGAGACCATGGAGGCCGTATTGGAAAATCCATACATTCTCTGCTTCGAAAAGAAGGTCAGCAACCTCAAGGATCTGCTGCCCCTCTTGCAGGAAGTGTCCAAGAGCGGAAAACCGCTCCTGATCATCGCCGAGGATGTGGAAGGCGAAGCCCTGGCCACCCTGGTGGTCAACAAGATCCGCGGCACGCTCGACGTCGCCGCCGTGAAAGCCCCCGGCTTCGGCGATCGACGCAAAGCGATGATGCAGGACATCGCCACCCTCACCGGCGGCAAGTTCATCACCGAGGATTTGGGCCTCAAGCTGGAGAGCGTGAAGATGGAGGACCTCGGACGAGCCAAGCGCGTCACCATCACCAAGGAAGACACCACCATCATCGAAGGAGCTGGCTCCAAGAGCGACATCGAAGGACGCGTGAAGCAGATCCGTCGTCAGATCGAGGAAACCACCTCCGACTACGACCGCGAAAAGCTGCAGGAACGCTTGGCTAAGCTCGCAGGCGGCGTGGCCGTCATCAATGTCGGCGCTGCCACCGAGCCTGAACTCAAGGAAAAGAAGGATCGCGTGGACGACGCTCTGCACGCCACGCGAGCAGCGGTGGAAGAAGGCATCCTGCCAGGCGGTGGCGTAGCCCTGCTACGAGCCGCAGCCGATCTCGATGCCGCACTGTCCAAGATGGAGGAAGGCGACCAGAAGCAAGGCGCTCGCATCGTGCGCCGCGCCATCGAAGCCCCGCTCCGTCAGCTCTGCGAAAACGCTGGCGTGGAAGGCGCGTCCGTGGTCAACGAAGTGCTCAAGCTCAAAGGCAACCTGGGCTACAACGTGGCCACTGGCGCCTATGAAGACCTGGTGAAGGCGGGCGTGGTCGATCCAACAAAGGTCACTCGTCAAGCCCTGCAGAACGCAGCCAGCATCGCCGGCTTGCTGCTGACTACCGACTGCATGATCACCGACCTGCCCGAAAAGAAGAAGTCGGCAGCCGCCCCCGCGGGCGCAGACGACTACGACTACTAGGACACTCCGTAGCCGAATTTTCGATACGCAACACAAGAGCCACCCATCGCGGTGGCTCTTTCGCGTCCAGAAAGCCCCAGGTCCCTATTCGTATTCATATATCTAACACAAAAAAAGCCCCAGAAGCCGAAAGGCCGCTGGAGCTTTGAAATCCCGTCGTGTCAGCGGCACCGTTTTAAAACCGTAGCCGCATCGACGCGAGTGAAACTAAAGCGTCGCTTTATCGATAAGCTCGGCGTCCGGGAGATCGTTCTCGCCCTTGACATAGCCGAAGTTAGCCAGGATGCCGCCATCGACATACAGCACGTGGCCGTTGACGAAGCTCGAGGCCTGCGACGACAGGAATAGCGCCGCGTTTCCGACGTCCTCCGGCTCGCCCCAGCGAGCCGCTGGCGTACGGGTCATGACCAGATCGTTGAAGGGATGGTTGCCCTCGCGGATGGGAGCGGTTTGCGCCGTGGCGATGTAGCCCGGGCCGATACCGTTGACCTGAATGTTGTGCTTGGCCCACTCGCAGCACATGTTGGCCGTGAGCAGTTTGAGGCCACCCTTGGCGGAGGCGTAGGCCGAAACCGAGTTGCGGCCGTAAACGCTCATCATGGAGCACATGTTGATGATCTTGCCAGCGCGCTTCTTGATCATGCCAGGAGCCACGCGCTTTCCCACGATGTAGGGAGCGATGAGGTCCACGTCGATCACCGTGCGGTAGTCCTCAACGGACTGTTCCAAAATGGGGATACGCTTGATGATGCCGGCGTTGTTGACCAGGATGTCGATGGCGCCGACCTCCTTTTCGATCTGAGAGATGCCGCGGTCCACGTCCGCTTCGTCGGTCACGTTGAAGACCAAGGTGTAGACCTCGATGCCCGCTTCGGCGTACTCCGCCTTGCAGCTCTCGAGCTTCTCCTCGGAGATGTCGTTCACGCATATCTTGGCGCCGGCTTGACCGAGCTTCTTGCCGATAGCCATGCCGATGCCATGCGTGCCGCCAGTGATGAGGGCAACCTTGCCCGATAGATCGAATAGTTCGTTATTCATAAGATGAGGGACTAAGGAGTGATTCGAAAAAGCTACTTCAGCTCGTTGGGCTGGCGCACATCCATATCGGTGTAGTCGAGGTTTTCACCGGCCATGCCCCAGATGAAGATGTAGTTGGAGGTGCCTGCGCCGCTGTGAATGCTCCAGGAGGGAGAGAGCACCGCTTCGTGGTTCTGCATCCAGATGTGACGCGTCTCGTCTGGCTCGCCCATGAAGTGACAAACCGACTGGCCTTCCGGCACCTGGAAGTAGAAATACGCTTCCATGCGCCGCAGGTGGGTGTGGGCTGGCATGGTGTTCCAGACGCTGCCGGGCTTCAGTTCGGTCATTCCCATCTGCAACTGGCAGGTCTGCACCACTTCCTTCACCAGCAGCTGATTGATCTGACGCTCGTTGGAAGACTCCAAGGCGCCGAGCTTGAGAATCTTGGCATCCTCCAGCGTGACATGACGCGATGGGAAAGCCTGGTGAGCGGGAGCGGAGTTGAGATAAAGCAACGCCGGCTTGGCCGCATCGACCGAAGCGAAGGTCACTTCCTTGGTGCCAGCCCCGAGATAGAGAGCCTCCTTGAACTTGAGGGTGTAGGTGGTGCCGTCCGCTACCACGGTGGCGTCTCCGCCCACGTTGATCAAACCGAGCTCGCGGCGATCGAGAAAATGCTCCGCCTTCAATTCAAGAAAAGGCTCCAGAGCGAGCGTGTCGGTGGTAGGCTTGACGCCGCCGACGATGTAGCGATCGAGCAAGGAGTAAACGAGCTTGATCTCGTTGTCTTCAAACAGGTCGGAGATGAGAAACTCATCGCGGATACGACTGGTGTCGTAGCTTTTGAAATCACCTGGATGGCATGCGTAACGTACTTCGTACTTCATAAAACAGTATCAGGGTTGAGTTCGCGTTCAGGGGTAAATGCAGGCCGCAAAACAAACCGTTGCGCCCGAGTCGAGTCAACGCTATATTCCATATTTGACTTTTGATTTCATATATGAAATCCGAATCCCCATGTCCGAATACACCATTCCCAACCTCAAGAACGCCTGCAAGGTACTGCAGATGATCGCGGACTCCCAGCAGCCGCTGACCATGTCGCACATCGCGGATACGCTTTCCCTGCCACGCAGCACCGTGTTTCGGATCCTCACCACGCTTTGCGAGCAAGGGTGGCTCTTTCGCGAAGAAAAGTCCTATCGTCTGGGAGGCGCTCTGATCGGGCTCGGACGAAAGGCCATCAATTCGTCGACCATCAATCAGCTCGCCCGCCCCTTTCTCAAGGAGGTCACCGAACTCACTGGAGAGACTTCGCAACTGGCCATGCTCAGCGGCAAGCGAACTGTGATCCTCGAGGTAGAGGACAGCCCTCACCCGCTGGCGGCCCATTCGCGGCCCGGTACGGAGGCCGACATCCACTGCTCGGCCTCCGGCAAGGTTCTCATGGCCTTTGGCAGCGAATCCGATACGCAAAAGGTGCTGGGGTCGCTCAGCTTCGAGCGTCACACCGGTAAAACAATCACCGATCGCAGCGCCTTCGAGAGCGAGCTGGAACGTATCCGCTCGGCTGGATACGCCATCGATGAGCAGGAATATCACGAAGGCATTCGCTGCATCGCGGTTCCGGTTTTCGAAAACGCTCAATCCGCCTCCTACTCCATCGGCATCACCGCCTCGACGCACCGCTTCACGCGAAGGAAGATCAAGGGCTTCGCTAAGATCCTTCAGGATGCCGCCACTCAGCTAGGGTCTCACATCGCCTGACGGCCGGCGATTCGTAATCGTTTTCTAGATACAAATAAAAGCTATTAGGCGGGCCAGAACTTGTCGATGTGGGCGAGGCAGCCTTCGATGGTATCGGGTCCCGAGTCCTCCAGCAGCACGCTGATGCCCGGCTTGTCCTTGGCGATCAGGCCGCAAAGGCGTCCGTAGTCAAGCTGACCGAGACCGGTGGCGAGCTGACGATACTCGCCGCCTTCGACTGAATAATCCTTGGCATGGATGATGGCGATGCGATCGCCATAAAGCTGAAACGGCTCCTCGATCATGCGGGCCTCGTCCTGATAGTTCTCGGCGTTGATAAGGTTCACCGGATCATGGATCACCACCATGGCGGGCGAACGGATCTCGTCGATCAGTCGCTTCATCCTTTCCGGAGTGGATATGGTGTGGTGCGTCACCGCTTCCACTGCCACCTTGGCGCCGACCGCCTCCGCGGTCTCCACCAGCTCCGCGATGCTGCGCACGAGCGCCTGAAACGTTTGCTCGCTGCCGGTGTTTGGATCCGGAGCGTAGTCGACGTTTGGGGTGCCGGTTTCCAGCCCGACCAAGCTACCGCCCATGTCGCCCACGAAGCGCAGGTGGTCCTTGAAAAACCGCAGCAGCTCCCCGCGCTGAGCGTCGTCGGGATTCACGGGGTTGATGTAGCAGCCAAGCACCGCGATCTGCACGCCGTTCGCTCGAAACGCCTCACCGACCTCCCAGGCCAGCCCCGGATTGAGGTCGCCGGGCTTGAGAGCCAAGCCCGCGATGGCCTTGTTCAGAGCCAGCTGGGCGCAGCAAAGTCCCCGTTTTTTCAGTCGCTCAGCCAGTTCCTGAGCCGAGCAGGTTCCAAAGTCGTGCGCGCGCGCTCCGATTCGTTTCATGCCAGCAATTGGTTCGATTTTTCAGCTTCCTGGAAGTCGCGGAGTCGAATGACTTCCACCCCTGCCAACAGCACGATGCCGATGCCGTGCGTATCGTTTAGCCGAGGAAGCAGGTCCTTCTTGTAGTACTCAGGGCTGAAGGAAAACTCCGAGCCGCGGCAGACGCCGTACACGTTTCCATCTCGATCGATCGAGGCCCGGTTGAGGGCCGTCCACGCTTTGAAAACCGCTTCGGAATAGGGAGCCGGCTCCTCCAGCCAGCCGTGGCGGATGCCACGCGAAAAGCCGAAGATGAACATGGCCGTGCAAGAGGTCTCCGGATAGGAGTCCAGATGAGTCAGCACCTGATGCCAATAGCCCTCGCTGTCCTGCAGGGCGAGAATGCCCGCGCAGAGCTCACGGAAGAACGAAAGGAGCTCCTCCCGGTTCTCGTGATCCTCCGGCAGCACGCCGAGCAGCTCGGCCAGAGAGAATACGGTCCAGCCGTTTCCGCGACCCCAGGGCACGCCAGTGGCCATCTCGCGCCGCAGGTCGTAGACATGCGACATCAGCCCTTCCTCCGGAATGTAGAGGCGCTTGCGGAATCCGAGGAACTGACGGGCCGCATCGTCCACGTAGCGCCGATCGCCCGTGAGCTGATAGTAGCGGCACAGGAACGGAACGCTCATGTAGAGGTCGTCCGCCCACATGGTGTTCTCATGAAACTCGTGCATCATCTCCCGCCGATAGAAAGCCCCGTCGGGAAAACGATCCTGCTTGTTGGCGATGAACTCGGCCACGAAATGGGCGATGCGCTCGTACCCCTTCAAGTCGCAATGCTGAGCGACTTCCAGCATGCTGGAGCCGAAGGAGCCGCAATCGTCCAAGCTATCGATGCTTGAGAGCAGCCGGTGCATGTGCGTCGGGCCGCCAAACTGAGACCGGTCCCAGAGCGAATAGGGATAGCTCGAGCAACAGACCTGCACGTGGTCGCGCACGTAGGAGCAGATCTCCTCATCCCCCAAGGCCAGACCAGCGTGCAGCAAGCCGTACACCGTGACCCCCAGCGGGTAGTTCCAGCGCCCGAACAACGGATTCTCGTTGTAGAGACGCAGGTAGGTGTCCGGCGCGTCCAAGCGCCAGTAGCCCGGGCCATCGCTGGTTTCATGCACGAAGTAGAAATCCCGCATGTCGTCGAAGCGAGGCGGGCGCTCAGCGTCGAACGGACCCGCGTAGAGCCAGGTTTCCGAGCTTCCCTTCAGGTCGCAGGGACTCTTCGTGGCGACAGGACCGTCGGAGCTCAGCTCCAGGTCGAACCCCCAACCGCCCTGGTCTCCCACGCACAACGCCACCAGGTCATGGCGTCCTGGCTCGACGGAAAACTCGGCGTGAATCGTCTCCCCAGACTCAACCTCGCAGACGTCGTTTCCATCCAGCAAAATGCGAACGCTCCCTTGAGCCCGGCCTTTGGCGACGACCTGCAGCGAGCACCCGGAGGCGTTTTCCAGCTTGGTCCACCCCAGAGCGGTCTTACCCTCCTTCGGGCCGAAAATCCGGGCGAAAACGCCCTTCTCCTGGGGCGAGGCTTCCCATCGGTTGCACGGGTGCCAGCGGTGGCTGGAGTCCGCTTCCGACTGCCCCAGCGCGGGTTTCACCTCGACCTTGGCTGGAAACGGATCCGTGTACAGCCAACCTTCCTGGCCGGACCGCTCGGCGGAGGGCATCATGAAAACATAGGGGTGTTTGCCCAGCCAGGAGCCGAACTTCCAGCCGAAGCCGCCCCGGGTCTTCTTCGCCCGGATGACGAACTGGTTCCAGCCCTTGCGCAGGGTCAACGTGAAGCGGTTGTGCTTGTTCGGATAGCGTTCCGTGAAGATGTTGGACTCCCAAGCGACCTTGCCGTTGAGATAGACCACGATCGGACCGTAGCAATTGATGTCGAACATCATCTCCGCATCGAGCGCCGACCACATCTTGGACCAGGCGAAGACGTACTCCTCGTTCTGGGCCTCCGGAAAAAAGCGATTGAAATCAGCCTCGTAGCGGTAGTCCTTGGCCCGCTGGATGCCTCGAGTGCAAAACGCTCGATAGCTCACCGGCGCTCGCGGGTTGAGCTCCTTGAAGCGACGGGCGATCACGGAAAGCGTTTCCTCTGGACGATCCGAAGCCAGCTCCGCCATGCAACGCGACTCGTCGAAGTAATAACCGAGCGATGTTGAAAACGGCGGCTTCATGGATGCGGAGCGTTGCGATTTTCACCACTGTCCACATCCGAGGGCGAGCCCGCAGAACGACAGCGATACGAGGTTGAAAGTGGAGGTTGCGATAGGGAGAATTTCATGGAGCAGATTTGGGGCCTGATTCGTACACAGAACCTTGGGGTGGTTCGATAAATCTCGCCCGAGCCGACCTTTCCGCCAACCGATCAGGCCTCATACAGTCAGAAAACCCCAGAGAATTTACCTAACCACCTCGAGCAACCCTTCGCGAAAAGCGAAACGCCTGTCCACTGGCCGCTTCGCTGCGCGTTGCCCGTCAGAATGCGGTGCGGACGCAATACCACTTGCAAATGCCTTGGCGGGCTTAAGCTTAGCCCCATGGGCTCTTCCTCCCGCAACGAACCCCCTCCATCGTCGTCGCCAACCCCTTTCGACTACGGGCGCTTCAGCGAACGCTTCGACCTCCGCGCCCGGGAAAACGGGTTTCAAAAAACCTCGCTGCTGCGGGTGGATGGCGACGACATCGCGCTCTGGCGCAAACCCGCCGCCGCTGGCGAAACCGATAAACGCGTCTTCGTCTCCGCCGGAGTGCACGGCGACGAACCTGCTGGCCCTCTGGCCCTGCTGTCCCTGCTTGAGAGCGACGCCTTCGCTAAGGATTTCGAATGGATCCTGCTGCCAGCTCTCAATCCCAGCGGGCTGCGACTCGGCACTCGCGAAAATCGAGACGGCATCGACCTCAACCGCGACTTCCTGCGCCTGCAAAGCCAAGAGATCCAGGCCTTCACCCGCTGGTGGCGACGAGATATGCCCCAGGGCTGCGCCCTGCACTTCTCGCTGCACGAGGACTGGGAGTTTAGCGGCTTCTACTTCTACGCAATCAACTCCAGTCCGCTGCGCTGCTTCGCTCACGATCTGCAGCGCCAGCTCGCCCAGCACATCACCTTGCAAGCGAAAGGCCCCATCGACGATCACGAGCTCGACGCTCCCGGTCTCATCGTGCACCGCTGCGAAGCGGACGAACCGGAGGGCTGGCCCGAAGCGATCTGGATCAGCAAGCACCACCCAGCGCTCTCCTACACCTTCGAGGCCCCCAGCTCTCAACCGCTCGAGAAACGCGAAGCGGGACTCGCGATCTGCTTGAAAAGCGCCATCGAACTGGCTCGCTCCCGATTCGGCGAACCTCGCTAGCGCAGCATTCGTTTCTCAGGCGTACACCGCGACCGAACTGGACTTGAAAAACAGCCAGACGTCGTCGCCTACGCCGATGCCCAGCTCTTCCACCGCGTCGCGGGTCAGCTCGACCACCACCGAAACGCTGGGGTCGCTGGCCAGACGCGCCACCAGCAGATAGCGGTGCTCGGAAAACTCCAGCGAATCCACGGCGCCAAAAAGAAAGTTCCGGGCCGATACGCCGCGTAGTTGCTCCTTGGCGACAAATATCTCATTCGCAGCCAAGCCAAGCGTCACGACCTGGTGGACCTCCGCATCGACGCGCTCGGTCGTGATCACCTGTCCCCGATCGGGATCCCCCACTCGAAGCCTGGAAGCGTGCTCGCCTTGCTCGATCAGCTCCGCGTGCAGAATGTTTTCAAACCCGTCCAAACGCGCCGTGGCATAAACGTCGGACCGCGAGAACACCTCGGTCGGAAGGCCCTGCGCCACCCTGGAGCCATCCCGCAATACCACCACCTCGTCGCACAAAGCCAGCAACTCCACCGGATTATGGGAGACGATCAGGATCGGAAGATCAAAGCTCTCCTTCACCGAAACAAGAAACGGCAGGATGCGATGCCTCAGCTTCATGTCCAGCGAAGCGAGCGGCTCGTCCAACAGCAGAAGACTCGGCCCCGAGCAGAGCGCACGGCCCAGGGCCACGCGCTGGCGTTCCCCGCCAGATAGCTCGTGCGGCATGCGCTCGAGCAATGGCTCCAACTCCAGCACGCGCAACACTTCCTTGAATACACGGCCGGGATCGACGCCCGATTTCGCCGCCCGCCGAAACCCAGCCTCCAGATTCTGCCTGACCGAATAGTGAGGAAACAGAAGATGATCCTGCGGAACGTATCCGATTTTTCGAACACCAGCAGCAGCGATAGACTTCTCGCTTGTATTCAACCATTCATGACCGCCAACTCGAATCACGCCTGACGCCCCTAGCCTCAACCCCGCAATCGCTTCAAGCAAGGTGGTCTTGCCCGAGCCGGATGGCCCGAAAACGCCGAGCACTCGCGAACGGGACTCGAAATCCAGCTGCAGCAGAAAGGAGCCCTGCTTCAGCGTCAGATCGACTTCGAAAACCGGATCGCTCACCGGGCCCCCTTTCCGCTTGCCGAATTCGACGAGGGACGGGACAACCACTCCGTCAAGAACACCGCCAGAAATCCGACCGTCAAGGCGACGAGCAGCAACGCGTTGGCCCGCCCTTCATTGCCTGCTTGCTGAGCGCTGTAGATGGCCGACGACAGGGTCTGCGTACGTCCGGGGATGTTTCCGGCCAGCACCACCGAAGCCCCGAATTCACCCATCGCTCGCGTCAAGCCGAGCACCGCCGCGGCGATCAGCCCTCGGTACGCCAATGGCAACGTCACCGTAGCGAAGGTGCGGATACGCCCGTACCCAAGCGTGCGAGCCATGGTTTCCAAGCGAGGATTGACCGCCTCGAAGCTCACTCGCGCCGTGCGTACCATCAGCGGCATCGACATGACCGAACACGCCACCACCACGCCCTTCCAATTGAGCAGCAAATCTAGATCCACGCCTAAGGCGCGGCGGCCCAGGGGACCATCGTCCGCCAAAAGGGTGAGCAGCAGATAGCCCACCGCAGTTGGCGGCAGGACCAATGGCAGGCTCACGAGAGCCGACACCGCGTTCTTCCCCCAGAACTCCCGCTTGGCGAGCTGGTAGGCGATCAAAAGAGACGGCCCAAGCGCTACCAGCGTCGAGATGCACGCCCAAAGCAGGGTGGATGCGACCACCGACGCCACTGAGTTCATGCTGGACTGCCCCTTTCCCGCTTCATTGCGCCATGATGAAACCAGCTGCTTCAAAGATTCGCCTGGCTCGGTCCGAGCGAAGAAACGCTACGAAATCCCTGGCCAACTCCAGTTGCTGGCTCTGCCGCAAAATGCCGATCGGATAGAGAATTTCGGGACCTTGCGACGGAGCGATTTCAAAGATCGTATCAACATCGTCACCACGAGCCAGCGCGTCGGTGCGATACACGATGCCGATCACATCCTCGCTTCCGATTACCTGCGACAGCGCCGCTCTCACGTCAGGCGCCGGCGAGATCCGCCCCTCCAGCCTCTGCCAAACGGATTGCGCCCCATCCGAACAGGCAACGCCCGAAAGGTATTGCTTGGCGTAGCCGCCAGCAGGCACGAACGCCGGGTCACCAGTGGCCAACAGGTCGAAGGGCAGCGAACAGAGCTCCTCGATCGCATCCAGCCTGTAGTCGGATTCGCGGTTCGCCACCACCACCAGGCTATTTGAAAGCAGCGATTCTCGCCCCCCCTCCAGGATGCGACCGGCCGATTGCACCTCATCCATCCACCGTTCGCTAGCGCTGATGAAAAGATCCGCCCGCGGCGAGGCGATGATTTGCTGGGCCAGGGCTCCAGAGCCCGCGAAATTGTAAACGAGCTTCGCTCCGCTTTCCGCTTCGAATGCCGCCCCGACCTCCTGAATCACATCAGTCATGCTAGCCGCCACGAACAGCGTCAAACGACGCGGGCTGTCCCCTTCGGAAGAGCAGGCTCCGAGGAAACAGACAAGCGCCAAAACAAAGCTGAGATGGAGAATCCCGTTCATAGTCCGTGGGTTAGCAATCCACATGCCACTGGGATTGTCAATGCGCCGGTCCCTCGGATTGCGCTCCCCTTCGGACCACGACCGGATGTCAAATCGTGCAGCCGCCAAACTCCGTATCCACGCTTTCGTCACAAATCTCCCTCAAAGGTTTCAATCAGGTTAATCCCTTTGTCGAAACCCGCCAGCGTCCTATTGCTACTTCGGTCTAATCGAAAGACGCAGCTCCTTGGTATCTGCGTTTCAACTACAAAACGATCCAACCATGCAAATGCTCAAGACAAACTCACTGATTCGGAGGACTCTGGCGCTTGGCAGTCTCCTCCTCGCCGCCAGCTCGCAGGCGGACACCATCGCCTATACCAGCTTCGAGGAGGCCAGCGTCTTCTCGGGCAACTACACCGACACCGGCGACGCCGGCGACGACCACCCCCTCGTCAACAATCCGGATCAGCCTCTGGTCAATCTGACCGGCTCCAACGAACTCGGTTTCAGCTCCGCCTACTACAACACCCGGAACGACGTCGGACTCACCGACGGCGACTTCGTAGGAGTCACTAGCTACACCGGCGAAGTTGGGAGCTACCCGGACGGAACGAACGGATTCGAAATCAACGATCCGGACGGCGTCATGCGCCTGACCATCGACACAGTCGACCTGTCCTCCCACCCAGAAACGACCCTATCTCTCGACCTCTACGTGAGCGACACCGGTTGGGAGTCGAACGATCGCATCCGCATTTGGGCCGAAACGGAGAGCGCCACCTACGACCTGCTCGACACCGCGGGCTCCGACATCGACGACCTTGGCATCGAAGGCTTTTGGTTCACCCTCGATCAGGATCTGAGCGGCTCCGCTTGGGCCACCTTGCGCATCGAGCTGGATTCCAACTCCGGCAGCGAAAACCTATACGTCGACAACATCCGTTTCACCGACCAAGCCATCGACGGAAATCCGGGCGACGGCGACGATCCGGAGGTCGTTTTTTCCGACTCCACCTACACCAGCTTCGAAGAACCCGCGACCGGAGGCAAGTACGCCGACCCAGACTCGGCAACCGACCACCAGCTTGCAAACAACGCCGGACAAGCGAGCGTCTACTACGCAGGTGGAAACGAGGTCGGATTCCGCTCGTTCTACGAAAGCACCGGGGGCGAGGGGCTTAGCGACGGCGACTTTATCGGAGTCAGCTCATACACTGGCGACGTGGGAGCATTCCCCGATGGGAGCCAAGGGTACCAGCTTTCAGACGTGGACGGGATCGTGCGCGTCGAGCTAGACGTCATCGACATGGCTCTGGTAGAAGCCATCCCGACCCTGCTCGTGGATGTCTATGTCAATTCGACGAGCTGGGAATCCTCCGATCGCATCAAAGTGTGGGTGGAGAGCGACCTCGGAGTAGCTCCCCTGCTCGACTCCACCGGGCAGGACATTGACGACCTCGATATCGAAGGTCGCTGGATCACCCTTTCCACAGACCTCACTGGCGCCAGCTACGCAGCCGTAAAGTTCTCGCTCGAAAGCAACGCTGCCTCGGAAGGAATCTATATCGACAACATCCGTTTCGGCCCCGAGCCGACCATCCCAGAAGTCACCATCATGGATATCCAAGGAGCGTCGGAGATTTCTCCACTGATCGGCGAGCGAATCGTCACCGAAGGCGTCGTGACTGCGGTGACTGCGGACCGCAACAGTTTTTGGATACAAGACTCCGATGGCGACGGAGACCACCGCACGTCCGACGGCATTTTTGTCTACAGCTCGGATATCGTGCCCGAAACGGGAGACCTCGTTCGTCTCCAAGCAAGCGTCACCGAGTACGCCAGCGGCTCTCGACCGACCGATCTTCCAGTGACAGAACTTACCTCTGCGAAGGTGGAAGTTCTTTCCAGCGGCAACCCGCTGCCAGCCCCAATCGTGATCAGCGACATGCCAAACGAGTCCATCCCCGAGGCCATCGCCTTGCTCGAATCCCTCGAAGGCATGCGGGTGAAGATCCCCTTCGGCCTGGTGGTGGCTTCAACCAACCGCTACGGCGAGTTCCACATCGTCACCGGCGCAGACGCCCAGCCAGGATCCGGCTTCTCCCCCTGGTACGGGCAGATGATACTGCGCCCCATCGGCGATCAGGAAGTCGACTACAATCCCGAGCGGATCCTTGTCGACGACCTCACTCTCGACGAACCGTTCGTAGTGATGCCTGGAGATTCGTTCGAAGACCTCACCGGAGTCGTACACTACGAATTCTCCAACTACCGTATCCAGCCTACGGATACAGGGAACGCTACCATCGAACAGACCGCCACGGAAATCAGACCTCTCCACTGGTGGGTCGCCTATCTGAAAGCGCTTATCGATCGCAAGCACATCGACGTAGCGACCCTCAACACGGAAAACCTCTTCGACCTTGAGGACAACCCCGATAAGAACGACCAAGGTTCGACACCGGCTACCGAAGATCTTGAAACCAAACTCGACAAACTCGCCGCCACCATCGGCATCGGGCTCGGCCTGCCGGAAATCGTTTGCGTCCAGGAAGTGGAAAACCAAGCCGTGCTGCAACTCCTCGCAGATCGCATCAACGGCAAGCTTCACCACCTCGTCGACTACACCGCCGTCTCCCTGGAGACCAGCGATGCTCGCGGCATCGAAACCGGCTTCCTATTCGACCAACGTCGAGTGTCGTTGAAAAACCACTACCAGATCAGCGACGACATCGTGCCAGGCGTTTCAGAAGCGTTCGGAGCAACCAGCGCCAGCAAAGGCCGCGAACCGCTGGTCGGAGTCTTCAAAGCCAACGGCAAGGAGTTGACCATCGTCAACAACCACTTCAAGAGCAAGGGAGGCGACGAACCGCTCTACGGAGCCAACCAGCCCGCCGTTCGCGAGTCGGAAATCCAGCGCAAGCTGCAAGCCCAAGTCGTTCGCGATTTCGCGGACCTGATCCTAGAAAAAGAGAAAAACGCCTACCTTATCGTGACTGGCGACTTCAACGACTTCCAATTCGCCGAACCGGGCGAGGGCGAAAACCATACCCTAGGAATCATCGAAGGCGACGGCACCAAGCATCCGCTGGACAATCTCATCGTGTCTCGAATCCCTGAATACAGTCGCTTCACCTACGTCTACGAAGGCAACAGCCAGGCGCTCGACCACTTCCTCGTAAGCCAGAAACTCGCCAAGCGAGTGGCGAAAGCCGAGATCGCGCACATCAACGCAGCCTATCTCGACGAATTCATGCAAGACGCCAGCGTTCTGGAGCGCTCGTCCGATCACGACCCGGTTCTCGTGAAGATCAGTCTCAACGACACCCGCCGTTTCTTCTTTCGATAGCAACGCTCGAGGGCCCAACTCACGCCAAGCAAGACGCGACCTCCGAACGGGGGTCGCGTCTTTTTCGATCCAACACCACTCTCGGACGAGGCGCGATTTATCTAAATCAGCCGATGGTCCTACCGTTCTCTAAAAGGAATCCACAACTCGCCATGCCAGAAAGCTCCCTGCAGACCTACCACCTCTACCATCGCTACGGCCAACGCGACGGCGTCTCGGGCGAGCAATACCGGATCTACGATTCAAATCAGACCTTGCTCGGGCGCGGAGTCGGAACCCGAAAAAGCAAAGCCCTTACCCTGCAGTTCACAGACCGCGAGCCGCCTCGCTGCTTCGAACTGAAACTCCGCAAGACCTTTGCCCTCAGCGGAAAAATCGACCTGCTCGACAGCTCCGGTCAACCGTTGGCCATCGTCACACGCAGCAAGAAGATCCTGACCCCCAGCGAGCAGGAACTGCTGCAGTTCGAAGATCCAACCCCGTGGAAGGACAAGCTGAAAGAGGGCATCGTGGGAGGGATCGGAGACATCATTTTCGGCACCGGAGACGCCGCAGGCGGGTCGATCGTCAACCGCTACGTCATCGCCAGCGAAAGCTCTCCCGTAGGCACGCTGGTCAAGAAGCGCCTCGCCTTCTATCCCGACCCGCCCCCGCAGCCCCCCTCCCACCTGCTGGCCCGCGGCCTCAAAGCCGTACTGCCCAGGAAATGGACCCGCCGCGAACCGCCGTTGGGCTGGACCTTGACGCTCGCCCTCGAGGCCCTCCCCCTCACCGAAGACTGCCTCCTCTCCGCCACCGCCATGATCATCGAACTCAATCGATGGGCGCGCTGAACCACGGCGATCACGACGTCTTCTGTCCGCGAGCAGCGGCGCTAATACCCCTTCCCGCGATCGATTTACATCTTTGTCAGCGGCCGCCGCCTCGCCTTGATTTGACGCTCAACCCCAAACAAGGATCAGTATGAGCGATTACTTCAAAACCACTCCCGACACGGACGGCCGATTCGGCGAATTCGGCGGCAGTTTCATTCCGCCTGAGCTGCAGGCGGAAATGGACACGATCACCGATGCCTACTATCGAATATCCAAGTCGCACGCCTTCATTTCCGAACTGCGCAGCATCCGCAAGCACTTCCAGGGACGCCCCACCCCGGTCTACTACTGCGATCGGCTCTCCGGCGAACTCGGCGGGCGCATCTACCTGAAGCGGGAGGATCTCAACCACACCGGAGCCCACAAGCTCAACCATTGCATGGGCGAAGCCCTGCTGGCGAAACACATGGGCAAGAAGCGGCTGATCGCCGAAACGGGCGCCGGGCAGCATGGCGTGGCCCTCGCCACCGCCGCGGCCTACTTCGGGCTGGAGTGCGAGATCCACATGGGCGAGGTCGACATCGCCAAGGAGCACCCGAACGTGGTGCGCATGAAGATCCTCGGGGCCGAGGTGGTGCCGGTCAGCCACGGGCTGAAAACGCTGAAGGAAGCGGTCGACTCCGCCTTCCAGTCCTACCTCAAGGATCCGGTCAATACCATCTACTGCATCGGCTCCGTGGTAGGTCCGCACCCCTTCCCCATGATGGTGCGCGAGTTTCAGCGGGTGGTGGGCATCGAGGCGCGCGAGCAGTTTCTGGAAATGACCGGCGAGCTTCCGGACAACATAGTGGCTTGCGTCGGCGGCGGCAGCAACGCCATGGGGATCTTCTCCGCCTTCCTCGAGGACCATCAGTGCTCCATCTACGGGGTGGAGCCAGCCGGCCGCTCCTACGAAACCGGCGACCACGCCTGCACCATGAAGTTCGGCAAACCGGGCATCATCCACGGATTCAAGTGCCAGATGCTGCAGGACGAAAACGGCGAACCCGCTCCGGTCTACTCCGTGGCCAGCGGACTGGACTACCCGGGAGTGGGCCCCGAGCACTGCATGCTGCAGGCAAGCGGGCGCGTGACCTACGGCGACGCCAACGATCAGGAAACCATCGACGCCTTCTACAAGCTCAGCCGTCTCGAAGGCATCATCCCGGCCCTGGAGAGCGCCCATGCCGTGGCCTTCGCCATGAAGCTGGCCAAGGAAAAGCCGCGCCAGTCCATCCTGGTCAATCTCAGCGGCCGCGGCGACAAGGACATCGACTTCATCGTGGAAAAGTACGGCCTACCGGAACGGTCCTAAACAAGGCTGGCCCAAGCAGTTGTCGTCACTCGCGCCCGAACGTTCTCGGGCGCTTTTTTTGCGGGTTCGCGCAAGGTCGCCTCCCGCGAATCCACCTTTTTTCCGGCCCCGGCCCTTCCATTGGGAACAAAGACGCGTACATTTCATCTTACTACCCCCCAAACGCTTAAGCAGAGACGATAGAACGTGGCTCCTCGGCTGCCGAGCGTTAGTTAAACACCGAAGAACCTGCCCGGATTCAGGGCCAAACCGAAACCGCCACGCCAATTCACACTATGAATAGGAAGAAACTCGTACCACTCGTCGTCGCCACCATCGCGGCTCTCGCCTTCGCTCCCCTGCAGGCTGACGAGCTCGATCTGTCCGTCGACTCTCAAACCATCGAACGCGGCGAAGCTCTGATGCCTCAAAGCTACGCCAGCATGCTCGAAAAAGCCACGCCCTCAGTGGTTTCCGTCCACACCGCGCGCATCGTGAAAGTCGCCCGCGGAGGACGCGGAGGGCTTTCCCCGGAGGAGGAGCTGCTGAGGCGATTCTTCGGCATGCCAAGCCCACGCTACCAGGAGCCCCAGGGCGAGCCAGAGGAACGACGCATGCCGCAAGGCATCGGCTCCGGAGTGATCGTCAGCGAAGACGGCTACATCCTCACCAACAATCACGTGGTCAGCGACCAGCGCGGCGAAGACGCCGACGAGATCCTCGTCCAGCTGAACGACGGCCGCGAGCTCAACGCCACCATCGTGGGCCGAGACCCCTTGACAGATGTCGCCATTCTCAAGGTGGACGCAGATGACCTTCCCGCCATCACCATCGCCGACAGCGACAACATCAAAGTGGGCGACGTGGTCTTCGCCATCGGAAACCCCATGGAAGTCGGCCTCACCGTCACCCAAGGCATCATCTCCGCTACCAACCGCAAGATCGGCATCTACGGCGAACGCGGCTACGAAAGCTTCATCCAAACCGACGCGTCCATCAATCCGGGCAACTCGGGAGGGGCTTTGATCGACTCCGCAGGCCGGCTTATCGGCATCAACTCGGCCATCATCTCCCGCAGCGGCGGAAACATCGGCATCGGCTTCGCCATTCCATCCAACCTCGCCGTCAGCATTTCCCAGCAACTCGCCGACACCGGCGAAGTGCGCCGCGGATTCCTAGGAGTCAGCCTCGATGACGTCACCCCCGAACTCGCCGAAGCCTTCGGCCTCGATACCGTGCAAGGCGTGGTGGTCAACGACGTGGAGGAAGATTCCGCAGCCGCAAACGGCGGCATCAAGCAAGGAGACATCATTCTCTCCCTCGACGGAAAGCCGATCGAGTCCTTCAACCAGTTCCGTATCCGCATCGGACACACCGCTCCCGGCACAGAGATCGAGGTGGAGGTCTTCCGCGACGGCAAACGCGAAACGCTCAACCTCGAAGTGGGCAGCGCCTCAGGGCGATTCGCCAGCCTCGCCAACGAGCTCGTCACCGGCGTGGAGATCGCCAAGCTGAGCGATGAAACCGCGGAACGCTATCGCATCCCGGAAAACATAGATGGAGTAATCGTATTGTCCGTCGATCCGGAATCGAACTACGCCCGCACGCTGCGGGAGGGCATGGTCATACAGGAGGTCAACGATCAGCAGATCGAAACCATCAACCAAGCTCGCGAAGCCCTGCGCAATGGCGTGAACAAGCTCTTCGTCTACGATCGCGGGCGTCGCGGCTACCTGCCCCTTCGCATCGAATAGACCTTCGCCATTATCACTCTTCTCTAGGCCTCGCCTCTAACGGCGAGGCCTTTTTTCGCTCTTACCGAAAGGGCCGCCGCGAGAGACTCCCTAGAAAAGCGAATAGATGAAAGGCGCCGCGCCCGAGCCGCCGATCACGATCAAGGCGCTGATGATCAGAATCGAGACGATGATCGGCGTGAGCCACCACTTCTTGTTGTTCCTCAGAAAATCCCAGAACTCCGCGAACATTCCCTGCTGCTTTTCCTGCGAAGCTTCCAAAAAGGTGCGGTCTTTCTTGCTCACCAGCGCACAAGACCAAATCCCGCCCCGAAAGTCAAAATCCGAAAAGAGACGCAGCCAGGGCATTCGACCCAAAGCGAGCTCAGTACTGCTTGAAGTAGCTCGCGGGCGATCGAGGCGGACCTCGCTTCTCCCAATAGCTCGGTCGCCTGGCAACAGGTTCGAAACGCCTCTGCAACGGATCCTTGCCCAAAAGCTTCAGAAGCAGCCCGATCGGCGTAACCACGAGGTAGTAGATCACGGCAAGCAGCAGGTGCGAGATCACGAACCCGATGGGATAGGTCGCCAGGCTTGTAGCGACGTACAGCCAGCGAATCGCCCGCGGCGCCGCCAAGCCTAGCGCTCCGAATGGAAGAGCAAGCGCCAATAGGACGCCGGCAACCGCGAGGTAGCCTCTGCCATAGGCAATCCATGCGAAGCCAGATAGGAAAACCAGCCACAACCCCGCGAACAATCGCAAGTCCCTGGCGGATGGGTTTCGGTTGATACGGAGCAAGCTCATTGGTGGGCGCTGTTGCAGACTAATTCCATCGATGCGTGATTCTGGAAGACGCGATTCTAGTCATCCCCGTAACGGGCCAGGTAGTCGCTCCTCTCGTCGCTCGCTACGTCGCCTTGCTCCGACTTGAGCAACAGGAACTCACCCACGACGAGAGCATCCATCTCCGTCGCCAAAAAGCAACGCGCCGCATCCTCGGCGGTGCAGACAATCGGCTCTCCTCGGATATTGAAGCTCGTATTCACAAGCATAGGACAGCCCGTCCGCCTCTCGAACTCCTCTAGCAATCGACGCAGCAGCGGCGAGCGTTCCGTATCCACTGTCTGTATACGAGCCGAGTAGTCCACGTGAGTGACGGCCGGAACCGTGGAACGAACGTTTCGGATCTGATCGAGCCCTTCCGCTCCGGCATTGCCACCTCTTCGCTGATCCTCTTTCACCGGCGCCACGATCAGCATGTACGGGCTGTCCTCCTCGGGCTTGAGAGAGAAGAACGCGCTCGCCTTCTCGCGAAGCACGATTGGAGCGAAGGGACGAAAGGACTCGCGAAACTTGATCTTCAAATTCATCTTGCGCTGCATCTCCGGATTCCTCGCATCGCCAAGTATGCTCCGCGATCCAAGCGCTCTCGGTCCGAACTCCATCCTCCCTTGGGCCCAGCCAACCACCTGCCCCTCTGCGAGCAGCTTCGCCACCTCGGCGCAGAGGACGTCTGGCGATTCGATCCTGCGGTAGGCCAACCCTCTCGCTTTGAGAGCGGACTCGATCTCTCCAGCCTCCAGCGACGGGCCCAGCAGCGATCCGCTCTGGCTGTCGGGAATCGAGGGCCGCCTGGGCTTTCCGAGTAGCTGGTGCCAGGTGAACAGCGCCGCGCCCAAGGCTCCCCCCGCATCGCCAGAAGCGGGCTGGATCCAGATGCGCTCGAACGGGGATTCGCGTAAGAGCCGACCGTTTGCCACGCAATTCAGAGCAACGCCTCCCGCGAGGCAGAGGTTCGAAGAGCCCGTTTCCTTGCTCAGATGACGCGCCATCCTCAGCAGGACATCCTCCGCGACCAACTGGACGGAGGCCGCCAGGTCCAGCTCTCGCTGCGTCAGCTCGGACTCGGGCTTTCGAGGAGGGCCGCCAAACAAGTCGTCAAACCTTCGCGATGTCATGGTGAGGCCCTGGCAGTAGTTGAAATAGCTTTGATCGAGCCGGAACGACCCGTCCTCCCTCAGGTCGATGAGCTTGCTTCGTATCTGGCTCTCGTATCTAGGTTTTCCATACGGAGCCAACCCCATCAGCTTGTACTCACCCGAGTTCACACGAAACCCGCAAAAGTATGTGAACGCTGAATACAAAAGTCCTAGCGAATGAGGAAACCGGAGCTCCTGAGTAAGCGTGATTCGATTCGACGTACCGTATCCAAGACTCGAGGTCGCCCACTCCCCTACGCCGTCCACCGTCAAAATAGCCGCTTCTTCGAAAGGCGAAGGATAGAACGCGCTGGCGGCATGCGATTCGTGATGCTCCGCGAAAACGTATCGTTTGCCGTACCTGCCACCGAGGCCTCTGTCCATTTCCCGTGGCAGCTGCAGCTTCTGATGTATCCACTGAGGTATGGCTTTCAGAAAGGACCCGAAACCGCTCGGAGCGACCGCGAGGTAAGTCTCCAGGAGCCGTTCGAATCGCAAAAAGGGCTTCTCGTAGAATACGACGTGGTCCAATTCGGATGCTTCAATGCCCGCTTCGCTCAAGCAGTACTCGATGGCCCGTTGAGGAAAACGCGCATCGTGCTTGCGGCGCGTGAAACGCTCCTCCTGGGCCGCCGCCACCACCTTGCCATCCACCACGAGCGCCGCCGCGGAATCATGATAGAATGCCGAGATGCCGAGGATCCTGGCGCTCATGGCGCTTTGCCTCCCGCCAGCGCCGCTTCCAGACGCTCGTACTCCCGCTCCAACTCCTCGCTGACTGGACCGCTCGCCATCAGGTCCCGCATGAATTCCAAGGTCCGCTCCTTGTCTCCTTTTTGTTGATACAACTGCACCAAGCGATCGTTGTTGGAGAAGTTCCGGGGATTGTAAGCGTGCGCCTCGAGCATGCGGTCAATCGCTTCGTCGCTACGGTTTTGCTGAAACAGGTACTGGAGGTACGGCAGCAGCGCTCGTTCGTCGTCAGGCACGATTTGCAAGACGGCTTCCCATTGCCCGGCGGCTTCCTCCACCAAACCCTGAGCCGCCAGGAGTTGGGAGTAGGCCAGCCTGATTCCACGGTTCGCCGGCATGCTCTCCACCCAGGCGGCGAAATCGGCGGCGCCTTCGGAGGCCTTTCCCATGGCAATCCAGAGCGAAGCCAGCAAGGGATAGGTTTGCGGATAGTGGGGCTCCTTTTCGACCACCGACCTCAAAAGCGCCAGACCTCGTTCCGGCTTTCCGGATTGAGCGAGAACGATTGCCCGCACCACCATCGATTCCGCGACTTCAGGCGCCAGCGCATCGTGGCGGTCCAAGGCGTCTAGAGCGGCCTGGAAGCGGGATCGCTGCAGCTCGATTTTCGCTTGGTAGAGATAAAGCCAAGCCCGCGGGTTGGAGCTCAGAGCATCCGCTACGGAATTAGCAGCCTTGGCAACGCCACCTTGGGCCAAGCGCTCGCCCAGTCGATCCATCGTTTCGAGCGCGTAGCGCCGATCCTCCAAGTAGGTCGACTGACCGGTGAATGGGGGGCGCGTCACCAGATCATTCATCACCTTCCACTGCTCCAATCGACCGAGGTCGCTAAAGCCAATATCGCGAGCGACGACCTCCGCAGACGCTTCGTCCCAAGCCTCGCCCGCTCCTGGAAACAGCAGCGGTCCCGCAGCATCGGCCAGCAAGCGAGCGACTCTGAAATTCCCTTCGAAGGTGAAGTGGACATGCTCGAAAAAGCTCTCTCTTCCAGCGGGGAAAAGAGCCTGCGCTGAATCGACCAGCGTCACACCGCTTCGACCGGCAGCAGCCTCCCGAATGATTTGATTCATACGCTGGTCCGCTCGAAAGCGCAGAGCGTCGTACTGGAGCGCCAGGCGCAAGGCTTGCTCGCCTTCCTCGACACGGCCGCTCCGCGTCAGCTCTCGTCCTTCGTAGAACAATTCGTCCGCGCTGCGTCCGCCATCGGTTTCAATCGGGACAAACGGGGCACAATCCAAGTGGTTGACCGCTACCGTGGAGACCACCGACGGAATCCCCGCCTGAGAAGCGAGCTCGAGCATTTCGGACAGATTAGCCGAAAAGTTCCGATAGGTCGCATGCAATCTCGGATCATCGGGCGCGACCGACTTCTGGACAAACATCTCCATGCCACGCCAATCGCGATCGCGCCCGGCGGCCGCTCCCATCGCGTTGGACAACAGCTGTCCGATTCGCGTGCTCTTCAACCAAAGGCTGGCACGAACCAGAGCGAGCGGTGGCATGCGCTCGGTGGCGACCGAACTTGGTCCGTAGGGCCCAACGACCTCGTTGTTGCCCATGTAGAACACCAGCAGGTCGGGATCGAAACGAACGGCTTGCTTTACGATGGGCAGGATCGCATGGGAGTTGATGGCAGTGATGCCAAGGTTGTAGACCTGAACGACTTGGCCGGGAAAGCGCTGGCGCAGGATCGACTCAAGCTGAGGAGCCATGCCGAATCCCGCTTGAGGCACTCCCATCGCAGCGGATTCGCCGATCAGAAAAACCCTGACCTCGCCCGCCGGTTTCTCTTTGAGAAGACGGAAGTTGAACGGCTTCAATCCGAAAGACGCGGGGAAAAAGAGCTCCGTAAATCGTGGGTTGGTTCGATACGCCCCGTCTGGACCCTGCTGGTCGGCGATGAAAAAACGCGAATCCCGCCCGTAATCAGCGATTCGCAAGGCGAGCTCGAGGGTCCCAAGAAAAGCCAACGGAGAAACGACAGCAAGAATCAGCTTGGGCAACCAGGAGGGGCCAGTTCGAAAGGGGAGTTTCATAAAGGGTGCAAGACGCGTCGAGGAGGTGTCAGACGTAAAAAAGGGAATACGCGAGCGCTCCTCAAGACTTCAAACGCCGCTTCTTGGCGCGCGTTACAACCTCCGCGAAGCCCCGCCACGCTTGCGATCCCCCCTCTCGTTTCGCCGCCAAGCGCAGGTGCAAAAAAAGGGGCGGGCCTTCATAGGCTCGCCCTCAGTCGAAAAAAACCAAACGCCGCTTATCAAGAAACGGATCGCGCCTCGGAGTCGCCTCAGGCGGACTGGAGGCTGCTGAAATCTTCCTCCTTGCTGAACTCGCTGTCGATCGCATCGAGCTCGGCCAAGGCTTGGGAAACATTGAAACCGATGTCCTTGCTTCCCACCAGGGCTTTCAAGCCATTGAGCCGCTCGCGCACGCGATCCCGCCAACCTCGAGGCTGACGGTCGAACTCCTTGCGCAGGGCCGGAATCTCCTGGGCGAGCAGGCTGCGAATGGAAATCGGAAGCCAGCTCTCGCGAACCAAGGAACTCTCGATCGTCTTCAGACGGGGAATGACCGTCTCTCGGCAGGCATCGACGGCCCGGCCGCGCGAAGCCGGTCGATCAAGACCCGTTTCACCCCCTGCTACAGGGTTAATTCCGATTGCGAAGACTTCCTTATTTTCCTTACCCATGAGTTAAATATTAACCCCCAACAGATCACAGGTGTATTACGGAATTTCAAGCCTTTGTGTGAGTTATTTGAGATAGTTTTAGAGAATTTGAGAATAACTAATTCCCTCACCTAAGGCTAATACCCTAGTCGCGTTGCCCAAGCTCGCAGCGCCTGCTCATGCAGCGCCCAAACGGCCTTAGGAACGAGCCGCCAGCCGACCTTTTCCTCGCCAAAGCCCCGCGTCGGACTGGGCGACAATTGCTTAGGCGAGGGCACGCCCGTAGGCCCGCCTCCTTCGCGAAAGGAGACGCCGATCGGGCCCGGCGGAGGCATCTTCGGCCTCTCGAAACGCTGGACAGCCCGCTCAGGTCTCGACCGTGTCAGCCGTGTGGTGCACCGGATTGAGCTCCAGATCCAGCACCCTTAGCTGAGCGACCGCTTCCGAATCGAGAAGCTCCGGCCCGTAGCGAAAACTCGTCAAGGCGAGCTCGTGCACGCGCTCCGCTACCTTGCTCTGCCAGAAGCGCTTGCCTTCCGCCAGTCGCCGGCGGATCCAGGGCATATCGCAGGCCAACAGAGACCGAAGCCCCATGGGCAGCCAAGTCTCGCTCAACAGCGCCTCCTCCACCCTCGCAGCTCGCTCCGCGAGCGCTTCCGGAGAGATTTCGAATTCCCTATCATCCCTATCGTTCCTATCGTTCCTCTGAACGACACGGCCTTCGTATGACTGCTGTTTCGTTCGTTTCATGACATTAGAATAGTGTATGGTTGGACGAGAAAAAGGCAATGCGCGATTGCGTTTCATCGTCTCCAAAAACGCAGTTCCTCGCGCAGCGACTCCACTTCCTGCCGCAGCTTGACCACCAGGATGGCCGCTCGCATGTCGACGCTGAGCTGATAGCGCACCCGCTCGGCTTGGCGGGCTAGATAAATGGCTTCCCAGTCGAAGGTGTAGCCAAAGCGCTGCACGTCACCCAAAGGTCGATAGAGCCCCATGCGGCAATACTTCAGGAAGACGCGCGTGGAAACGCCGGCCAGTCGGGCGGCCGACACGTGATCGTAGACCTCGTCGGTCGCCCCTGGCGCTCTCCATTTCGGAATCAGTTGTCCATCTCCATCCATAATGCAGTCCTATCCTCTCGGGTTGAAACGCGACGTGTCGCGCAGTTTCTGCCAGACCCGTTTTTCCTCCTCGGAGATCCGATCGGGCATCCTCAAAGCGATCTCGGCGTACAAGTCCCCCGTTCCGCCGCCGGAACGGGCCAGGCCATGGCCGCGCAGCCTCAGCCGCTGACCGTTTTGGGCCCCGCTCTTGACCCGCACTTTCGCCGATCCGCCCAAGGTCGGCACCGTGACTTCCGCGCCTAGGGCGGCCTCCCAAGGCGCCAGCTTGAGCTCGTAGATCAAATCATCCCCTTCGATGCTGAAATACGGGTGCTGGGCGAATCGCACCTTCAAAAACAGGTCGCCCGCTTCCCCTCCAGCTGGAGACGGCTCTCCCTGTCCCGCCAGACGGATGCGCTGGCCATCGCGCACTCCGGCCGGGATGCGCACGTTCAAAGTTTCGATCTCCGACTTTCCCGTATCGGTTTTCTGCTTGCGCAGGGAAATGCGGCGCCGCGACCCCTTGTTGGCCTCCTCCAAGGTGACGAGAATCTCGGCCTCCACATCCTGACCGCGAACCCGACGTCGCCCTGTTTCGCCACGAGAAAAGTCCGCCCCTCTCATGCCGAACCCCATGTCCTCGAACGGGTCCATGCCCCGCCCGCCGAAAAAGCGTTCGAAGAAGTCGCTAAATCCGGTACCGCCAAAATGGTACTCGTAGCGGCGACCGCCGCTACCCGCTCCAAAGCCAGGGCCCGCATCAGCGTCTCCATTATCCTGATACCGATTCCAATCCGCGCCGAGCTGGTCGTACTTGGCGCGCTTCTTTGGATCCTTCAGCACTTCGTAAGCCTCGTTGATCTCCTTGAAGCGAGCCTCCGCCGACGCCTTGTCAGCTTCCTTCGCCAGGTCCGGATGACACTCGCGAGCGAGCTTGCGAAACGCTTTCTTGATCTCTTCAGCAGAAGCGGTCTTGGCCACGCCGAGAATCGAATAGTAGTCTTTGAACGCAACCGACATGGTAAACAATTGGAACAGCCGCCGCGCCCGCCCTCACCGGGACCGGACGCAGTCGGCCGCTCGTTTTCCTTCTTTCCCAAACTGCAAAGCGCCTCGCGGGGAAAGACTCTGCGAGGCGCGTCCGACTTCAGCTAGTCGATAGCAATGGTGCGCTTGGCAGCCTTGGCCGCCAGCGGAAGCATCACCGTCAAAACGCCTTCAGACGCCTTGGCGGAAATCGCGTCTCCGTCGATGTCCACGTTCAGCTCCAAACTCAGCTTGAAGCCGCCTTGCGGGATCTCGCGACGAAACGCCTGCCAGCCTTCCTCGCCAATCGAGGGGGCGTCCGCTTCCACCGTCAGCAAGTTGCCGTCCAAGGTGATGCGGGCCGCGTCCTTGGCGACGCCCGGCAGTTGGACGTCCAAGCGATAAGCGTTTTCCTCATTGAGAACAGTGTATCGAGGCTTTCGATACTGAGGCTTGCTTTCCTCTCTCTGCGAATCCTGGGCGCGAGTGATTTCCTGGTTCATCATTTCCTCCTTTTCCAATCGGGTTACTTGATCGCGATCTTGCGGGGCTTGCGCTCTTCCGCCTTCGGCAAGGTCACCGTCAGCAGTCCGTTCTCCATCTTGGCGGAGACCAGATCCATATCGATATCCTCGCCCACCGTGATGTTGCGGCTCAAGTAGCGCACGCTCTCCGAACCATCGCCCTTGCTTTCGGCTTTGACCGAGATGGTCAGCACCGAATTCTCGACCTTCAGGTCGACCGCGTCCTTAGCGACGCCTGGCATCTCGGCGACCACGTAGTAGCGTTCCTCGTCGCCGTAAACGTCCAGCGGAAAATCGCGCTCGGCTGGGGCCTTGAAGGCGCTCGGCCAAAGGTCGCTGTTGCCAAAGGCGCGATTGAAAAGGCGGTCCATTTCGAAGAACGGATCGCTGGGCCAAGTGTTTCTTCGTACAAGTGTCATAATCAATTCCTCCTCATTTCAGGGTTAAAAAACTACCTGCCTTGGTGCATGGAGGATGCCATCCGAAATCGCCAGAGCTATACCCTGGACATCAACGCTTTACAAACCAAACCTCTACCAGCGGTGAAACAGGATTTCACACCGGGCTGGCACGGGCGCGTCATACTGGCACAGCCATTGATGGCGGATCGACGCCATCGCCGATGGCCCGCTTGAACTTGTTCAGCGAGGCCTAGCTTAAATCCGCTGTTAAAATGACCGCTGGCCCTATCGAAACGCTTTATCCGCAGCGCAAACGGCTGATACTTGCCTATCGATCAGAACCATGGCTTTTCGCGCAAGCGCCTGCTGCCGAACTACCTCTTGCAGCTAGTTCTGCTTCTGTGCGGTCCGATATCGGTCGCCACCCAGGCGGCCGAACTACTGGAGGACGAATTCGCCCAGTGGGGCATCCCCAGAACCGAAACGTTCTACCCGCGCTTCACCGGCATCCGAGGGGACATTCTCAACCTGTCGACCTTGCCGAACGGACATTTCAGCGCCTTGACCTCAATCGGCATCTACACCTTCGACGGAACCCACTGGGAACACGTGCCAGACCTCTCCTGGACGAGCGACAGCCTTACGCTTCCAGACGGGCGCACCTTGGTTTCCTTCGCAGCGGGACTGGCCACAATCGAGCCGGACGAGTTTGGCGGATACGCCGTGGAGATACTGACCCCGAAGGAGACCTACCCGCCCAACCTTCCGAGCATGGAGCATGTGGCGTACGCGAAGGGCCACTGTTTCGGGCTGGCCGGCACCCACCTCATCATCGCCACCCCTGAGGGAGAGACCCAGTACCACCAGCTCCCCAATTGGGCCACCAGCATCTTCGCCATCGGCGACGACGTCTACGTCACAGGCGGGCTCACCTCGCTGTTGAATCGGTGGGATTGGGAAACGCGGCAGCTGATCGACGATTCGCGCCACCTCGACAGCTCCGGCGTCTACGAGTGGTTTCTCGAAACGACGCCTAGAGCGGAAGGCGGAGTCTGGATCCGCGGTCAGCAGGACACCATCATCGGCTTCGACGGCACTCGCACCTGGCGATGGAAAGGTTCGACCACCCTGCGAAAGATGGACGCCCGCATCTCCTGTTTTGTCGAGGCCTCCCCCAATACCTTGGCGATCGGCACCTCTTCCCTCGGCGCCTTGCTCATCGACGAAAACGGCGAAGTGCTTCTGCAGCACACCAAGCAGCAGGGCCTGGACGACGTGAACGTGAAAAAGATCGGCGTCGATTCCCAGCAAGGGCTCTGGGTGAGGACGTCCAACAGCATCACCCGCATCCCGTCGCATCCCCCCACCGTGCTCTTCAACGAAGAACACGGATTGAGCGACCCCATCTTCACGCTCGAGGAATTCCGAGATCGGATCTACATCGGCACCAGCACGGGCCTGTATACCAGCAATGACGAAGCGCGATCCATGGACGAGCTTTTCGTGCGCGTGCTCGATCGCGAAGAGGTTTACCATCTCTCCACCTACGACGAGCACCTCTTCATCTCCGGAGCCGTGGCGCGCGCAATGACCTCGGATGGCTCGATCTACCTGCTCGATCCCGACGGAGCCACCTCCTTCTACCAGCCGAGCAAATACCCCGATGTCATGCTCGGCGTGAATTTCCGCGGCATCACGCGCTACGAAAAACGAAACGACCGCTGGACAAAAATCGGCCGCCTGGAAGGGCCTGAAAGGGACTTTCTAACCATCGCGGAATCCGAAGACGGTCAACTTTTCGCCAGCACCGGTTTCAACAAGGTCGCTCTCATCGAGCTCGAAGAGGAGGTGGGGAGCTACCGCATGATCGACCTCCCCATAAACGAAAGCGGCATCTGGATAGCCTTAGTGACCATCGATGGCGAAGTCTACGCAAACGGTCATCCCTGCCTGAAATGGGACAGCGCCTCCCGAGAATTCGTGCCCGATCCGCAAATGTACTACTATGTCGGGCTACCGCCATACGGATTCGAACATGTCTACGGGAGAAACGAGGAAACCGCAGTGGTCGCCCTCGACGGTCGAAGCAGCAAAACCGTGCCCCGACCGACACGTCGCATTTTCGGCGACATCTCCAGCATTGGAAACGCAATCGACACGCGAGCGGTCAGCATCCTCTACGACCATCACGGAAACCTCTGGGCCGGCGGCGAGTTCGGGCTCGTGTTTTCCAACGATCCGTTTCGAGGAAAATCCTCTCTGGAAATCCGGCCACGTATCCACAAAATCACTTCAACGAACGATCAGCAGACCTTCCGGGTTTCCGCTTTTGCCGATAATCCGCTCATACTCGAACCGGACCAGAACTCTCTCGAAATCGCGATCGAGTACCCTTCCCTCTCCGCCACCACGCACCACCAGTACCAGATCGTCATCGAGCCCCTCGACGAACAATCCCCCCCCTTCTCGGACAGTTCTCGACGCTCGATCAACAACCTTCCCCCAGGGGACTACTTCATCTACGCCAACGCCAGCGACGCCTACGGACACTCCTCCAGTTCGCACACCTACCACTTCACCGTGAAGGCCCCGTGGTACCAAAAGCCTTGGGCCTACGCCGCCTACTTGTTCGGCGCGATCCTGATCGTGGTCGGCATCGTTCGCTACTACAATCGGTTTCAGATAGAGCGCAGCCATCAGCTGGAGCAGCTCGTTCGCGAGCGCACCAAGGAAGTGGAGGAGAAAAACGAAGCCCTTAAGGAGCAGGCCCTGAAGCTGGAAACGCAAAACGAGGAGCTGGGAGAAAAGACCGAAGAGCTGCAGAGCACCACCGAATCGCTCACCGAAACCCTCCACCGCCTGCAGGAAATGCAGGACCAGCTCATGGAAACCGCCCGCACCGCAGGCAAGGCGGAGATCGCCACCAACGTGCTGCACAACGTGGGCAACGTGCTCAACAGCATCAACGTCAGCCTCACCGTGCTTTCCAACAAAGTGTCCAACTCCAAGGTGGACCGCCTCTCCAAGCTGGCGAAACTGCTCGAGGCGAACAGCGAAAACATCGAATCCTTCCTCACTCAGGATCCTCGCGGACAGAAGGTACCCAGTTATCTGATACACCTAGCCCAATCGCTGCGCGACGAGGTTTCCGAAGTTTCCTACGAGCTCAACACCATGGAGGAGGACGTCGAGCACGTGAAGCGCATCATCGCCGCTCAGCAATCCCACGCCAAGACCCAAAGCCTCACCCAGGAATTCGACCTGGTGGAAACCTGCGAAACCGCCCTCACCATCCTCGGTCGAGACCAGAACGCCCACCTCCTGGAAATCAACAACGAGCTCCCCGAACAGCTCATCGTAAGAAACGACAAGCACCGCGTGCTGGAAATCGTGCTCAACCTCATTTCCAACGCCATCGACGCCATCGGCGAGCGATCGCCCGAGCTAGGAATCCTCACCCTCTCCTACGAGCTCGACGAGACCAACAAGCGCGTACGCCTCATCGTGAAGGACAACGGCGTAGGCATCTCCCCGGAAAACATCGATCGCCTCTTCAACCACGGGTTCACCACCAAGGAGCACGGACACGGCTTCGGTCTGCATAGCTGCGCCAACACCGCCCGAGTGCTGGGGGGCGACCTTACCATCACCAGCGAAGGACTCGGCAAGGGGGCGACCGCCACCCTCACCCTGCCCATCGCCTACAACACCTAAACGCTTGCTCAGCCAGCATGCGCAGCATTGTTTGCAAATGGGAAACGGATCACGCGCCGACGACTCGCCTCAAGGAGCGCTTCCAACTATATCTCGTAACTAGCCCCCAGTCTCCGCTCACCCAAAAACCGACCCAGCCCCAACGATCCGACGATTTTTTGAATCTCTCGTCAAAAGCCTAGAAAGCGGCTCGCTAGCGCTTCACTAGGCCTGATTTCAGCCAATACTTTCCATATCAACCGGTATTGCAAACCCCTCGTTTTCCGGACGCTGATCCTTGGCGCCCTCTTCACCGCTGCCCTCAGCGGCGACAGCATCTCCTACGCCGCTCCCCAGAACACGCTCGGAGAAGAGCTATCGCGTTGGGGCATTCCCAGAACCGAAAACTTCTCTCCACGCTACAGCGGAATTCGGGGCGACATTTTTCAGCTGGCAGGGTTTCCCGACAATCGCATGGCGGTGCTTTCCAGCACGGGAGTATACATTTTCGATGGCACCCACTGGGATCACGTCTCCGAAATCCAGTGGGCCTACCACAGCATTTCGCTACCCGAAGGCAGGATGCTCGTCGGCTGTTCGCAAGGGCTTGCCACACTTGAACCCGACGAGCTTGGCGGCTACCGCGTAGACCTGCTCACGCCTCCGGAGAGCTACTTTCCCGGGATCGACGGACTCAGAACAGTGGCCCATACGCGGGGTCATTTCTTCGGACTGCACGGAACCAAACTGGTGGAAGTGGATTCCGACAGAAACGTCCAACTGCACGAATTGCCCAACTGGGCGACCACTTGTTTCAGCATTGGAGACGAACTCTTCGTCACCGGGGGAAATGATAACCTCCTCAACCGATGGGACTGGCAAACCGGTCAGCTGGTCGACGCCGATCACTTTCTAGACAACTCCGGAGTCTACGAATGGGTCACCGATATCACGCCTCGTGCAGAAGGCGGGGTCTGGATGTTGACCAAGGAGTATAGCATCATCGGATTCGACGGCCAAAGCACCTGGAGATGGGGGGGCTTGCAATCCGTCGAGAACCACCAGATCCGAATCGCCAGCGTCATCGAGACGTCGCCCAACACCCTCGCGATCGGCACCACGTCGAAAGGCGTTATCGTTATCGACGAGCAAGGAGAAAGCCTGCTTCAATTCAGCAAGGAACACGGACTGGATGACGCCAGCATCGAGCAGCTCGCAGTCGACTCGCAAAAAGGTCTTTGGGTGAAAACGGTCAACAACATCACCCGCATCCCCTTCAACCCGGCCACCTTGCTGCTCAATGAGCACCATGGCCTCAACGACGAGGTCCTGTCCGTGGTGAAGTTTCGCGATCGCATCTACCTGGGCACCAGCAAGGGGCTCTACGTCAGCAACTCTCAAGCGACCCAGATGGACGAGCTCTTCCAGATCGTTATCGACAACGAGGAAGTTCGCGACCTCGCCGTCTACCGCGATCACATGTTCATCGCCGGCGCCACCAGCCATGTCATGGATAGCGACGGCGCCATCTCCGCCCTCGACGCCTTCGGGGCCGCTAACTTCCATCAACCAAGCGACTATCCTGACGTCATGCTCGCAGCAAATTTTCGGGGAGTCGGGCGATTCGAACTACGAAATGGCAAGTGGGAGAAAACCAGCCAGCTGGAAGGACCCACCGTAGAAGTCTTCTCCATCGCCGAATCAAGGGGCGGTCAGCTTTTCGGAAGCCTCGGCAGCGCCCCTCAGCTGGCGTTGATCGATCTGGACGAATCAGGCGGCAGCTACCAGCTCATGGACCTGCCCACGGACGAAAGCGGCATGTGGAGAACTCCCGTGCGCATCGGCGACCACATCTATGTGAACGGACACCCTTGCTTGAAATGGGATCCGGAGGCCAGGCGCTTCGAACCCGATCCGGAGATGGACTACTATGTCGGAGGTCCCCCTTTCGGCTTTGAACAAGTCTATGGAGAAGACCCGGAATCCGCTGTGGTCGCCCTCAACGCCCGAAGCAGCCAAACCGTGAAACGGCCTGCCCCGCCCATCATCAGGGACATTTCCAGCATTGGAAACGCTCTGGATACCCGGGCCCAGTGCATCCTCATCGACGACGAAGGACACCTCTGGGCTGGAGGAACCTTCGGACTCATCTACTCGGCCGATCCCTACCAAGCCGATACCGAGACCGATATCCGTCCACGTCTCCACCAGCTCGTTTCACTCAACGACGGCGAACGACTCCCCATCTTCCGCCCCGACGAGAACGAGCCCATCGTTCTCGGTCCAAACCAGAACTCGCTCAAAATATCCGTCACCTACCCTTCGCTGATCGCCAGCTTGCACCATCAGTACCAGATCCACGTCGAACCCTTCGATCGCGATTGGGGCCCTTTCAACGACGTCACCCAACGTGAAATAACAAACCTCGATCCCGGACGCTACACCATACAAGTGAATGCCAGCGACGCTCTCGGTCACTTCGCCTACGGCAACCACTACCACTTTGTGATCGAAGCGCCCTGGTACCAGCGCCCTTGGTCCATCGCCTCCTTCACAGGCGCGCTCATCGTTCTCGTCATCGCCATCGTGCGCTACTACAACCGAGTCCAGATCGAGCGCAGCCGCTATCTCGAGCAGGTGGTCAAGGAGCGCACGCGCGAAGTGGAAGAGAAGAATTCGGAGCTGGAACGACAAGCCGAGCGCCTGGAGGCGCAAAACAGCGAGCTCGAGGTGAAAACGGTAGAACTCCAGAGCACCACCAAATCGCTCAGCGATACGCTCCATCGCTTGCAGGACATGCAAGATCAGCTCATGGAAACAGCCCGCACCGCGGGCAAAGCGGAAATCGCCACCAACGTGCTGCACAACGTTGGCAACGTGCTCAATAGCATCAACGTGAGCCTGAACGTGCTCTCAGACAAGCTGTCGCAATCGAAAGTGAAGCGACTGGCCCGACTGGCGACGCTGCTCGAGGCCAACGCTCAGGATATCGATGATTTTCTGACGAAGAACCCGAAAGGGAAAAACGTGCCCAGTTACTTGATACAGCTGTCTCAAGCGCTGCAAAACGAGGTGTCCGAACTCATCTGCGAAGTCAACATCATGGGGCAGGACGTCGATCACGTGAAGCGCATCATCTCCGCCCAGCAGTCCCACGCAAAAACCCAGAGCCTCACTCAGGAGTTTGATCTGGTGGAAACCTGCGAGACCGCTCTCACCATCCTCGGCCGCGACCCCAACGCTCAGCGATTGGAGATCAACAGCGAGCTCCCGGAGCGGCTGATCGTTGTGAACGACAAGCACCGCGTGCTGGAAATCGTGCTCAACCTCATCTCCAACGCTCTCGACGCCATCCGCGAACAATCACCCGATCTGGGCGTCCTCACTCTATCCTACCAAAGAGACGAAGCGAACAATCGGCTCAGTCTCATGATTCAGGACAACGGTATCGGCATCGCTCCGGAAAACATCGACCGCCTTTTCAGCCACGGTTTCACGACCAAGCAACTCGGTCACGGCTTCGGTCTGCACAGCTGCGCCAACACCGCCCGCGTGCTCGGCGGATACATCTCGATCCGAAGCGACGGGATTGGAAAGGGAGCGACTGCCATCCTCACCCTCCCCATCGCTTTCGAGGGGAACGAGAGCTGAGACGAAAAAAGCGACCCCGCCACGGCGAGATCGCTTCTTCGAAAAAGTCTTGTCGCCGCTATTCGCTGCGAGCCGTGACCTCCAACAGGTGGTAGCCGAACTGAGTACGCACCGGGCCTTGCACCTCGTTCACCGGAGCGGAGAATACCACTTTGTCGAACTCAGGCACCATTTGACCGCGGCCAAACTCGCCCAGCTCGCCGCCTCGGCTGCCAGAAGGACATTGGGAGTGCTCCTTCGCCATGTCAGCGAAGCTGGCGCCTCCTTCGATTTTCGATTTCAGATCGTTGCACTGGTCTTCAGTCGCTACGAGAATGTGACGGGCGCTTGCTCTTGCCATGATGTTCTTTAGGGGGTCTTGATTGTTGGTACTTTCGAGTGAATCCCGCAACGTAGGACTCTGGTTCGATAGGTAAAGCATCGATTGCTCCAAACCCGTCTGACGCTCGCGATCTTTTGCCCTTCACATGGCCGCGTGGCGTTTTCAGTATGAAACCACCCCAAAGACCCGACAATCCCAAAACAACCCCATGAGAACCACCCCCTGCATCGTTTCCCTCGTCGCATGCGCAATCGTCGCGCTCGCTCGCGGCGGCGAGCTCATCCCCTTCACCCTGCCGTGGGACGACAAGGCCCCAGGCATCACCGACCTCTCCAATTTAAATCACACCCCCGCCGGAAAATTCGGCTACATCGAGGTCGACGAAAACGCCCATTTCTCCGCTGGCGGCGAACGCATCCGCTTCTGGGGCGTCAACATCACCGCAGACTCCTGCTTCCCTACTCACGAGGAAGCCGAGGCTATCGCGGGTCGCCTCGCCAAGTTCGGTTTCAACATCGTACGCTTCCACCATATGGACAACAACTGGGGCGGCGGATCGATCATCGACTACAGCCAAGGCAACTCGCGCAACCTGCACGCTGCAAACCTCGAGAAGCTCGACTACTTCATCGCCCAGCTCAAAGCCCACGGCATCTACTCCAATCTCAATATGATCAACTCCCGCGAATTCAAAGTCGCGGATGGACTCGATCCGAATGTAGAATCCGACCTCGATTGGAAGCAACGCCATATTCTCGGCTTCGTCGATCCCACCTTTCGTGACCTAGAGAAGGAGTATATCCAAAAGCTCCTTACGCACAGAAATCCCTATACCGGACTCACCTACTCGGAAGACCCAGCAATCGCAGTGGTGGAAATAAACAATGAGAACGGCATTTTCCACCAATACTTCGGTGGAGCCGTCGAACTCTGGCCAGACGTATATCAAAACCAACTACAAACCAAGTGGAACGAGTGGCTGCAAAACCGCTATGCATCCACCGCCGATATGCTCTAAGCCTGGTCAGGCCAAAGCGAAGACCTCGGCCCGGAACTTCTCACGAATCCGACCTTCCAGTCCAGCACCGAAGGCTGGTTCGCCGGCACCCATGGCAACGTCGCCCAAGCAAGGGTATCAACGGGAGAATTCGAGGGTAGACAGGCCCTTCGCTTCAATATCGACGCCACCTCCAGTACGGATTGGCACGCCCAGCTAAACCAAACCGACATATCGATCGAGAAAGACCAACTCTACACTTTCAGTTTCTGGATACGCGCGGATGAAATGCGAACCATCGCCGCTACTATTGGCTTAAACTACGATCCATACTCCGGCGTTCATTCGTGGAACAATCTAGAAGTCACTACCGAATGGAAACAATACAGCTATCCATTCATTGCAAACGTATCCGACCAAAACCTACGAGTCAGCTTCTCCAACTTCGTCGAACGAACCGGAACGATCTACTTCTCCGGCATTTCATTGAAAACCGGGGCCGACCTCAGCGCTTCGCTCCCCGAAGGAGAATCCCTCGAACAAAGCAACATTAGCATAAACCAGCACGGCGGCTCCTACTTGCCTAATCGCTCCTTGGACTGGACTCGTTTCCTCACTGACCTCGCCACCGACTACTGGACCGATTTGAGGAACTACGTGAAGGATGACCTCGACTATGGTGGTTTGGTCAACGGCACCACCATTATGAATTCCACGCCAAATATCCAAGGCGTGTACGATTTAGTGGATACGCATGCCTACTGGCAGCACCCGGTATTTCCGGGAGCCGATTGGGATCCGCAAAACTGGTACGTCAACCCTGTCTCCATGGTCAACTCCCTGGCCGACTCGACTCTTGCCGACCTAGCCCGACAACGCGTCGACGGCTATCCACACACGGTATCAGAATACCGGCACGCCTACCCGAACCCCTTCGCGTCGGAGGGACCGCTGCTGGCGGGAGCCTATGGGGCCCTGCAGGACTGGGATGGCATCTACTTTTTCGACTACGCCAGGGGCGACTCGTGGGACCAAGGCTACTGGAACAACTACTTCAACATGAACGCCCACCCCAGCTCCATGGCGAACGCCATGGCCGCTGCCGCCATGTTTAGAAAAGGTCACGTATCCGCGGCCCAAACACAACTCCTCATGACGTTCACCCCGGAGATCGAAGCCAACATCGTCGCCACTCAAGGCGCGGCCTGGAACGTCGGCGACGGACGCAAGCTCGGCATCCCTCCGGAACTCGTGGCCACGCAACGCATCGCCCTCTCCATTGGTGAAGGCGCCACCGGACTTGATCTACCGCCTGAAGCGCCCTCCGGTCCGATCTACGCATCTGACACCGAACAGCTTCGCTGGGACCAATCCCGCTCTGATAAAGGCGTAGTTACCATAAACACCCCTCAGACCCGCAGCGTAGTGGGCTACATCGCGGGTCGCGATTTCGAACTTGGCAATATCGGTATCCAGTTCGGAGATACGCAAGAGGACTGGGCTACCTTGACCTTGACCACCCGAAAAGGCGCTTTCGATCAAACCGCAGCAAGCGCCTCCATTCTGATCGTGGCCACGGGACTCACCGAAAACACCGGAATGCAATGGACCGACGAAACAAAGCGTTCCGTGGGTCAAAATTGGGGGCAAGCTCCCTCGCTCACCGAAGCCATTCCCGCTTCGCACACCCTCCCCTATCCCACGGCACGGGTCCGAGCGTGGGCCCTCGACGAACAGGGGCAGCGGACCACCGAAATCTCGCTTTCCGAGGTCGACGAAACAAGCAGCCGGCTCGTCATCGGCGAAGCGACAAAGTCCCTCTGGTACGAAGTCGCGGTCGAGGCCGAAGAGGGTTACGATCCCTACGAAAGCTGGAGGGCCGCCCACTGGAGCGACCAAAGCGAACGGGCCGACGATAGCATTTCGGGCCCCCAGGCAGATCCCGATCAGGACAAACTTCCCAATCTGGTCGAGTTCATCGCAGGCTTCGATCCCAATGCCCCCAACGCTTCAAGTCCCATTCGCATCGAGATAGTCCTCCAGAACAACAAGCCCACTTTCGTCTACTCGTTCCCCATGCTTAAAGACGAACTCGCCGCCACGTTCGCCCTATCGGAGAGCTCCGATCTGCAGAACTGGATCAGCAAGAGTCTAGACAGCCCAGATCTCAGCGTCTCACGAAGCCCCATCGACTCCGAACGCGATCGCGTTCGCATCCAAATCACCCCCGAAACCTACCCTGCGTTCCACAAAATCAGCGCTCCCTAATTCCTCAAATCGCGCCTATCGGAACGAGCGAATTTTGCCTCGCATTCTCTAGCTCCCTCGACATTGACAGTTGCGCGCCAAGCCCTAGCCTCCTCCGCTGCCTATTGCCGCAGGACGCTGACCAAGCGCTCCGCAATCTAACGAAACCTATCAGACAATGTCCTACTTCGACTCAGTCTCCCTCGCTCCGGCCGACCCGATCCTCAGCCTCACTGAGGCCTTCAAGGCAGACGCAAATCCGGACAAGATCAACCTGAGCGTCGGCGTCTTCGTCGACGACAATGGCGTCACTCCAGTGCTCGACACCGTGAAGGAGGCTGAAACACGTCTGCTGACCAATTCCAAAACGAAAAGCTACCTGCCGATCACCGGCAGCCCCGAATACGCTCGGCTAACGCAAAACCTTTGCTTCGGCAGCGAGCTGGCGAAGCAGCTTCGCGACCAGACGGTTTCCCTGCAAACCCCTGGCGGTACCGGAGCTCTCCGGGTAGCCGCCGACTTCATCGCTAAAAATCTGGATACGAAAACAGTCTGGCTCAGCAACCCCACCTGGGCCAACCACGGCGGCATCTTCGGCTCAGCAGGCTTGCAAACGGAGAGCTACACCTACTTCGACAACGCTAGCCTCAGCCTCGACTACGCCGCGTTTATCGACGCCATCTCCAAGATCCCCGCAGGCGACGTAGTGGTACTGCATGGCTGTTGCCACAACCCGACTGGCGCCGACCTTGAGCCGGAACAATGGGAGGAAGTCGCCAAGATCGCCGCATCCAAAGGCTGGATACCTCTGGTCGATTTCGCCTATCAGGGCTTCGGCATCGATATCGACACCGACGCGGCCGCAGCCCGCATCATCGCAAAGAGCGGCCTTCCGGTCTTCGTTTGCCAATCCTTCTCCAAGAATCTCGGCCTTTACCAGGATCGCGTCGGCGCCTTGCACGTGGTCACGGGCGACAGCGCCGCTACCGAGAAGGTGGCCAGCCAGCTAAAGGTTTCGGTGCGCACCAACTATTCCAATCCTCCGGCCCACGGCGGCGGCATCGTCACCACCATTCTCTCTGACGAAACCCTAACTGCAAAATGGCATCAGGAAGTGGCCGCCATGCGCGGCCGCATCGCCGGGGTGCGACAGCAGTTCGTGGACGCTCTCAAAGCTGCCGGGGTGAGCCGCGACTTCAGCTTTCTCATCAAGCAAAAAGGCATGTTCTCCTTCACCGGACTCACCAAGGAACAAGCCATGGAACTGCGCGAAAAACACGCGATTTACATTGTGAACAGCGGCCGCATCAACGTGGCAGGCATCACCAGCGCGAATCTGGAACGCCTCGTCGCCTCGCTCAAGTCCATCATCGGATAAGCGGAGGCGAGCGCTCGCTTCGGCGCGACTTGATCTGCTTTGCAAAGGCGAGCCCGCCACGGCTCGCCTTTTTTGCACCCAAATAAAGATCGGATCCGCTAAATCCTACGCCGATATCGCATATCCTTTTCCTACTCGATTCTGCTATACTTCCCTCCGACGCCGTCTCATCGCACAGCCCCAACCCCGTTTTTACCATGCGCTTTTTCGCCTCACTCGCGCTCATCGTCGCTAGCTTCGCTTCGCTCTGGGCAAACGAAACCAGCCGTTCGCTGCCCGTTCGCGGACTGGCGATCGCAGCTCCGAATCCTGCCAGCTTGAGCCAATTCATCGAATTCGTGGAGACAGAGCTGGTCCCGCGCGGCCTCAACACGCTCGTGCTTCGCATCGACTACCGATTCGCCTACACCAGCCACCCGGAACTTCAGTCCGAGAACCCTCTCACTTTGGAGCATGTGAAGCGGCTGGTGGAATGCGGACGGCGAAACGATATCGAGCTGATTCCGCAAATCAACCTGCTAGGCCATCAATCCTGGGCCGAAACGACAGGTCGACTGCTCGCCGTGTATCCAGAATTCGATGAGACGCCGCACGTGAAAATGCCGGAAACCTATGAGTGGCCAAACGAGGACGGGCTCTATTGCAAAAGCTACTGTCCTCTTCACCCGGACGTCCACGACGTGGTATTCGCCTTGGTGGACGAGCTGATGGAGGCCTTCGAGGCCAGCAGCTTTCACGCTGGCATGGACGAGGTCTTCTACATCGGCGACGAGCGCTGCCCGCGCTGCGCAGGAAAGAACAAAGCGAAGCTCTTTGCCGACGAGGTCACTCGTGTGCGCGACCACCTCGCCGCATCCGGCCGTTCCCTTTGGATATGGGGCGACCGTCTCCTCAATGCGGATACAACCGGTCTTGGCATGTGGGAAGCGAGCGCCAACGACACGCATCCCGCCATCGATCTCATCCCGAAGGATGTCGTTATTTGCGACTGGCACTACGAGCGGGCCGAAGCCACGCCACCCTACTTCGCCCTGAAAGGCTTTCACGTCTTGGCCTGTCCTTGGAACAAGCCCCAGGTCGGCTTAGCCCAGCTGGAGCAAGCCCTGAGCTTTCGCAAGCGCTCAAACCCAGTCCTCGCCGAGCGCCACCTCGGAATCCTTCTCACCTACTGGTCGTCCGCGGAGCGATTCATGGAGATCTACGCCGACCCCGATTCGGTCGAGCAGCAGCAGCGCGGTCCGATCGATACATTGAACACGCTTTTCCCTAAGCCATAGAAATAGCCCTCATCCATGACATCCACTTTTCGAATACAATCCATCGACGCTCTGCGAGCGATCACTATGCTGCTCATGATCTGGGTGAACGACTTCTGGACGCTCAGCGCCGTGCCGCACTGGCTGGAGCACATGCCCGCGGACGTCGATGCGCTTGGCTTTTCCGACGTCATTTTCCCCGCCTTTCTTTTCATCGTAGGGCTCTCGATTCCTTTCGCGATCGACCAGCGCAAACGCAAGGGCGAAAGCCAAACCAGCATCGCCCGGCACATCGCCAGCCGCAGCGCTGCCTTGCTCGTGATGGGTATTCTGATGGTGAATCTCGACAGCTACCACGCGCCAAGCGCCCCGCTTCCCAAACCGCTCTGGCAGGTCTTGATGACCATCGGGTTCTTTCTGATCTGGAACGTCTATCCGAAACGGGGGCTTGGCCAGAAAACGATCCTCGGACTCAAAGCGGGCGGCCTGCTGCTGCTCGCGTTTCTCGCCGCGACATTTCGAAGCGATCCGGAAAACGGATACAACTGGCTCGAGCCGCATTGGTGGGGGATCCTAGGCCTCATCGGATGGTCCTACCTGCTAGCCGCGTTTCTCTATCTCCTATCCGGTGGAAAAACCGTTTGGGTGGCAACGGGCTGGGCATTCCTGTCTCTGCTGAACATCGCAGCCTTTGCTGGGATGCTGGAATCGGCAGCCTTAGTTCGAGATCATGTCTGGATCATAACCGATGGAGCGCTCCCCGCCCTCACTACGGCTGGCGTTCTGGTATCGACACTCTACCTGCAGGTTCTCCAAAAACGCGGATCCGCCGCGTTTATCGGTTTCCTCGTCACTTTCGGCGTCCTCGCCTTGGTCGCCGGTCTCGCTTTTAGGCCGTTTTGGGGCATCTCAAAAATACTAGGAACTCCGGCTTGGACTCAGATCTGCACGGGGATCACCGCCCTCGCCTTCGCTTTCATGTATTGGCTTATGGATACAAAAAACATCTCCGCATGGTACCGCTGGATCCGACCCGCCGGCGTGGCCACACTCACTTGCTATCTCGTACCTTATCTGGTCTATCCCATCTCGCACTGGTTGGGAATCGAACTGCCGGACTCCTTGACCCATGGAGCGATCGGCCTGCTCAAATCGTTTTTCTTCGCTCTCATGATCATCGCCATCACCGGCCTGATCAACCGAGCCGGCGTGAAACTAAAGATCTAGCTCAGCGTTCGACCGGCCCGCACCGCCTACTCGACCACCGGAAAGGTCAGGAAGACGGTAGTGCCGCTCTTGAGCTCCGGCAGGGCCGGATCCGCAGCCTTCGATTCGATGCGCACCGAGCCGCCCGCTCGTTCGACGTAGCGCTTGACCAGCGGCATGCCGAATCCGGTGCCCTTTTCGTCGGCGGTGCCCGTTCGAGAAACCTTGGCCCCTTCCTGGAAAACCTTTTCGAGGATCTCCGGCGGCATGCCAATGCCTTGATCCTTCACTTCGATCACGCACTGCCTGCCGTCCTCGCTCTGCTCCAAGCGGGCCGCCATCGAAACCAGGGAGCCTGGATAGGAGAACTTCAGAGCGTTGGTCAGCAGGTTGTTCAGCACGCTGTGCACCAGCACCACGCGCTTGATCGGCAAGGCGGCGTCGATGTTGTAGACCACCCGCAAGGTCACGTCCTTCTTCTCGAACTTGCCCTGCAGCGTGCGCTGAGATTCCTCGAAACACTCCCGCAGGTAAGCGATGGCCCTTTCCTCTCCAAACTGCTTGTCGGCGGCCACCAGCTTGTGCTCGGCTCGCACGTTTTCGATGATGTCCATGGCGCTCTTGCAGCAATCCAGCACGATCTTAAGGGTGCGGTCGTCGACCTTGCCGAGCTCACGTTTGAGATCCAACAGGCTGTGGGCCCCGAAAACCGGATTCACCAGGTCATGGCACAGCACCCGAAGCAATGCCTGCTGCTCCGCGATCTGCTCCTGCTTTTCCAAGCGAAGCCGGTGCATGTTCATGTGATTGCGCAGGCGAGCCACCAGCTCCTCCGGATAGAAGGGCTTGTCGATGTAGTCTACGCCACCGGCTTTGAGAGCCGCCACGCGGCGGGCGGGCTGCTTGAGGGCGGAGAGAAACACGATGGGGATTTCCGCGGTGAGCGGGTCGTCCTTGAGCTTCCTGGCCAGCTCCTCCCCCGAGACTCCATCCATGGAAACCTCCAGCAGAAACAGATCCGGAGCCTGTTCCTTGGTCGCCTCGAGCAAAGCCTCGAACGTGCGGCACATCATGACCTCGCACGGCAGGTTGCGTTCGATGGCGGCTTTGGCCAGACCTCTCGTCGAGGCGCTGTCGTCGAGTATCAAAATTCTAAATACAGGCCGCTCCGGCTCGTTCAAATTTCGAAGTTCCATCTCAACAATCCCTTATGCTTTCGTAGACCGCGTTCATCTCTTCGCGAGCTTTGCGCACCGCTCCCTTGATTTGAGCCCTGGTGCTTCTCGTACGGCGGAGGTAGAAATGGTTTTCCGGAACGAGATAGTCTCGCAAGCGCTGCTCGTCGTCCACGTTGAGCGACATCTGCCGCGTGTAGTGCAGCATGGCCAGCAAGGTATCCTTCGCGATCTCCTCCTTGCGAAACTGGTTTCCGATGCGGCCATAGACGGCAGTGGAAAACTCCCAGTTCTTCAGCAGCAGCGAACCGGCGATCTCGTTGGTGAAGCCCACCATTGAGCGCTCCCATTGCGAAAGCGGCAGGTAGCGATCCCAGAAGACCTCCACCTCGTTGACGTGCAGCAGCTCGTTGATCACCACGCGACCGATTCCGTGCAGCAGACCGAGCAGATAGGCGTCGCTTTCCTCCAACCCGAAGCGCTTCGCCTCGTTCTCCATGAAAATCGCGGTGAAGTAGCTCTGCCGCCAATAGTCGTTGGCGCTCACTCCGTAGGCGTCCAAGTCGCGCATGAACACCTGCTTGGAGAGGGCCATGCTCACCAGCTTCAAGGCCTGATCGAAGCCCACCGTCTGCAGAGCCTCCCCCACCGAGTCGTTGGGCTGAGCTAGCCCGTAGAGCACGCTGTTGCTGATCTTGATGATCGATCCCGCGATGGCCCCGTCGGACTCGATCAAGGTTTCGATTTCGGACAGGTTGGAGTTGTAGTCCTTCAGAAGACCATCGATCCGGGACAACACCGCCATGTTTCCATGCAGGTCCCCGATCAGCTCGATCGCTTGGTTGAAACGCTCTTCGAATTCACTAAACATCGTCGCTTGGCGCCTTCAACCTGCACGCTTTGCCGATTCTCTCAAAAACAAATCCTCGCCCCTCCCCCTGCACGCGGCGATTGACTCGAATTTTACCGCGGACCAATCTCCCTCATCGCTATGACTTCCATTTGGGACCAACGCTACGCCCAAGAGGGCTACGCCTACGGCATCGAGCCGAACGCCTTCCTGGCGGAAAACGCGTACCGGCTAGCGAGCCCGACCCTCAGTCTAGCGGAGGGCGAGGGGCGCAACGCCGTTTTCCTGGCCAAGCAAGGGCTGCGCGTCACCGGCATCGACAGCTCCTCGGTAGGACTGGGCAAAGCTCAGGCCCTCTCCGAGCAGGAGGGCGTCTCCATCGAAACCGTAGTGGCGGACTTGAGCGACTGCGACCTGGGAAAGGATCGCTACCGATCGCTGGTTTCCATCTTCGCCCACTTCCCTAGCGCCTGGCGCAAAGGGCTCTACCAGCGCTGCCTCGCCGCCCTGCGCCCTGGCAGCATCATTCTTCTGGAAGCCTATACGCCCGAGCAGCTCGAGCTCGGCACAGGAGGCCCCAAGGATCCCGATCTTCTGGTCACGCTCGACTCCCTGCGCGAGGACTTCGAAGGTTGCGAAATCCTGCTGAGCCGGACCGTCAAGCGTCCGGTGAACGAAGGGCGATTGCACACCGGGCTCGCTTCAGTCGCGCAGTTCATCGCCCGCGCCCCGGACCGAGGTTGACAGTCAAAGGGAACCGGGCTGGCGCTTCACGCTCGGCTCCGCAGGCTCGCCTCTCACCCCATCGCTGCTCGGACCTCAACCACCGACCATTCGACTATGCCTTCACTGCGCCCCCGACCTCTGGCGAGCACGCTCGCGCTGATCTGCTGCACCCACCTGCCAACCGCCAGCCAAGCCGCTGCTCACCAGATGGAAGCTCTCGACCGAGGACTGATCGCCGTAAAGACGGCCGAAGACCGCAGCTTCCTCAGCTGGCGCCTGCTCGCGACCGACGAAGAGGATACCCAATTTCACGTCTACCGAGCAGTCGACGGCGGCTTGCCTACCCGCATCAGCGAGCATCCCCTCCAGAACGCCACCTGCTTCATCGACAACGACTACGATGGGCAGAAGGACACCCGGTACTTCGTGCGCCCCATCAGCCAGGCGACGCTGCAGCCTCCTTCCGAGGCGTATTCGCTTCCCAAGGACGCTCCCACGCAGCAGTATCTGGAGATCCCGCTTTCGAGACCGGCTGGCGGCGTGACGCCAGACAACCAGAACTACAGCTACTCGCCAAACGATTGCTCGGCGGCCGATCTCGACAACGATGGCCAATACGAAATCATCGTGAAATGGGACCCCTCCAACGCTCAGGACAACTCCCGGGACGGCTATACCGGCAATGTCTATTTGGACGCCTACGAAATGGACGGAACCCAACTCTGGCGCATCGACCTCGGACGCAACATCCGAGCCGGAGCCCACTACACGCAGTTCATCGCCTACGACTTCGACGGTGACGGCTTCGCCGAAATCGCCTGCAAAACTGCCGACGCCACCGTCAGCGGAACCGGAGAGGTCATCGGCGACGCCGAAGCGGACTACCGAAACGGCAGCGGGCGCATCCTGGAGGGACCGGAGTTTCTCACCCTCTTCAACGGGCAAGACGGCAGCATACTTAAATCCGTCGACTACGTGCCGCAACGCGGACGCGTCACCGACTGGGGAGATGGCTACGGAAACCGCGTGGATCGCTTTCTGGCCGGCGTCGCCTACCTGGATGGCGAACGCCCCAGCCTGATCATGTGCCGCGGCTACTACACCCGTACCGTGGTCGCCGCCTGGGACTGGAGCGATGGCGAACTGGTCAATCGATGGACCTTCGATACCGACGAAGCGTTTTCCGACTACGCAAGCCAAGGCGCCCATAGCCTGACCATCGGCGACTTGGATGGGGACCAATTCGACGAAATCGTCTACGGCGCCTGCAGCATCGACCATGACGGCACCGGCCTCTACAACACGACGCTCGGGCACGGAGACGCCCTGCATCTATCGGACATGGATCCGACGCGCGACGGTCTCGAAATCTGGATGGTGCACGAATCCCCCAGCCAATACAACGGTCACGGCTCCGAACTGCACGATGCCGCGACCGGCGAAATCATCTATAGCATCGATGCCGGCGGCGACGACGTAGGTCGCGGCATGGCATCGGACATCGACCCGAACCACCTCGGATACGAGACATGGAGCACCCGCAGCGGCCTCTACAACGCCAGCGGGACCTTCATTTCCGAGCGGCGCCCCAGCGCGGTCAACTTCGCCTGCTATTGGGACGGCGACCTGCTGCGCGAGATGCTGGACCGCAATGTCATCTCCAAGTGGAACTGGGAAACCGAAAGCCTGGACGCCCTGCTCGTGGCTCAAGGGGCCACCTCCAACAATGGCACCAAGGCCACTCCCGCCTTAAGCGCCGACCTATTCGGCGACTGGCGCGAGGAGGTCGTCTGGCGAACGGAAGACAATGCAAAGCTTCGCATCTACACCACCACCGAACCGACGGAGCATCGCTTCGTCACCCTCATGCACGATCGACAGTATCGCGTCGCCATCGCGTGGCAAAACTCTGGATACAACCAGCCGCCTCATCCTAGCTTCTACCTCGGTGAGGGAATGCAACCTCCCGCATGGCCCGACATCTACCCCGCAGGCGACCGCGCTTACCCGATCGCTAATGCGGAAGAACGGTTTCAAGCGTGGCTAGGCAGCATCCGGCTTCCGCTCGACTCCCCGCCCGATCTGGACCACGACTCCGATGGATACACGTTGCGCGAAGAGTACGCCTACGATCTGAAAGCCGATGAGCCCCACTTTCCGGTGACGCTGCTCCGAACTGCCAACCAATCGCCAACGATCACCGTCTCGACTCCGCGTTCTGAATACGACTACCGCATAGAACACTCGTACGACCTGCAAACCTGGCAGAGCTCAGGAGCATTCTTTCCCGCCGAGCCTCATACCACGATCACGTTCGAGGAGGAGGTCTTTCCCATCTTCTTTCGGACCACCTTTTCCGCGGCCGACGAAAACTGAGCAGCAGCCCTCGCCTCAGCCCTAGAACTGGCGGATGCGAATGGCGATGCCCCAGCTCTCGTCCTTGTGGTAGTAGTTTACCAGATCGCTGTTGTATCCATATCGGTACCACAAGGACGTGTATTTGAACCCAAGCTCTAGCTTCACCGTGAGACGTTCGAAAGGATCCTCGTATCCAGTGCGCACTTCGATCGACGCCTCGTTGGCATCAAGGATTCGATTCAAACTCTGCGAGCGGTAGCGCAGAGTGGCCCTCAATCCGTCCACCTTGCTGCGGGTGATTTCGCCATCGTAGCGGGCCAGCCAATCGCCGTCGTTTTCCCAAAGGTTGTACTCTTCGGCCTCTCCCTGCAACAGGCCATCGGAGAGGTAGTAGCGCCCGTCGAGCTGGAGGTACCAGGTGTGGTTATCATGCTTCCAGCTGTTCGCCCAGCGGGCTCCGATGTAGTCCCAGCCACGGCTCAAGTCGTCCCGAGCGATGTCCGTATCGCCGTCCACGATCTCGGCCTCGCGACGGCGAGCCTCGTAGCGCAAGCGCCCCAGGTCCATCTCCTCCGGCGTCTGAGGGTCCTCGACATCGCCGATGCTCTGACCGTTCGACTCATGTCCGTAGGAGAGCTCGAAGTAGTCGTACAACCCCAATTCCCGTCCGGTTGCGTTCTCAGGCGAACGGTTTTCCGTGTCCTCCTGCCACCAGCGCAGGCTGAAGAGCGGATTGAAACGCTTGCCCACCACCGGAGAGGACTCTCGCGTACCGATGTACTGGCCCGCTCGTCCGCTGAATGCGATGTACATGCGCGGCTGCCACTTGCTAGCGGTGCGCTGGTAGGACCCGACGCGGTCGGGAAACTTGTTTTGCGGATTCCACGACCTCCACGGCAAAAGGATCGAAGCCGGCGTCATGACCGACAACGAGAAGTCCATGAAAGCCTGATCATCCTCGTCAAAGGTGTAGCCGACGTAGATGGGCTCGTAGGTACGCACCACGTCCTTCCAGGACGGAGCCTCCTCCTCGCTGTTTTGAACGATCGCGTCCTGGCCTCGAGCGGCGGACGCGCAGAGCAGGACGATTGCAATCAGGGACAGGCGAAATCTCATGATGTACCAGCTCATAGGAGGCGGCATTGCTGGATACAACCCTCGAGTGCTCGCAAATCGGAAGTCATCCTCCCTTGCGCTGGGCCAGCTCGATCTCAATCCTTTTCATGTAGGCAGCATCCAGTGGATACACGAAGAGCGCCGCGGCTTTCCCCAAAGCGAAAATGGCCGGGATGATGGAAAACATGAGCTTGATGCCCAGCAGGCTGCGCTCACCCTGAACCTGGTTCGCCTCGAAACCAAAGGAATACAGCATCCAACCCGCCAAGGCCCCAGCGATCATGCTCCCGGTTTTCAGCGAGAACAGGGTCGCGGAGTGGATCAGTCCCGTGGACCGTCTGCGGTACTTGTATTCGCCGTAGTCCGCTACGTCGCCGTACATGGCCCAGACCAAGGCGGAAGTCGGTCCCATCATGAACGAGGTGAGAGCATTCAGACCAAGCAGCAGACCGTAGTTGCTTTCTGGAACAAAATAGAATCCGACCAAGCATAGCGAGGTCAGCCCCGTCAACCAGACCGAAAGCCATTTCTTGTCGAGGTACTGGCTGACGAACCCCATGGCGATCGCCCCAGCCATCATCATAAGCATGCCCACGCTCATGAAGAGCGACGAGCGATCGAGGATCCAAAAGACCGGGACATCGTCGGCTCCCACGTTGTATTTGAAATAGTGCAGCGTCACCATATTCTGCATCACGATGAAGGTCGTGGAAAAGACCGCGGCCACGAACAGCAGCAGCCAGGGCTTGTTCTTCAGCAATTCCCCAAGCTCCTCCTTAAGATTGTTCTCCTGATCCTCAGGCGGCTGCACACGCTCTCGTGTCGTGGCGAAGGTGATCCAGAACAGCACGATGGAAAGGGCCGCGAACAGAATCATGGTGTATTGAAATCCCAATACCTCGTCCTCGCCCCCCAAGGCCTTCACCAGCGGTCGCACGAAGGTCGTGATCAAAAGGCCTCCGCCAAAGGCGCCCGCAAAGCGGAAACTCGAGGCGATGGTCCGCACCCGCGGCGACGGGCTGAGCACTCCCATCAACGAGGAGTACGGCACGTTGATCGCCGTGTAGACGAGCATCATGAGCGAATAGGTGATGTAGGCGTAAACGAGCTTTCCCGCTTCGCTCAAGTCCGGATTCGCGAACAGCAGGTATCCGCAAATCCCATACGGTACCGCCATCCACAGCAGATAGGGACGATACTTGCCCCAGCGGGTCTTGGTTCGGTCCGCCAAAGCGCCCATGGCGGGATCCGTGATGGCATCGATCAAGCGCGTGACGAAAAACATGGTGCCCGCCGCCTTCGCGTCGATGCCGAACACATCGGTGTAGTAGTAGAGCAGGAAGAAGCCGAAGAACTTGAAGAAGAAGTTGGACGCGGTATCGCCAAGAGCGAAACCGACGTACTCGGTCAGGGACAGCTTGGAGCCATCCTTTGTCAGGGGCGCAGGATTATGGGGCATGAGCCGAACCCTATCGATGTCCGCATCCCGCACAAGCGTTTTGCCCCGCTCGATCAACCTTCCTGATGCGCGCGTCTACAAGCGTTTCACGGTGACCATCGTCACATCGTCGCCGTAGGTCTTCTTTCCGCTAAAGCGCCCTAGGCTTCCGATGATGGCATCGTTGATCTCCAATGCGCTTCGCTTGCGAGAGCCTTTCACCACATCGGCCAGGCGCGAGGCGGAATACTCCTTCTGCACCGCGTTCATGGTCTCGATCACCCCATCGGTGTAAGCCACGAACACCTCGCCTCGCTCGAAGGGCAAGGTGCGCTCTTCGAGGCTTTCACGAAAGAGATCCTGATCGAACATGCCGACCGGCATGCCTTCGCTTGTCGGATACTCCGTCACGAAGATGTCACGCTGACGATCGTGGCGACAGTGCAGCGGCCGCTCGTGCCCCGCCCTCGCGTAGGTGATGCAGCCTTTGGCCAGATCGATCACCGCGTAGAGCACGGTGACGAACATGCCCTGACGGAGCTCGCCCGACATGGCCTCGTTCACTTCCAGCAAAACCGTCTTGGGAGAGCGCTCGATCTGCGCCACGCGGTGCAGGTTGGTGCGGCAGATCGCCATGATGATGGACGCAGGTATCCCTTTTCCCGATACATCGGCCACCGCCACTCCCAAGGTCGTTTCATCCAGCCGCACCACGTCGAAGAGATCTCCACCGATGCTGTGCGACGACAGGTAGCGAGCGTCCAGATCCAGTCCTTGCAGCTCCGGCAGCCTTTGCGGGAGCAGCATCTGCTGCACGTTGCGAGCGATGGCCAGGTCCACGTCGATCTGCTTGCGCTCGAGCTGCAGCGTCACGAACTGGTTGTTGTTGATGGCCACGCCCGCCTGTTCCGCCAGCGATTTCACCACCGAAAAGTCGGTGGATGAAAAGGGCAGACCGTCCGCCGAATTGCAGACCGAGAGCACGCCGAGCACCTCGCCCGAGAAGGTGATGGGGGCGCAGATGATGGTGGAAACCGCCAACGACGGATCGTCGTGGCGCGTGAGGCGCGGATCATTTCGTCCATCCTCCACCAGCACCGCCCGACCGCTTTTGGCCACGCCTCCGATCAGCCCCTCTCCCACGGAAAATTCCTCCGAGCGCATGACGCGCTCGATGAAGCGGGCTCGGGTGGACGCCCGCGCCGTTTCCGGTTCCGGCAACGGACCGTGCGGTGGATAGAGGCCCTCGACCGCTACGCTGCGCAGCTTGCCGTCCTCCCCTTTTTCGAAGACGCAAGCGCTCAGGGCGCCGGTGCTCACGATGGAGGCATGGGCGATGCGTTGAAACAGCTCCTCCTTGCCGAGCCCTTCGCCGATGGCCTGCACCATGTCGTGCATGAAGTCCACCACGATGAGCTTCTCCTGCTGCACCAGCTGCGACCGCTCGAGGTACTCCGCGCTTCGCTTCAGCTCACGAAAGTAAAGCCAGACGAAGAAGAGTGCAGCGAGGGTGGCCAGGCCAAGCAGGAGCGCGAGCATCTAGGATTCGTCTTCGACCCGGTTCTTTAGATATGCGATGACGTCCTGAAACTTCTCTCGGTTTTCCGAATCCGCTTCCACCAGATTCTCATGGGCTTCCAAACAAAGTCGGGCGTTTTCCAACTCGGTCAGCTGCTCAGCTGACAGGGCGGTGGTCGCCCCGCCGGAGCCGCTGCCCGCGCCTCCCGTATCCACTGTGGCGATGCGGTGCAGGCCGAGGTTCTTGACCAGCTCCAGGTTGCGGTCGCTCAAGCGGGAGAGCACCAGCGACCCCTTGGGAGTCAGGCGCCTCAGCTCCAGAGCGCAACCCGCCAAGACGCCGAGCACGGTGCTGTCCATGCCGGCGCATTGACTGAAATCGAAAACGAAATCCCGCTTGCCGTTGGCGTAGGCATTCTTGAGGAACTCCTTCAGCGGGACCACGTTCTGAAACGACGCTCGACCCGAGATGCGAATCGCAACCGGATTGGAGTACGGATCGACTAGAAAAACGGGTGTTTCGTCGGGCATGTGAATGAAAGCTCTTGGGTCTTTCGGATGCAGATAAAAGGAAACCTATTTCGAGGATTTAAGAATGTCCCTCAAGACGTAAGGTAAAATACCACCGTTGCGAATATATTCTACTTCGATCGCGGTATCAACGCGCACTTTGAGTTCGATTTCCTCCTTGGCGCCGCCGGAGCGCTCCACCACCGCGGTGAGCGTCTGGCCCGGCTTCAGGTCGTCTCCGAGCTGCGGCAGGGAAACCACTTCGGAACCGTCGAGGCCGAGCGTCTGAGCGCTTTGGCCATCGAGGAACTCGAGCGGAAGCACGCCCATGCCGATGAGGTTCGAGCGGTGGATACGCTCGTAGGAACGAGCCACGACCGCTTTCACTCCCAGGAGATTGGTGCCCTTGGCCGCCCAGTCGCGCGAGCTGCCCATGCCGTAGTCGATGCCGGCGAAAACGATGAGCGGGGTGCCGCGCTTCTTGTACTCCTGGCAGGCGTCGAAGATGGTAGAGGGAGCTCCCTCCGGCATGATCTTGGTGAATCCGCCTTCCTTGCCATCGGCCATCAGGTTGTTCACCCGCACGTTGGCGAAGGTGCCGCGGGTCATGATGAGGTCGTTTCCGCGACGGCTGCCGTAGGAGTTGAAATCCTTCGGCTCCACGCCCTTGGAGAGCAGGAACTTTCCGGCAGGGGTTTCCGGCTTGAACGCCCCCGCGGGAGAAATGTGGTCGGTGGTGACGGAATCGCCAAGGATGGCCAGCGGGCGCATGCCCACGATGGGCTCGATCTTGCCCACTTCCATAGAGAAACCATCGAAGAACGGGGGCTGGTGGATGTAGGTCGATTCGTCGTTCCACTCGTAGAGCTCGCCGGTGGAGGACTCGATCTTGAGCCATTCCGGGTTGGCATTGGCCACGCTGGAGTACTGCTTGTGAAACATCTCCGGCTTGAGGCCCTTGACGATGGCGGCCTCGATCTCCGCGTTGCTGGGCCAGAGGTCCTTGAGGTAGACTGGCTGCCCATCGCTGCCGGTTCCGATGGGGTCGCTGGTGAGATCCAGATCGACGCGTCCCGCGAGAGCGTACGCCACCACCAGCGGCGGCGACATGAGAAAGTTCGACTTGATGGAGCCGTGAACGCGGGCTTCGAAATTGCGATTTCCCGAAAGCACGGAAGCCGCCACCAGCTCGCCCTTGGCGATGGCCGCTTCGATCGGATCGGCCAGCGGGCCGGAGTTTCCGATACAGGTGGTGCAGCCGTAGCCCACCAGGTTGAAACCGATCTTGTCGAGGTAGTCCTGCAGGCCGGTTTCGTTCAAGTAGTCGGTGACCACGCGGGAGCCCGGAGCCAAGCTGGTCTTCACCGTGGGATTGACCGTGAGCCCCTTCTCGACCGCTTTCTTGGCGAGCAGTCCCGCCGCCAGCATCACGCTGGGGTTGGAGGTGTTGGTGCAGGAAGTGATGGCCGCGATCAGCACGGAGCCATGGCCGATCTCCTGACCGTTCATAGCGTCGTCGCTCTCGACCGTCACCTTGGTCGCGCGGTCTTCCGAAGCGCGACCGAAGCCACCTTCGGATCCGCTCTGGGTGAAGAGTTTTTCGAAGGCGTTTCCGAGGTCCTTCACGTCGATACGATCCTGCGGACGCTTGGGTCCCGCCACGCTGGGGTCGATGGTGCTCATGTCGAGCTCGACCACCTTGGTGTAGTTCAAGGAACCCGCTTCCGGAATGCCGAAGAGGCCCTGAGCTTCGAGGTAAGCCTTGACCGACGCCACGTGCTTGGGATCGCGGCCAGTCGCTTCGAGGTACTGCAGCGACTTTTCGTCGACCGGGAAATAGCCCATGGTAGCCCCGTATTCCGGAGCCATGTTGGCGATGGTGGCGCGGTCCGCGAGCGAAAGCTGGCGAGCGCCTTCTCCGTGGAACTCCACGAACTTGCCGACGACCTTCTCCTTGCGCAGCAGCTCGGTGATGCGAAGGGTCAAGTCGGTGGCGGTGACGCCTTCCTTGAGCGCTCCAGTGAGATTCACTCCGATGACTTCAGGCGTGAGGAAATAGACCGGCTGGCCGAGCATGCCGGACTCCGCCTCGATGCCACCCACACCCCAGCCCACGACGCCAATGCCGTTGATCATGGTGGTATGGGAGTCGGTTCCCACCAGGGTGTCCGGGTAGAAGACGTTTCCGCCGTCGACTTCCTTGGCATGAACCACCTTGGCGAGGTACTCGAGATTGACCTGGTGAACGATGCCGATGCCAGGAGGCACCACCTGAAAGGTCTCGAACGCTTGCTGGCCCCACTTGAGAAACTCGTAGCGCTCCATGTTGCGCTGGAACTCGATGGCCATGTTCTGCAAAAACGAATCCGCCGTGCCCGACTTGTCGACCTGCACCGAGTGGTCGACCACGAGATCGACCGGCACCAGCGGCTCGATCATCGACGGGTCCGAGCCCACTTCCGCCACCGCGCTGCGCATGGCGGCCAAGTCCACCAGCAGCGGCACGCCGGTGAAGTCCTGCAGCACGATACGAGAGAGCACGAACGGGATCTCCACGTTGGCAGGGTCCTCGGCGTTCCAGTTCGCCAAGGTCTTCACATCCTCCTCCGTCACCCGCTTGCCATCGCAATTGCGCAAGACCGATTCCAGTACCACCCGAATGGATACCGGCAGCTTGGAAATCGGACCGATTCCGCTCTCTTCCAGAGAAGGAAGCGAGTAGTAGAAGGATTCGCCCTCGAGGCCGGAATCGAACGTTTTCAGAGAATTCAGCGGATTTGGTAGTTCGCTCATTTGTCGTATCTGTCTTTTCGTAAACACGCCGCGAGCGTCGCCACGCCGCGGTCTATCGGTGAGATTCTGCAGTCTGTGTAGGAAATGAGGACGCCGCCCCAAGACGCCGTCCCCGAAAGTGTCGTGGCCCCCTAGGCGAGAGCCGCCTTGATCGCCTCGAAGTCAGGCAATTTCTTGGGATCGTCGCTCGATTCGCTGTAGACCACCTCGCCATCCTTGCTGATCACGAAGGCCGCCCGCTTGGACACGCCCTGGAAGCCGAGCAGATCCTCGAAGAGCACGTCGTAGGCCTTGCTGACCTCCTTGTTGAAATCGCTCAACAGCGGGAAATTCAGACCGTTCGCCTTGGCGAAGGCTTCCTGGGAGAACGGGCTGTCCACGCTGATGCCGTAAACCTTTGCGTTGAGCCCCTCGTAATCGGCCAGCGAATCGCGAATGCCGCAAAGTTCGGATTCGCACACGCTGGTGAATGCCAAGGGGAAGAAAAGGAGGACCGTGGCGGTCTTGCCGTAGTTTTCGCTGAGAGTGACGTCGGCCAAACCGTCGTCGTTTTTGCTTTTCAAAGTAAAGTCAGGTGCCTTGGTGCCGGTCGCGATTGCCATATCTGTCGTTATTTCGTGTTGGAGTTTCGAAAGGAACGCAAAGCATTGGTGTTTCGCATTTCGGGGCAAATCGAAAGTGGACCCTTTCCTCGGAAAACATGCCGTTTTCACCCTAAACCACAGCCCAAGCGCCAGCGGTTCAGCGTCCCCCGCAAGAACCCAGGGCCTCACCGCTCAGGCAATTTCTTGCGAATGTGTCTCATTTTCACGTTTGACAGGATGCCCTGAGCCGGGCTTATTGCGACTTCCTCTCAAAAAGATGTCGCACCATGAAACCGCAAAGCAGCGCCGAGGCTCAGCGAAAAACGACCTACTGTCCGTTCAAGGCCCCTTCGCGGCCGATGGTCGCGTTCGGCGACGCCTTGGCGGCCGTGGACCGATTCGAGCAGCGTCCGGGCATGAGCTTGCTGAGGACCACCTTGCCGGATGGCGCCTCGAACGCTAGCAGCCTCTGGCCGGTTGCCGAGCACCTGCAAATCCTCTACCTGGCCGAAGGTATCTTGGGTCTAAGCATCGACGGGCGGAACCACCAGCGGATCGAATCGGGCAGCTGGGTGCTGCTGAAGCCGGCCGGCTGCCGGACCAGCTTCACTCGCGCGGGGAACTGCCGGCTGATCTGGATCGAGTGCGATCTTCAAGCGACCGAGAGCTTGACCGGATTCTCCCACACCGTGTCGCCCCAGCTCCTCGACAAGGATCGCCCGTTCATGGCGAGCGAGCCGGCGAGCGGGCGGCTCCTAGCGCTGGGCCAGGAGCTGTCGAGTATCGACGGATCGACTACACGCAGCCGGCTCCTGATCGAATCAAAAACCTTGGAATGGCTCGCCATGCTGCTCGACCAGCCGATCTTCTCTCCCTGCGCTGCGGTCTCCAACGCGAAGATGGCCCGCGAGGAATCGTCTCTCAACACAGTGGCCCGCATCCTCGAAACGCGCTACCACGAGGATCACAGCATCGCCCAGCTCAGCCGAGCCTCCCATCTGAACGAGTTCAAGCTCAAGCGCGGCTTCAAGGAACGCTTCGGCACCACCGTATTCGGATATCTAAGACAAGTGCGCATGGAGCGTGCCCGCGACATTCTGCAAGCGGGTAGCTCCAGCGTGATAGAAGTCGCCAACGCCGTCGGCTACAGCAACCCCAGTCACTTCGCCCGCGCCTTCAAGGAGGCGTACGGCATCAATCCAAGCGTCCTGCTTCGACAGGAATCCATTCTTCGCCAAAAAGCCCAATGAAACTAAAAGGCAAATCGCTCTGCGGCTTGAAGAAAGTCGCCATCAAGGAACACCTCGACGAGATCCAGCTGATCGTCTGCAAACCGAAGTTCATCTGCGGCAAGTGCGCTCGCGTGGCCGCCCACAGCGGCAATCTCTGCCGAGCCCGCAAGCTCACCGTTTAGGCCGGCCAGCCACCCGACGCTCAGGGAATTCGCCCTCCCGTAGAGAAACAAGCCTGCTGTCGGGACCGCTCGCGCTTCGTCCGCCGACTCGCCATTGGCGTATCCAGAATCGAGCGACACCTTGCAATCCGAAGCTCTCCCAGAGACAGTGACAAAAATGAGCGCTGCACCCAAACCCGATCCCAGCCCCTCCGAAGCATTGGCCCGCAGAGCGTTTCAAGTCGCAGCGGTGTTCTTCGTGATCGCTGCAGGCATCGGGCTTTACCTGCGTTGGTACGCCATCTCACCGCAGCTCGGAGTGACCTATCGCTACCTGCTGCACGCCCACTCGCACATCGCGTTCCTCGGCTGGGTTTTCAACGCCTTTATCGGCATAGCCATCGTTCTCTTCCTCCACCCGTCGAGACATCGCCAAATACGCCAGCTCTTCATCGTCCTGCAGGTGGCGAACCTCGGCATGCTCGCATCCTTCCCCTTCCAAGGCTACGCCGCCGCGAGCATTTCGTTTTCCACTCTCCATCTCGCTGGCTCCGCCTGCTTCGCGATCCTGCTTTGGAAAGACGCTCCTCCTGGCCAGGCCCCCAGCGGCTTTCTCAAGACCAGTCTGGTCTTTATGCTGCTCTCGTCCCTAGGCCCGCTCGCGCTTGGACCGATGGCCGCCATGGACCTGCGCGAATCCCCTTGGTACACCTTCGCCATCTACTTCTATCTTCACTTCCAATACAACGGCTGGTTCCTCTTCTTCCTCATCGCAGCTCTACTCAAAGCGATAGAAAACCTGTCACCATCCCTACCGCAAAACCGCCTCAATAAGGCTCTCTGGTGGCTTTCGATCGGAACCGCAGGAAACGTGACCTTATCCGCATTGTGGATACAGGTCCCCATCTGGGTCGGCGCCGTCGCCTTGCTTAGCGGCTGCGCCCAGCTCATCGGCCTGTCCACCCTTCTACCAAGCATCATAGCAGCCTATCGCCAAGCAGACCTCCAACCGCTGGCTCGCGCCCTCGCCCTCCTAGCCATGGTTTGCTTTGTAGCCAAGTTTTTCCTACAGCTCTTCGCCAGTCTGCCGGGTTTCATCAGCTTTTCCATCGACCGCTTTTCCGCCATCGGCTTCCTCCATCTGGTGTTTCTTGGCATCGTCACCCCCGCCCTCATTCTATGGGCTCTGCAAAACCGTTGGATGAAACGCGGAAAAGCCAGCGCTCTCGGCATTTGCGGATTGCTGATCGGTTTCGCCATCACCGAAGGCGCCCTCTTTCTTCAGGCCTTGCTTACGAAATTGGCCCAGCCACCCGTCGCCTACCTCTCCGAGCTTCTTATAGCTGGATCCGTAGTCCTCTTCGCAGGTACGCTTTTTCTGACGGCAGCTCTTCTTCGCCAAAGAGCCAACGTGTAGAGTACGACGCTCGCTCCGTCCCCTTTCACCTCTTCAGGACTGCCCTTCAATGCGAAGTCACAGGAATGAGGGCGATTCCCTGCACCTTCAAGCAGCGCTCTCCTTAATCCCTCTCGGGGTCTCAAAAATCCGTCTCAGAGCGGAGTCGAAACCTTCAAAGCGCTAAGCTTCGCTGCCTACACCGGCCGAGCCCTACGACTCGCGTCTCTGTATTCATAAATCTATTTCCCATGAACAATAGCCTTTTTCAAAACGCTAAACGCGTCCTGCTCCCAGCCGCATCAGGAGCGCTCGCCCTTACTTCGCCCCTCTCGGCTCAAAGCTCCGACACCATCGTCGAGCTTGCTCCCTTCACCGTCGAAGCCGACGGCGTGCGCAACACGCTGCAAATCACCGAGCGCGATCTTTCCCAACGCCAGGCCACCGATCTCGAGGACGCTCTCTCCCTCGACCCGAGCATCACCGTCGGCGGCTCCACCGCAGTGGCCCAAAAGATATACGTGCGCAGCATCGGCGAAGCCATGCTCAACGTCAGCGTCGACGGAGCTACCCAATCAGGCGCCCTCTTCCACCACCTCGGGCGAAACCTTCTCGAGCCAGAGCTCCTCAAACGAATCGAAATCCAGTCCGGCATCGGAAACGCAACCGACGGTCCGGGAGCCCTCGGAGGAGCCATCCGTTTCGTTACCAAAGATCCTTCCGACCTGCTCCGTCAAGATCAGCGCTTCGGCGCCCTCCTCAAATCCGGCTACTACAGCAACACCGACGGCTTCAAGGCCAGCGCAACGCTGTATGGAAATTTCAATGACACATGGAGCGGTCTCGTCAGCTACGTCACTTCCGAACACGATGATCTCGAGGATGCGAAAGGAAACGTCTCCCCGGGCTCAAACAGCGATCATGAGGTCCTGTTCAGCAAGCTCGTCGGCGAACTCAGCAACGGTCAACGCATAGAGCTTAGCTTCGAAAACATACAAGAAGATGGCGACCATCTCCGTCGGCCCGAGTGGTCCTTCATCGCGCCCAACAACCCCCTCATCTACCTCGAGTCCGAACGCGACACCGCCGTACTCAACTATCAGCTCGATTCCGACAACGTCGACTGGCTCAACCTCGAAACGCGCCTCAGCTTCACCGAAGGGGAAATCCGCCAAGGAGACGAAGATCCCTACATGGGCAACATCGAGAGCACCCAGCTCTACCTCGCAAACACCCAAAACCTATCCAACCACGAGATTACCTACGGAGTCGACTACCGGGAAGACCATATCGTCTCCGGCACCGTCGGCGAAGCCTACGCCGGTCGAGAGCAGGCCAAGGTGAGAGGCGTATTCGCCCAGGACCGCATCCAAGCATCCGAAGACCTAGTCATCACCCTGGGCGCCCGCTTCGACGACTACGAGCTCAACGACCTCGTCGGCCAGACGCTCTCCAACGATGGGTTCAGTCCAAACCTCGGTGTCGCTTACTCAATCACTCCGGAAATCACGCTGACTGCCGGCAGCGCCAGCGCCTACCGCGGACCGGAAATCAACGACGCCTTCAAGCTCTGGCAAGCTGGCTCCAGACTCGGATCTGCCAATGATCCCAACCTCAAAGGCGAATCCGCTCGCAACAACGAGATTGCCATCAACTACTATCGGGACGGCATCTCCTTCGAGCTCGGCCTATTCAACAACACGATCGACGACATCATCGTGAACACCGAAGAAGCGAGCAAGGATGCCCAACGTTCCGTGCCTTGGGGCAATTTCTATACCAACCTCGGCGAACTCGAAACCAGAGGCTTCTACGCCCGCGCGAGCTACAGCGCGGACGCCTACAACATTAGCCTGTTGTATGACAATTCGGATACAACCGTAAACGGACACCAAGCGACTCGATACCAGTACGGCTCCATCGCTGCCACCATGGGCAACGCTTGGGTCCTCGATGCCTTCTGGAAAGTCAACACTCAGCTAGACCTCGGTTGGAACGTCCGTCTTGTTGAAGGGGTCGACGACATCGACATTCTTATCCCGTCCGCCGCGTACGGAGACACAACCGGTAGCATCGACAAACCTGGATACAGCACTCACGACTTCTATCTGCGCTGGTCACCCGAACGGGTCAAAAACGTGACGTTCAATCTCACCGTCAAAAACGTCTTCGACAAGCTCTACCGCAGCCACGGCAGCATGGAGGACTTCTCCTCCCTCCCCGGCTACGAGTCCATCATCGGGGCTTACGAGCCAGGTCGCGACGTCCGACTCTCCGCCTCCTACAAATTCTAAAAACTCTCCCTTCATTGATCTCAAGGCCGTCTCGCCCGTCGAGGCGGCCTTCTCCCGTCCAGCCCCAACCTCTCCCCAAAACAACTTACGAGCTTCCATTTCATGCTCCGGAAAACCATATTCTGGATACACCTCGCCTCTGCGTTGACCTCTGGCACGGTGATCGCGATCATGTCCATCACCGGCATAGGCATAGCCTTCGAAGAGGAGATCCTAGCTTGGGCCGATCGCGAAGTCTCCCAAATCGTCCCACCTCCTGACGCAAGCCCTTTATCCATCGAACAACTACAAGCCATCGTCCGTGCCAAACGTCCCGACTACGCCTTCAACTTCCTTCGCGTCCCCAGCGATCCCAGCGAGGCATACCAGTTTCTCCTCGACTGGGAAGACCCGCTCTACATCAACCCCTACACGGGCGAAATAGCCGACACGAGAGCCCAAACCGCCCACCTGATTCTTCACGAGCTCGAGATGTGGCACCGATTCCTCGGCATGGACGGCGAGGACACCTGGCTCATCGGACGCCATATCAACGGAGCCTGCAACCTCGCCTTTCTCCTCCTCTGCATCACTGGCCTCTACCTCTGGATGCCGCGAGCGCTCAAGTGGCGACTCTTCAAAAATGCCCTACTTCTCAAAAAGAAAAACGCCAGCAAAGCCCGCGACTTCAATTGGCATAATGTATTTGGAATCTGGAGTCTCCCCTTTCTCGTCATCCTAGCCGGCACCGCAGTCGTCATCTCCTATGAATGGGGGCATAATCTCCCCTTTCTTCTGCATGGCGAGACGCCCACCGAATCGCGAACCTTTGGCATGATGGCCACGCCTCCCGCCCGCCTTCCCACTCCGCCCGCGGACGCCGACCTCCTTCCCTACGACCAGCTCATCGCCTCCACCAAAGCGAGGTTCCCCGATTGGCAGTGTATCGGCATCCCAATGACAGCCGCCCCCGATCGACCTCCAGCCACAGAGCCCATAGAGCTCTACCTCACCCGTCCCGACTTCATGCCCAGTCGAGCATGGACGCCGGTCGAGGTCGACCCCTATACGGGCGAAATCCTCCAGTTCACCCGCTTCCAAGATCGCAGCCCCGGTCTCCGAGCCCGCGTTTGGGCTCGCTTTCTCCACACCGGAGCGGGCTACGGAGTTCCCGGAAAAATCGTCGCGACCCTCGCGAGCGCCGCATCGCTGGTCCTCGTCTACACCGGGTTCGCCCTCGCCTACCGACGCTTCCGCAGCTAGTAGAGTCGAAAGGGGGCAAGGCTCCGTGCAAGACTGACCTCTGCCTGCGGCGACCTCCCTTAGGATCACGACTAGGGCTTGGCCGCTTTTCTCAGCCCGGGCAGGTCGAGCAGGTGGACGGAGCGTCCCTCGGCCCGGACGAGGCCGGAGTTGCCTAGACTGGTAAAGACCCGGGACAAAGTCTCGGGAGTGGTTCCCAGCAGGTTGGCCAGCTGCCCTTTGGGCATGCCGAGGATAACCGTTTCGGCTCCACCCTGCGACTCCGACAGGAACAGTAGGTGAGAGGCGATGCGTGCCGGCACTTCGCGCAAGGCCAGGTCCTCGATCTGGGAGGAGAAGCGGCGAAGCTTCAGGGCGAGATTGGCCATCATGTTGAGCGAGAGCGAAGGGTCGCCCTCCACGAGCTCTACGAAACGCTTGCGCGGCACCAGCAGCAGCGTCGAGTTCTCCATCGCCATCACGGAGGCCGGATAAGGCTTTCCGCAGAACACCGTCACCTCGCCAAAGCTCTCCCCAGGGCCGAAGACGTGCAAGATCTTCTCCCGTCCTTCGCTGCTGCTCTTGAACACCTTAACCTGCCCCTTGGCCACCAGATAGAAGCCGGAGGCGGCCTGTCCCTCTACGACCACGAGCTTTCCCTTGCCCACCGTCTTCGGCGAGCAGATACCTGCCAAGCGTCCGAGGTCCGACTCGCTCAAGCCCTGGAAAAGGGCGCTACGGGCGATCTGTTTCTCCAAATTTGCCATCTGCATGAATTGACCGCGAGTTTCATGCCAAAGACGCCCCATTTGGCAACCCAGGCTTCGCTCCACTTTCCGGCGACGGATTCGCGTTTCTTGACCGAGATCAAGGATTTTTCCCACCCCAACCCCTATTCTGCCGCCACTCCCTCCCAACCATCCAAAGTATAGCAAAAGAAATGTTTTGTAATCAGTGTGAACAGACATCCCGCGGACTCGCCTGCAACATCGCCGGCGTTTGCGGAAAAAGCGAAGACGTATCCTCCTTGCAGGACGCCTTGATCTACGCCCTGCAGGGCATCGCACCGGTCGCCCTCGAAGCGCGACGAGTGGGCATCCAGGACGAGGAGCTCGATACCTTCGTGCTTGGGGGGATCTTCTCGACGCTGACCAACGTCGACTTCGATCCGGAGCGCATCGCCGCCCTGGTGCATGAGACAGTCCAGCGAAGGGATGACCTGATGGAGCGCCTCAGGGAGCGCGCCGGAGCGGCCGATTTCGATCACCCTTCCGTTCGCTTCGTCCCCATGGAGGACTGGCAGGCGCTCGCGGAGCAAGGGAAACAGTTGCAATTTATCCAGAAATTGGATACTGACGAGGACATCCGCTCTCTTAAGCAGATCCTCCTCTACGGCGTCAAGGGAATCGCCGCCTACGGGGACCACGCGGCCAAGCTGGGCCAACGCGATGCCGCGATCTCCGGCTTCGTCTACGAAGCCCTCGCCGCTCTGGGAGCGGAAAACCTGACGCTCGAAGACTGCGTGCAGGCAGCGCTCAAAGCCGGGGAGATCAACCTCCGGGCCATGGAGATCCTGGACGCCGGCAACACGAGCCGCTTCGGTCACCCGGTTCCCACCTCCGTTCCGCTTGGATATCGCAGGAACAAATGCATCCTCATAACCGGGCACGACCTGCTAAATCTGGAGACGCTGCTCAAGCAAACCGAGGGCAAAGGCATCGACGTCTACACCCACGGCGAGATGCTGCCCTGCCACGGCTACCCCGAGCTAAAAAAGTACCCTCACTTCATAGGGCATTTCGGAACAGCTTGGCACAACCAGCGCCTGGAGTTCGGCGACTTCCCCGGCCCCATCCTCTTCACCACAAACTGTATCCAAAAACCGGGTGCGCACTATGCAGATCGCGTTTTCACCACCGGCCTCGTCGGCTGGCCGGGCATCAAGCACGTGGCGGAGGACGACTTTTCCGAAGTCGTCGAAATGGCCCTGCAGATGGACGGATACACCAAGGACCTCGACGCTGGCTCGGTCACCGTGGGCTTCGCCCGCAACGCTGTGCTCGGCGTGGCCGACAAAGTGGTGGAAGGCGTGAAGTCCGGCGCCATCAAGCATTTCTTCCTGGTCGGGGGCTGCGACGGGGCCAAAGGCGGACGCGACTACTATTCGGAATTCGTCTCCAAGACGCCGGAAGATTCGGTGATCCTCACCCTGGCTTGCGGTAAGTTCCGCTTCTTCAATCAACAGCTCGGCGATATCGGAGGAATCCCCCGCCTGCTCGACATTGGGCAGTGCAACGACGCCTACTCCGCCATCCAAATCGCGGTGGAGCTCAGCAAGGCGTTCGACTGCGAGGTGAACGATCTGCCGCTGTCCATGGTGCTCTCGTGGTACGAGCAGAAAGCGGTTTCCATTCTGCTGACCCTGCTCTACCTCGGCATAAAGGACATTCGTCTCGGCCCCTCCCTTCCAGCATTCATCTCGCCGAAGGTGCTGGACTTCTTAGTCGAAAACTACGGCATCAAGCCGATCACCACTCCGGATCAAGACCTTGCGGAGCTGCTGGCGTCCTAGGGACGAATCGCGCAGACCGAATAGTCGAGGCAGGTGACAAACCTGCCTCCCGCCTGGGCCCCGTTCAGCAGGAAAAGCCAAACACGCGAAAGTGTTTGGCTTCTCTAAAACTCGGACCTTCCGCTTCAGCTCTTGGTCTTTCGGAGCACCAGACACTGGAAGTCGGCATCCGGCCTTCTCAGCATCGAAAGTTCTCCAGCGACCAAAGACGCTTCGGACTCCTCTGCGGATGTGAAGAGGGAGGCCGGTCCAGATTCCTCCCTTGTAACCACGTAGACCTTCCACTTGCCTCCATGGTAGTTGCGATCACCCGGAGCCACCGTGGTCACCCTCAGCTGTTCCACCTGGCCATTCGAAATCACTTAGATGACATCCACGCCACGTCCAGGCATCGAAGTCGGGGTCGCGACCGTGCCCAAGGTTTCTCCGTTGTAAAAGAGAGCACGTAATACAGCTCCTTGTTCGTACTTCTTACCTGCCCATGCGGGGCTAAGGGGTTAAGGCGGCAAAGGCAAGATTCGCAAATCATCGTATCCATATTTTCATGATGTTATAATTCTTCCTGTTCGAGGTTACAGGTTGTTCGCGCGGTGTTTATTAGCTCACAGAAGGCAAGTACCTCCACCTCTCGGATTTATTTCATTTTTCATTCAACTTCCGGACTCGAGAACGAGCGCATAAACTCAAAGATCCTAGTCCTACGGGGAAGCGGACAGGAAGGGCACGCTTCGCTGGCGCCCCACCACCCCTCAGTCTCGGAAGACGAAGCGAAAAGTAATCCTTCCCGGAGCAAACGTTATCCCTCCAGGGGCGGACTACATCCAACAACAGCGGTATTCTTCGACCATCTCATCGAGCAGCCGCTCCACCCGCAGTCATGTATTCCGACACCGCCTCCGCATCCGAACTCGCGAAGCCAAAGCGCCGGCCCGGCAAGATCTACCAGCTTGTCTGGCGCTGGCACTTCTGGGCGGGCCTGCTTGTCTCGCCTGTTCTTATCATCGTCGCCATCACCGGCGCCCTCTACGTGTTCAAGGACGAGATCGAGCGACTCCTTCACTCCGAAACGCTCTTCGTCGAGCCGGGCGGTTCCGCAGTCCCTCACTCGACCCTCGAATCAGCGATCGCAGCAGAGCTCCCTGAGGCGGAGCTGCACTACCTCAGCGTATCCAAAGAACCTGACAGAGCATGGATCGCTTACGTCGAGACCCACAAGGCCGACGGAGCCGAGGAAACGAGCTACGTCTATTTCGACCCTTACAAAGGGGAAATCCTCGGACACCATCCCAGCGACGAGGGTTTCTTTCGCGTCATTCTCGACATTCATCGCCGTCTCATGAGCGGCACAATCGGGCGATTGGTCGTGGAAACGGCCACCTGCTGGGGCATCGTATCCGTTCTTTCAGGACTCTATCTCTGGTGGCCCCGCAAGAAAGAGAAGATCAAAGGCGTATGGATCCCACGCTCCAGGGGGTCCAAGCGAACCCTCCTGCGCGATTGGCATACCATCCCGGGCGTATACCTCTCTTTCTTCCTGCTGGCCATCATGGGCACGGGACTTTTCTTCACCAACATCTGGGGAACGGGCTTGCGAATCGGAACCGCGCTCTCCGGAGGCTTTCCCGAGTTCTACATAAGCCCGCCCAAATCCGCTCACGTCGAGGACCACAGCCTGCAAACCCGCATATCCGCTGACGAAGTCTGGAAGACCGCGAACGACGCCTATTCCTACGAGGGACGAGGCTACGGCATGGAGTTTCCCCACCACGATACCGACGACGCCTTTAGCATCACAACCGACATTTCAGTTCCCTTCGCCAAGCTGGGAGCCACCTTCATCGACCAGTACACCGGCGAGCTGCTCCTAGTCGCCACCAGCGAGGACCTGCCGTTCATGTCAAAGGTCCTGTTGCTCTTCTATCCTATCCACGTGGGAAGCATATTCGGATTGGGCACGAAGATACTGGCCGTATTGAGCTGCCTGATACTGATCGCCATGTGCGTCACCGGGATTTGGATGTGGTGGCGACGGCGTCCGAGCGGCGCGACGGGAGCTCCCAGAAAAACTCCTCCGAAGACCGCGCCCAAGTGGATGGCCTGGCTCACCATCGCCCTCGCGGTCCTCCTCCCTACCGTTGGAGCGTCCTTATTATTCATAGGCCTCGTCAGCTGGATCTCGGGCAAGATCCGACCAAACCGAGCGGCTTAGACGTCACAGTCCCCGTTATGAAAATCCCTCCTCGGGCGCAACTAATCCCTCTCGGGGCTGCGGAAATGTAATTGATCGGCCATAGTCGCGGGCTCGAATTCCAAAGCGATAAGCTCATGACTACAAACCTCCTATTCAAATCGCTGGCCGCAGTTTCCTGCTTCGGCTTCGCGACTCTCTCCTTCGCCCAGTCGGATGAGGACGAGGTCTTCGACCTCACTCCCTTCGTCGTATCCGGCGAAACATACGCCTTCGGAGCCCAGAAGATCGTCCACGTCACCGACAAGGACCTGGAGCGCCTTCAGGCAAACGACCTCTCCGACATCTTCTCCCAAGATCCTTCCATCATGGTCGGGGGCGGTATATCCGCCGCGGAGAAGATCTACGTGCGCGGCATCGAGGACAAGATGCTCGCCGTCTCCGTCGACGGAGCCACCCAAGCGGGCTACCTTTCCCACCACCAGGGCCAGTACTCCATCGAGCCGGAACTGCTCAAGTTCGCCGAAGCGGAGCCGGGCGCTGGAGCAGCCTCCGTCGGACCGGGAGCTCTTGCGGGAGCGATCCGCTTCGAGAACAAGGGAGCCAACGACTTCCTTGAGGGTAGCGACACCTTCGGATCCTTCACCAAAGCCAGCTACGGCAGCAACGGCGACCAACTCAAGCTCACCGGAGCCCTCTACAGCCAGCTCAGCGCCAGTCTCTCGGGCGTCTTCGCCTACACGTATTCAGAATCCAACGACTACAAGGATGGAAACGGAGACACGGTGGAGCTCACCAGCAGCGACACCAACCGAGCCTTCCTCAAGCTCGATGGGCAGATCGACGCAAATCAAACGCTCGAATTCAGTTTCGAAGACCGCAGCAACGAGGGCACCTTCCGCCATCGCCCCAACTTCTACGGCGACTTCAATCACCCGCGAGCTCCGAATGACCCGGTCTACATGGAGTTCGACCGCCAGACCGCGACCCTTGGCTACGGATTCGTCGCTTCAGACCGAAACGTCGATCTCAACGCCAAGCTCTACCATACAGACAACAGCATCGACCGCACCGGCCAATACGAGATGGGCTACGAAAGCCTCGGCTTCGACCTTTCCAACACCTCCGCCTACGGCGACCACACCGTGAACTACGGCCTCAACTTCCGCGACGATACCGCGTACTTCACCGGGAAGGGACAAACCACTCTGCGCCCTCCATTCTCCTCGCCCATCGGCCTACCGCCACTGGTTTACCAAACCATTCCAGACGAGACCATCGAGATCCTCGGCTTCTACGCTCAAGACGAGTGGCAAGTGACCGAACAGGTCCAAGCATCCTTCGGTATCCGCTGGGACGAATACAAATACCAGGACAAGGACGGCCAAACCTTTAGGGATGCTGGCTTCAGCCCCAATCTCGGGATCAGCTTCGCCGCGACGGAGAAGCTCGATCTAAACGTAAGCTACGGCACCGCCTTTCGCGGCGTCACGCCGATCGACCTCATCACAGCCAACGAAGGTGGCGTCACCAACCACGCATCCATCGATCCTGAGTGGGCTGAGAACGCGGAAATCGGCTTCCAGTACGACAATGGAACCTACTTCGCCAACGGCACGCTCTACCAGCAGACCATCAATGACGTCATCGTGTCCAGTGGTGTTCGCGACAACGCAGGCGACCTCGAAGTCGAGGGCTACGACTTCACTTTCGGCCTACGCCAAGGCGCCTTCACCTCTAGCCTCGGAGTCTCGCACTCGGATCCGGAGCTCGATGGAGAAGCGCTCGTCGATACAGACTTCGGCCTCGGTAGCTCCTACGGTCGTACTTGGAACGCCAATACAGGCTATACGTTTTCCGAGCTGCAGCTCAACGTCGGCTGGTCCCTCAACTTCGTCGAAGAGTACGACGAGTCCCCCGAGCCCCTCGCTTACAAGCCGTCCTACGCCGTGCACGATTTCTACGCCCAGTGGGTGACCGGCGAGGAAGACCATATCGCCGTAACGCTCACCATCGACAACGCCTTCGACAAATATTACGTCGACCAGGCAACCGCTGGCTACAACGGACAACTCGAGAGAGTGGCCGGACTCGCCGCCCCTGGCCGCGACATACGCCTCTCCACCTCGATCAAATTCTGAGAGTAGGCGCCACTTAAATAACCGACCCACGGATCACACGGTCAACCACGAACGGAACTCAAACAAAAACCTTTTCGTGACCGATCGTGAGATTCGTGGGCTTTCTTCTCTTAACCTATGTTCCGAAAAACCATATTCTGGATACATCTGCTCTCAGGCATCGCAGCGGGTACCGTCATCGCCATCATGTCAGCTACCGGTATCGCCATCGCCTTCGAAGCGGAAATCTTGGACTGGATGGATCGAGATCTAAGCGCAGTAGAGGTCCCCGCCGACGCTCCTCCTGCTCTCAGCATCGACGAACTGCTGGCCCGCCTGTCGGAGGAGTTCCCCGACTTCAAGGCGACCGCCATTCAAACCTTTCCAGAAGCCGACAAAGCCTACAAGATCCTGCAAGGCCGCGATCGCCTCATCTACGCGAATCCCTACACCGGCGCCTTCGCCGAATCCCAAGCCGGTCCCGCCCACCACGTGCTGCACACCATCGAGGAGTGGCACCGCTGGCTGGGAGCCAAAGAAGGCCCCACTTCCACCGGACGCCTCATAACCGGCGTATCCAACCTCGCCTTCCTCATCCTCTGCCTCACCGGCCTCTATCTTTGGTTCCCGCGGGCCATGAAGTCGCGCCTCTTCAAAAAAGCCCTCTTCTTCAACAAAAAGGTCCGAGGCAAAGCCCGCGATTTCAACCGGCACAACGTATTCGGAATCTGGAACCTTCCTGTGCTAATCGTCCTTGTAGGCACCGCCGTGGTCATTTCCTTCGGCTGGGGCCACAAGCTAGTATTCCAAGTCCTCGGAGAGGAGCCACCGCAGTTCCGAGACTTTCGCATGCTCATGGTCAAGCCGCCCGCCTTGCCGGACCATCCCGTAGACGCCACTCCCCTTCCGTATCAGGAAATCGCCGACAAGATCGCATCCGCATTTCCCGAATACAATCTGCTCTGGATAAACTTGCCTCACTCCAGCCAGCCAGAACAAGGCCTGCAGCCGCTCAATGTAGCCGTCTACCTGCCTGCTCCCTTTCAGAGCGCCGGCTACACTCCGATATCGGTCGACCCCATCACTGGCGACATTCTGCAAGCCACCCGCTTCGAAGAGCGCAGCGCTGGCATGCAAGCCCGCGTCTGGGTGCGCTTCCTTCACACCGGAGAAGCCTTTGGCCTCATCGGCAAAATCATCGCTACCGTTGCCACCGCCGCGTCATTGATTCTCGTATACACAGGTTTCGCCCTCAGCTGGTGCCGCTTTTTCGGTTGAACGAAACACGGCGGAGCGGGACCTCCGGGCTCGCTTTTCGCCCGCACCCCGCCACCCCGTCACCCGCCACCTAGGCGGCGCTCCAGCGACGCCGATCTCTCCTTTTATCCTTCTCAGGGTCTTATGAATCCTTCTCGGGGCAGCGAAACGAGCTTGGTTCAGCTATGATATCCCCAATTCTGCGGGCTGCCAACTCCCCGCAGCTAACAAGAACCATGAATGCATCCATTCATCAAATACGCTGCGAAATCGCCAACTCTCGCGAACACCCAGGATTCGATCTAGCAAAAATCGCCCGCGCCTGCGCTGTGGACCTCAAGCTTCCGGTCTCCCTCTCGATCGCCCAGAAACCCGCATCCGAGGGCACCTGCATCACACTTTGCATCCCCATCGAAGCTGCTCTCGCCTGCGACGCTGCTTGGAAGCTCGCAGGTCGCATCGCGAGCTTCTGCCCTCAGGCAAACGTCTGCGCTCAGATCCTCCCCACTCGCACTCCGACTCACAAATGGACCGACTCCCGACAACACCTGCCCCGGCCAGCCATCAACAAGCCCACGCGCCGATCTGCTTTCGGACCGATGCGGATGGACGAATAACGATCCCAAGAAACTGGATACACACCTTCGACCTCTCTGCCGAGAACTTTGAATCCATCTACCTCCAGACCAAGCACGCCTTCGCTCGTCTGGTCGCCCTCACCAAGCCGCCTATTCTTAATTGGAACCACGAGAGAGGTTTCGCGGGATCGGGAGACAATCGGCTGCTGATTCGTCCCGACTCGCATGCTTCTCTAGCCGGACGCGTGCAAACTTGCGACTGCTGCAGCTCCCCGGGACGCATCGAGTTTCGCAATCCCCACGGCCAAGAGTTTCTCCAAATCTGCGCCCCGCAGACAGTTCCTCCTAGCGAATGGGCACACTACATCAAAACGCTCATCGAATCTCCAGAAGAAGACGAGGCCGTTCACCTAGCGCTCGATCAGTTCCCCGCCGTTCCCGACACCGCGACGCTGCTTTCGCTTCATCCCTATTCCCTTGCCACATTCCTCCAACTCCTCGCCGAGAATGACGCAGCCATCGAGGTCACCCTAGCCAACTGCGAGTCCACTCATCGACGCCGGATTCAAATAGAAACCATCGAACTCAGCGACGACGCGATCGGAGTTTATTCCGAGCTCGCCTCCTTCCAACTCGGACTCAGGGCCGCTCGCAGCCTCCACTGCGATGCACGCTCCGCCAAGCGCCCCATTCTTTACATTGCAGGCCCCGACGACGCTCAGCTCCTCGCAATCGAACCAGCCACGGACCATTATTCGGAAGCGGTTTTCTCGCAGACACTAGGAAAGCTCTCGACCTGACTGCGTACCGCGAAACGCGCAAGAATCCCCATGACAGAACGCGCTACCGAAAGATTCCGTCTACTCATTTGTTTCGCCGGTCCCTTGCTGCTGCTCTTGATATTCGTCCTGCTCTGTCACCAATAGCGACAGGCGAAAACCTCTTCCAGCCGCCCGTTCTACCGTCACCCGCCACCCGTCAACTAGGCGTCACCCCAGCGTCGCCAGACCCGCTTTTATCCCGCTGGGGGTCGTAAGAATCCGTATGGGAGCGGCGCCGCGACCGTCCGAAGCGCTATTCTGCGCATGATGGCGCCGCCCGCGTTCGGGCAGTCGCCGCTTAGCAAGTACAAACGAGATTCAGATATGAACCACTTCAAAACTCTCATCCTGGGATGTTCCGTCAGCGCCTTGAGCCTACCCGCTGGGGTCTTGGCTCAGACAAGCGAGAGCGAGGAAGATTACGTTGTCCTCTCGAGCTTCACCGTCTTCGGCGACCACTACGACACCATCGGGGCCGCCACGCGGCTGCCCCTCAGCGAACGCGAGACGCCACAGTCGATCAGCCTGATCGATAGTTCGCGGCTAGAGCACGAATCCATGTTCAGCATGGACGACGTCATGCGCAACGTGACTGGTGTGAACGTTTCTCTCTACGATACGCAGCGCCCGCTCTACTTCTCCCGCGGATTCCAAATCACCGACTTCCAGGTCGACGGCATTCCGACCTACAGCAACGATACTAACCAAGAGTACGACACCGCCCTGTACCAACGCGTGGAAATCCTACGCGGAGCAAACGGACTTTTCAGCGGCTCCGGCGAGCCTTCGGGCACCGTTAACTTTCACCGCAAGCAGGCCGAGCGCAGCTTCGCCGCATCGGTTCGCCAAACCGTCGGATCCTGGGACTACTACCGCACCGAGGTCGACGTGAACACGCCGCTCTCTTCGGAAGGCCAGTACCGCGGCCGCGTGGTCGCCGCTTACACCGACCGCGACAGCTTCCGCGATCGCTACCACGAGGACAAGCTCGCTCTGCTGGCCACCTTCACGGGCGACATCACCGATACCACCTCACTCACCTTCGGCTACCAGACGCAGGACAACGATCCAACCGCCTCGGTCTGGGGCACCATTCCCTACTTCTCCGCTGACGGCTCGACATCAGACCTTCCTCACACCACCAACTTCGCCACCAACTGGGCCAAGTGGCAGCGCGAGTCCAACACCGCTTTCGTCAACCTAGAGCAGCAGTTCGGCAGCGACTGGCAGCTCAAGGCGGCTTACAACCACACCACCGGCGACGTGGTCAGCAAGAGCGTCTATCAAAACACCTACGGCGGCAGCTGGCTCGACAAGGAGGACGGCAGCGGGGTCATGCTCAGCGGCACCTACTGGGACGGCGACGACGTGCGCGACAGCCTGGATCTCTACACCAACGGTGTATTCAGATTGTTCGAACGCGAACACGATCTGGTCTTTGGCGCGAGCTACTCCGAATACGAGGGCGTCTCTCGCAACAATGACGCTGGCTACACCTGGACCTACTTCATTCCTAATTTCTACACTTGGGACGGTTCCGCCCCCGAGCTCACGTTCAACTACCTCGATAGCTACACCATCGAGCAAACCGAGCAGCTTGGCGTTTACGCCTCCACTCGCCTCCGCCTCACAGATTCGCTTTCCGCGATTCTTGGCGGCCGTATTTCAAATTGGGATACAAAGGAGTTCCAGCGCGACATCGATGGCGTCGTCACCAGCGTTTCCTCAGAATACGACGTCGACGGCGAGTTCACGCCCTACATCGGCTTCACCTACGACCTCAATCAAAACACCACGCTCTACGCGAGCTACACCTCCATCTTTGAACCGCAAAGCTACGTCGACGAAAACGGCGCCATTCTCGATCCGGTTGAGGGCACCAACCTGGAAGTCGGCATAAAGTCCAGCTTCGCCGACGGGCGAGCCACCTTCACCGCCGCCCTCTTCGAAGCCTCCCAAGACAACTACGCGGTTCGCGATCCTAGCTACATCGACCCGCTTCCCAACGGCAAGTACGTGTACTACGGCGTCGACGGCACCAAGAGCGAAGGCGTGGAGTTGCAGCTCTCGGGACAGGTCAACCAGGACTGGTCAGTGATTTTCGGATACACGCTCAACGACACATCTCGCCACGAGACCGATCTTATCTGGACTAACCTGCCGAAGCACCTCTTCCAGTTCTCCAGCCACTACCAGTTCCCGGGCAAGTGGCGTCGCCTGGCCATCGGTGGCGGGCTCACATGGCAGAGCGAGATCCAAGGCAGCAGCACCCATCCGACCGAAGGCAGCGCCATCGTGACCCAAGACGCCTACGCCTTGGCCAACATCCACCTCAACTACGAGTTCAACGAGAACTTCTCCGCCACGCTCAGCGCCAAAAACGCTTTCGACGAGATCTACCTCGCGAACCTCGACTACCCTAACTACGGCGAGCCGCGCAACGTCATCTTCTCCCTGAAGTGGAAGTACTAGCGTTGACCCGATCTGTCCGGTCGGCGCCCGGTCCTACAGCAGCACCATCTGTAGGTCGCCGCGCTGAGGCGACCTCCCAGGCCCACCCTTTCCCATAATAAAAAACAAACACCGTCCACCTGCGTCTCCGGCGCAGGTGGACTTCCCCTTTTCCATCCATGCGAAAGAAATTCTGGAAACTCCATTCCTGGCTCGGACTTGTCTGCGGTCTCGGTCTTCTGGTCATCGGCCTGACTGGCAGCGTACTGGTCTTCCACCAGGAAATCGCGAAAACGCTCCATCCGGACGAAGTACTCAACGCGCCACTCTCGTCCGATTCCCAGCGTCTCGCCACCTCGGAACTCACCACGAGGGTCGAGAAAGCCTTCCCCGACTTTTGGATACGCGGCTGGCTGTTCAACACCGATAGCGAATACCGAGACCGCGCCTACCTGATGAAGCGCGACACCGACGACTGGTACGTTCTCTATATTGATCCTTACACTGCGAAAACATCGGAGCGCCCTCTGCCCTACGATGAAACGATCTACGGTTGGTTCGTCCGACTCCACTACACTTTCTTCGCAGACCATTGGGGCATGGGCATCGCGGCTTTCTTCGCTCTGGGATACATCATTCTCGGCGTATCCGGCATTTATCTACATCGTCCGTTCTTCAAGGCGCTCTTTCGCCTTCGCTGGGGCGCGAGCGCTCGGATCCTCTTTTCGGATATTCATAAAGCCGTCGGCATCGCTACCGTGCCCATGAACCTGATACTGGGCATCACCGGCGCCTATTGGAACATCGCCCACATCGCCCACGAGCTTATCGAACACGCTCACGAAGAGGAGGAGCCCATGGCAAACGAATACGCCGGCACCACCGAACGCATCGACTCCCTGAGCGCCATCGCCGAGCAAAGCATCCCCGGCTACGCCCTCAACTACATCTACTTCCCAACCGAGGAGGAACCGATGTTCTACCTCTACGGACAACACCCTGGGGCGAGCTCCTTCCGCAGTCTCTACGGCAGCACCATTTGGGTGTCAGCCGAAACTGGTGAAGTGACCCACTCCTCCGACCTCCGGGAAGCCGGATTCTGGGCCCAGGTGACGGACGCCTTCGAGCCGCTGCACTTCGGCAGCTTCGGCGGCGTGACGACACAGGTTCTCTGGTGTCTCGCGGGACTCAGCCCCTCCATCCTCAGCCTCTCCGGCACGCTCATCTATATAAAACGCGGCAGGAGGAAAAAAGGGCGACGTACCGCCACCGCCCAGCCATCCCGACCATCACAACAGCGTATCCCGTGCGAGACAACATAGCGTCGCGATCAAGCGGGTATCGCTTGCTGATACCGATGCGCGCTGGCGCTCTCGCATCAGTGCCCTTCTCTGTCTTTGCGATTAAGAAGACGCGAGAAGACACCCTCAAGATCGTGATCGGCATCATGACTTTGACCATGGGAGTCTTAACGATCTACGGCGCTCTGAAATAACCCGCCTCAAGAACCTGTTTCGGGAGTCACAGGTTTCGGGCAATGGACGCGACGAGGCGGAAAAAGCAGCGAGGCAGCGACGGAGCTTGTCAGAATCACCGCGATGATCCCCAAGGACCAAGCGATGGGAAACTTTCCACCGAAAGCCTCGTTGAGCCACACCATCTTAAGGCCTACGAAGACCAGTACCAGTCCTAGCCCGTACCGCAGCAGGTGAAATCGGTCCATGACGCCCGCTAGCAGAAAGAACAGGGCTCGAAGTCCTAGAATTGCGAATACGTTCGAGGTCAGCACAATCATGGGCTCTCGCGTGATGGCGAAAATCGCTGGCACGGAGTCAAAGGCAAAAACGATGTCCGTCGCCTCGACAAAGATCAGACACACGAACAAGGGAGTGGCGAAGAGCTTGCCATCGCGACGGACGAAAAAGCGTTCGCCTTCCAGTTGGGGAGTGATCCTGAAAAATCGCTTCGTGAGACGTATCAGCGGGTTCCGATCCGGCTGCAGCGGTTTCTCCGGCAAAAGGAGAATCTTGATTCCGGTAAGCGTGAGGAGCCCACCGAACGCCCACACTACCCAATGGTACTGCATCAGAGCCGAACCAGCGGCAATGAAAAGCATCCGCATCAGCAGGGCTCCGAAAATTCCGTAGAACAAAACGCGGTGCTGATCCTTAGCGGGGATTGCGAAGAAGGAAAACACCACCGCAAATACGAAAATGTTGTCCACCGACAAAGCCTTCTCCACGACAAATCCCGTAAGGAATTCGAGAGCGACTTGATCTGCCAGCCTCGCGCTCTCCTCCAAAGCCGCAGCTCCCGTCACTCCCGAATCGGCCAAGGTCGTCAACAGAGGCTCGTATTGCGGAAACTTCCAATGAGCATACCGCCAAAGGCCGATGCAAAAGAGAAAGGCCAACGAAATCCACGTCAGGCTCCAAGCGGTCGCTTCCTTGAGAGAGACCACGTGCGCATGCCGGTGAAACACTCCAAGATCCAATGCAAGCATCGCCACCACGAAGAACAAGAACCCGGCGTAGAGCCACCAGTACTCCGACAACGGAAAAAGTATCAGGTTTTCCATGACATCTTGTCTCAAAACGGTGTTTGCCCATGAAGGACAAACGCGGTGGCGATGGTTTCTTCGAAAAGAACGGATCGAGCGGAATCAACCAGGCTGAGGCCGATCCTCCCCAGAAGAGCCAAAGCCAACAGAAAGACGACCGCTAGGAGCAGGGACACGAGGCCGACTCCGATGGCCAACCCATCCCCCTTGAGCCAGCCAAGGCTGATGGCGAGGATGCTAGCCGCGGGGAAAAAATTGCTGAAAGGGATCGGCAAGGGAAGCGACAGCAGCACAGCGCCAAGGACGAGGGCAAGCGCCCATATTCGGGCTAGCGGAGCAGCCACAAGCCAGGATCCCCGCCGCTTGAGCTTGGACTCCGCCCATCGCGTAAGCCGGGCGGCGAACCGCAAGATCGCAGGAAAGACTTGGCTGGGCAACTGACGTTGGGCAAGCCAACGAGGGAGACGAGGCTCCTTTCCCAAAGCCAAGGCAACTCCCACGCAGGCGATTGCCAAACCGAACGGCAGACCCAACCCGACCGTGGGAACCGGCTGACAAAACGGCAGCGCGAACAACGCGCAAACCAGAAGCGGAGGAGCGGGATTGAGCTGGTCCATCGCCTGCTGCAAGGTGAGATCGCCATCGTTGGCTCGGTCTGCCAATCGTTCGATACCCTTCGCGATGTCTTGCCCCGCCAAATGCGCCGGGCTTGGCGATTCTTCCTTTTGCTCCTCGACAGGAGCCGCCCCTAAAACCGGGGCGGCAGACGCAAAGGCGCGGCGTTGGGTGGGGGATCTGGCGGCGCTCATTTCACCATCGCCTTCGTGCGGCGAGCAGCCTGGCGGCGCGCCATTTCAGCCTTCCAGAGAGGCAGGGCTTCTGGAGTGAGCTCCGATGGCTTTAGCCTAGAAAGCTCTCCGTCGGACGCGCTTGAGTAGTAGGCCGTGAGGTTTTCCTTGTTCACGGGAGGAGTTAGAAGCGAAAGAAAAAAGTGATGGATGCGATGAAAATTCATTGATGTATTGATTATCCGTATACGGTGTTCATTTGGGTGCCGGAACGCATCGAAGCTGCCTATCGATCGACATCCCTTCGGCGCCCATTTCTTGAATGGCAACGTGCGCATTCCCCTCAGCTTGCGGCGTTGGTGAATGATGCGATTCGTCGAGACGCGAAGTCTAAATAGGCGTCTCGCCAAGATGCTCAGCCTCGGTCGCTCCCAGGTCGAAGGTAGTCACTTCGCCTGCGTGGAGAAACTCAGCCAGTTCGGAGCTTCCTTTGTCAGGATAGATTCTAACTGGCAATCGCAGCTAACAGGCTGCAGGACGCTGTCAGACGTCGCATCGCTAAGCGCAATGCGACCCAGCGGACTCGCTAACCGGAGTCGGAGGAGAACGACAGGCTAAGGTTCTGGAAATCCGCTCGCCTAGATTCTGGAGACAAGGCGCTCGCAAGCCCCGAATGCTAATGCCGTGGCGCGAGGGCGACTGTACGGATTCGGAAGGGAGCGCGTCGCCAAGATCGTCGACAGGCTCTTCTTGCTTACGGCTAAGCGCCTGACGGACGAGGGCGCTGGTTTGCGGGTTGACTACCGCCTCTTCCGAGTCGCTAGAAGCGGCGACGAGCAAGGTCGAGTCCGATTCGTCTCTAAGCTCGTGGCTGTCGCCTCGCTGGGTCGCGGCCGCGAACAGCGTGATCAAACAGAGCAGAGCAAATGAGAATCGGTTTCTTATGGTACAGGCTAATGAGCATGGAAGCGATGCTTGTCAATAGCGCCGCTAGAGCCGGTCTCCGACGAAACATCTACAAGAATCCCTCTCAGAGCAGAGGAAATCCCTCTCGGGGTGGCGGAGATTCCGAAAGACTGGTAGAGTCTTGCCATACTTTCGGAACACACAGTCTGTAGGAGGCGGCCTTGTTAGACGGGCCGCCTTCTCGCGTTTCGAGACCGTCCTAAGCCTCGTCGGGCAACTGAACGTAGAACGGTCCGTCAACCTGCTCCAGCGTATGATAGTTTCGGATACGCTGGATCGTCGCTCCGGTCAGCCAGTTGCCAGCCTCCACCAGCAGGATTCCATCCTTGGTGGAAAGATCCGACACCATGCACATGCCAGGCTTCAAGCTCTTAAGGTCCACCGTCAGCACATCCTTGTCCTTGGAAATGGAGGTCGTCAGGTAGTTGGGATAGTACTTGAAGCAAAGCCCGAGAATCTTCGGGTCGTACAGGCCATGGCTTTTGCTCATGATGTCAAAAGCAGCCTGACCGGAAATGCCATCGCGCTCGAGATCGATACGATCCTCGAAAACGCGCAGCAAACGGGCCCCGAGCGGTATCGACTGCTCCGATACATTGTCCTCCGGAAAACCGCTTCCATTGTAGCTTTTCCTCTGGTAGCGGATCATTTTCGCGACACGTTCCAAACGAGGTATGGCGGACACCAGCTCGTATCCAATTTCCGGTATCTTTCTGATAACGCTGGACTCGTGCACATTCAGCTTCTGCCCTCGCTCCAGCTTCAGTATCAACTCGCTGGGTACTGAGGTATAGCCAACGGAAGAAAGCAGAGCCGCGACCTCGTACTGCCAAAGCCCCTTGAGCTTGATGACCTTGAGAAACGGAACGAGGCAATCCTTGAGTCGTTGACCTCTGCCCAAGGCGAACGGAGCCACCAGACCGAGCACGTCGGTAAGCACCTTGACGCAGCCCGATACCGTCTGCTCGAGCATCTGCTGCTCGACCTGCTGCACCTTGTGGTGTCCTTCCGCCTCCTTGAGAGCCACCACCAGGTCATCGACCGAGCATGGCTTGTTGAGAAACTTGTAGACATGGCCACGGTTCACCGCTTCGACCGGCGTGTCCTGCTCCGCGTTTCCCGTCAACATGATGCGCACCGAGCCCGGCGAGATCTCGATGGTCTTCTCGAGGAAGCTCACCCCGTCCATGCCCGGCATCTTCATGTCCGAGACGATGATGTCGAAGGGACCATCGTTCTCTAGCATGCGCAAAGCCTCGGCCGCGCCTTCCGCGGTCGCAACGTCGTAGCGCTTTCGCAGGTTTCGACGAAACGCCGCAAGGACGCTCTTGTTATCATCAACAAACAGTACCTTCATGATCCGACTTCCTCCTGATCTTCGCTTGCGACCTTGTTCGTCTGCTGAATGGGCAGATGGACGCGAAAGGTGGTGCCGTGCCCGAGATCGGACTCGAAATCGATTCGCCCATGGTGGGACTTCACTACGATGTTTCGAGCCATGGCCAGCCCTTGGCCGGTGCCTTCCCCGATCCCCTTGGTGGTGAAAAACGGTTCGAAGAGCCGATCCCTGATCTCGAACGGAATTCCCGTGCCCGTATCGCTAACTTCGATACACGCATAATTCTCATCCCTCATGGTCCTGACTTCTATCGTTCCCATTCCCCTATCCGCCGCTTCGACCGCGTGGCTCGCGTTCACGATAAGGTTGAGCACGACCTGGTTGATCTCGTCGACCACGCAATCGATTTCCGGCAAGTCCGGGTCGAGCTGCAGCTTCACTTCCGCGACGTTCTTCCACTCGCCGCGCGAGATGTTGACAGTGTTTTCGATGGCCCGGTTGAGGTCGGCCTTCGATTTGCCAGGCTGCGAGGGATGGGAAAACTCCTTGAGCGAGCGCACGATGCGAGCGATCTGGTGGAGTCCTGAAGCGGTTTGATTGATGGTCTCGGGCATCTCCTCCCGAATGTAGTCGATCTCCGTGGCTTCCTTGAGAGCGTCGATGCGGTCGCAGCATTCCTGCAGCTCAGGAATGCTCTTGGCCTTTTCCAGAAAAGCGTCGAAGGCCGAAAAGAGCTTCTCCATCTCGTCGTAGGAATCCCGGATGAAGGCGATGTTGTCCGAAACGAACTGCGTCGGGGTGTTGATTTCGTGAGCCACGCCGGCCGCCAGCGAGCCGATAGCCTCGAGGCGCTGCGAAACGAGGAGTTTCGTTTCCAACTCCTTTCGCTTGTCCTCGCTGAGCTTCCGTAGCGTGATGTCGCGAGAAATGCCAAAGGTGCCGATCACTTCCCCGCGGGAGTCGCGCAAGGGCAGTTTGGATGAGGAAACCCAGGTTTCGGAGCCGTCCGGCCAGGTCTCGGTCTCGATCTTGTCCAGCAGCGGCACACCGCTCTCCAGGATCCGCTGCTCGTCCAGAAAGGCGTCGGCGGCGTGCGACAGGTCGTAGAAGTCGCAGTCCGTCTTTCCGATAACCTCGTGCGGATGCTCCAATCCGAATCGCTCGATCAGCATGCGGCTGGCCCGAATGAATCGGCTATGCCGGTCCTTGAAGTAGATGGCGTCCTGGCTGTTCTCCAGCAGAGCGGCCAACAGCTCGCGATCCATCCAGCCCGCCATAGCGTCGAAGCTGGCCGCTCCCACCGGCTCCGCCTTCATGCAGACGTATTTGCCGGAGCAGCTGCCGGTATGGGCCTTGATGGACAGTTCGACCTTGGCTGTCAGTTCGCTGCCCCACAGGTCCCTCAAGCCGATTTGGCCGCTCCAAGCGCCTAGGATGCGCAGACGCGGGTAGACCGCCGAGTCGAATCTCGCCTGATCGTCCAAGGCCACGATGTCGTGAAGGCAAAAGGTCCCCACGATACCTTCCTGGCTGCATGGGCTGAGCAACACATGCGCCGTGCCGTTCACGTATAGGCAGCGCATATCCGGGTAGTCGAACACCGCCAGAAAATGCCGGTAGTCCTCCTTTCGAACGCCATTCAGGAAGGAGTCTAGATAGCAGTCGATGCAGCGATCGACGTCTGGCGTGGTGGGTGCATCCGGGTCGGGCATAATGAGTCGAACCCTAAAATCGGAAGGAGAAGAGCGGGTTCGAGGGAAAGGCGCTGCATCTGCCCGTTTTAGCAACTAATAGACAGAGATTAACAGAGCTTTACAAAATCGCCTTGGATTCCGCTTCGGCCGCCGTCCGATTCCGCAAAAGAGCAAAAGAGGAGCCCGCTTTCGCAGAACGGTTGCAGACGGCCCCAAAGGTACCCAAGCTGCGCGGCATGACTCTCAACGAAGAATTACGCGACGCTCTCAACGCTCAGATCGGCATGGAGTTCCAGGCCTTCTATTCCTACCTCTCCATGTCCTCCTACTTCGAGGCCAACGCCTGGGACGGCTTCGCTCAGTGGATGGCCATGCAAAGCGGCGAAGAGCGCGAGCATGCCATGAAGTTCTACACCTACCTGCTCGATCGCGGGGCCACCATCGTCCTGCCCGCCATCGAGGCCCCAGCCTACACCTTCGATTCGCCGCTCGCGGTCTTCAAGGCCAGCCTGGCTCAGGAGCAAAAGGTGACCGCCGCGATCAATCGCCTCTACAAGATCGCCCACGACTGCGACGACTACGCGACCGTCTCCTTCCTCAAGTGGTTCGTGGACGAACAAGTGGAGGAGGAAAAAACCGTTTCGGACATGATCGAGAAGATCAAGCGAGCCAACGCGAACCCGGAAGCGATGATGCTGTTGGATCGGCTGGCCGGCGAGCGCCAGCAAGGCGACGAGGCCTAGGCTCCTTCCCGGCCACATCAGGGCCGAAGCGTCGGCGCTCTAGCAGGCGCTTCTGCCCTCTCGGGAGGCGAATCGATTGACCGAGCTAAGCAAGTCCGCGATCACGATGGGCTTGGCATGGCAGCCGTCGAAGCCGGCCTGGTTGATCGATTCGCGAACGTCGTCGGTCAATGAAGCGGTGACCGCCAAAACCGGCAGTGAGCTCCAGCGACGCTTGATGAAACGAAATACGTCGAACCCGCTGATGTCCGGCAGTTTCAGATCCAGCAGAACCACGTCGAAGCGATCGGACTCGATCCGCTCCAACGCTTCCCGTCCGGTGCCAGCCGCCTCCACCCGGTAGCCCGCCCGTCCGAGGCTCTCGATGATCAGGCGGCGGTTCGCCTCGATATCGTCAACGCAAAGCACCGCTTTCCCATTTCCATCCTCGCTCGGCAGTCCGCCGCCGACTGGAGCGGATTTCGCGACCTGATCCTCCACCAGGCTGAGGTTTCCCGCCGGCAGACGCACCGAGAAACGCGTGCCCACTCCCACCTCGCTCTCCACCGAAATCTCTCCCTGATGCTCCGTGACGATGCTGTTCACGATCGCGAGCCCGAGTCCGGCACCGGAGTGCACGCTGGAATCTTCGGGCGTCACCTGCTCGAAAGGTTCAAAAATCTGCTCGAGGTGCGAGTGCGGGATTCCTCTGCCCTCGTCCCAGACCTCGATCAACACGCTGCCAGGGTCCTGTATCAGCGATATCCCTACAGACTTGCCCGCCTTGGTGAATTTGAGAGCGTTCGAAAAGAGGTTGTAGATCACCTGCCTCACTCGAGTCGCATCCACCTCCGCGTAGACCGGCTTTTCGGGTGGATCATAGACGAGCCTGATCCCGCGTTGCTTCGCCTCCAGTTTAACCAGGTCCCAGACCAGCCCCACCAGCTCGCGCAGGTCGGTGAGCTGCTTGTCCAGAAGCATCTGCCCGGTTTCCACCCGCGACAGGTCGAGAATGTCGTTGATCAGGTTCAAGAGGTGCTTGCCGCTGGATTTCACCAGGTTGATGAATTCGGGGATGTTCTCGTAGCGCTTCGCCGAGAGCTCCAGCTCGATCAACTCGCTGAAGCCGATCACGCTGTTGAGCGGGGAACGCAGCTCATGGCTCACGTTGGCGAGAAACTCGTTCTTGCACTTGGTGGCCCGATCGGCCTCCAGCTTGGAGCGTAGCAGCTCGTCCCGATACCGAGCGTTGCTCAAGGTGGACCCAATGGTATCGCAGGCGATCTTCAACAGGTCGAAATGCTCCTTGTCCCACTGACGGAAGCTGCCTACCGAATCGAAGCCCACGAAGCCCAGCAAATCCTCGCCATGAAACATCGGATACACCACCAGCGACTTGATCTCCTGCTCCATCAGCACCTCGCGCAGATCGCCTCGCTCCATCTCCGGCACCGAAGGGATGTACACGTAGTCTCCCTTCTGAAAGGCCGCGATCCAGTCCGCTAGGATATCCATCTCCACCGTGGGGATCTGCTGGATCTGCGGCTCCACTCCATCGGCGCACCACTCGAAATCGTAGTAGCTGAGATGCTCGTCGTAATTGAAAGTGAATACGTAGGAGCGCTCCACGTTGGCGTAGCGGCCTAAAATGGCCAAGGCCTCGGTCACCGTCTCGTCCACATCTCCCAGCTGATTCGAAGCCAGCAACAGCGATACCTCTGTGGCGACAGACAAAAACTCGCTCAGGGAATCAAACGCTGGATCAGGCATGGAAGCTTGAAACTGTGGACCGAAAAAAGGCCTGACAAGACAATACTACGAGCTTTCCGCCACGCATGAACCTACCTACGAAAACACACTAGATCGATCGATTCGGCTTATGCTGGACTGTTTCAAAACACGAACCCGCATTCGCAAAATAATTCTTAAAAAGGCGGCCCCAGCTCCGAAACAAGGAGATACGGATCCAAATGAGGGGTATCCCTCGCATTGGCTCCGTATCGCCAAGAAATGTCTATCCAAAGCAAAAAAGCCCGGGCCTCGCTGCTCGGAATGGTCCTTCTATGGAGCGTCGGAATCGCTTCCGGGTCATGGCTGCTGCTCAACCACGAGTTCAACACCGGGGCCCTCTACCGGGCTCCAGCCGCTCTTCCTGAAGCGCTTCAAGACCATCGTTCCCCGGATCTGCCTTACTTGCTGGCGCTTTCGCTGCATCCGGAATGCGCCTGCTCCCGAGCGACCATCGAGCAGATCGACCGCTTGCTGGCCAAAAATCCCGATTCCATCCAGATCGTAGCCGTGCTGTCGGAGCAGCTTGCCCAAGGAAGCGAACTCGCCTCGAAGGGTCGCAGCTACCGGGAAGCCCTGGCGAAGCTTCCTCATACCACCATTCTGTCCGACGAAGACGGCTCCATCGCCCGACACCTCGGGGCGAGCCTTTCCGGCTCCATCGCCCTCTACGACGCGGACAACCAGCTGCGCTTCGAAGGCGGCATCACCTCCTCGCGCGGGCATTCCGGCTCCAGCGTGGGGCTTTCCGATCTGCAGCGCATCGCCCGCACCCTCGAGCCGCGCGAGCTGTGCCAGACCCCGGTCTTCGGCTGCTCGCTGGAAACGCCCGATCCCTGATCCCCACTACCTCTTCCCCTCATGCCTCTCCATCTTCTCGACAATCGCCTGGAACACCGGGCCCAGCAGATCTTTCAGCATCGAAGCGAAACCATTCACGCCCGCACCGACCGCTGGTTCGCCAAGCTCATGGCAGCGCAATGGGTCGGCGGCATCGCGGCGGCGCTTTTCTTCACCCCGCTGGAATGGAGCGGCGCCACTCCCTCGATCCATCTCAACGTCTGGGCGGCCATCTTCCTCGGCGGAGCCATCGCCAGCCTGCCGATCTATCTCAGCGTGACGCGACCGGGCGAAAGCGTCACTCGCCATGTCATCGCCATTTCGCAGGCCCTCTTCTCCGCCCTTCTCATCCACCTGACCGGGGGTCGCATCGAGACGCATTTCCACGTCTTCGGCTCCATCGCCTTTCTCAGCTTCTACCGAGACTGGAAAGTCATCGCCTCCGCCACCGTGGTGGTGGCCTTGGACCACTTCGTGCGCGGGGTCTGGTGGCCCGCCTCGGTCTTCGGCGTGCTCACCTCCAGCCCGTGGCGCTGGATCGAGCACGCGGCCTGGGTGGTCTTCGAGGACATCTTCATCGTGCGAAACTGCCTGGAAAGCGTGCGCGAGCTCAAGGTGCAAGCCCGCCAGCAGGCGGAGTTGGAACAAGCCAACGAACGCACCGAGCGCATCGTGCAGCAGCGCACCTCCGAGCTCGCTCGCAGCGAGCAGCGCTTTTCCGAACTGGTGAACCAGGTGGACGGCATCGTGTGGGAAGCGGATCCGAAAAACTACCAGTTCTCCTTCGTCAGCCAGCAAGCGGCCCGACTGGTTGGCTACCCGCTCGAGGACTGGACCACCCAAGCAGACTTCTGGAAGGACCACCTCCATCCGGACGATCGCCAGCGGGTGCTGGCGTTTTGCGAAGAACACACGAGAAAAGGCCTGTCGCACGAATTCGAATACAGAATGATCACCCGCGACGGCCAAGAGATCTGGCTGCAGGATCTGGTGTCGGTGGAAACCAAGGACGGAAAACCGACGCAACTGAGAGGCGTCATGATCGACGTCACCGATCGCAAGCGCTCCGAGTCCGAGCTGCGAGCCGCCAAGGAAGCGGTCGAAGAGGCCAACGCCTTGCTGGTGGAATCGCTCAACGAGGCCAAGCGGCTGGAAGAGGAAGCTCAATCCGCCAACCGGGCCAAAAGCGAGTTTCTCGCCACCATGTCCCACGAGATTCGCACTCCGATGAACGGCGTCATCGGCTTCACCAACTTGCTTCTCGACTCTCGTCTCGACGACGACCAGCGCGACTTCGCGGAGTCGATCCGAAACTCCAGCCACGTGCTGCTGGGACTCATCAACGACATCCTCGACATTTCCAAGATCGAGGCGAGCAAGCTGGAGATCGAAGACATCGAATACGATCTGAGCCAAGCCATCGACGAAGTGGCCGACCTGCTTTCGCCAGTGGCGGAAAAGAAGGGCGTGGAGATCGCGGTCCTGTTCGAAAAGGACTTCTGCCGCGACATGGTGGGAGACCTGGGGCGCGTGCGCCAAGTGATTCTCAATCTCGCGAACAACGCCATCAAGTTCACCGACCAAGGGCACGTGCTCACCCGCATCGGCGCGCATCCGGAGAATAGCGAATTCATCCGTATCGAAGTGGAGGATACAGGCATCGGCATCCCTGCCGAAAAGCAAAGCCGGCTCTTCTCCAGCTTCACCCAGGCGGACTCCTCCACCACTCGGCGATTCGGCGGCTCCGGCCTGGGGCTGGCGATTTCCAAGAAGCTGGTGGAGCTGATGGGAGGAGAAATCGGCCTGCGCAGCGTGGAAGGCGAAGGCTCGACCTTCTGGTTCACCTTGCCCCGAAAGACCCAAGCCAGACCGCCGCAGACGCTCGAACTATCCGCCAGTCTGCGCCAGCAGAGAATACTGGTGGTGGACGATCACAAGATCAACCGCGACCTTCTGCGCCACCAGCTGGCGGACTGGTCCATCCCTTGCGAGGTGGCCGAAAACGGACACGAAGCCTTGGCGGCCCTAGCCGAAGCGCAACGCGCCGGGCAGCCCTTCACGGTGGCGATCCTCGACTATTTCCTTCCCGACATGGACAGCGCCGAACTGGGGAAACGCATCCAGCAGTCCGGTTCGACCCCACCACCGCGCCTGATCGCCCTAGGCTCCGCGGCTCATCGTCTAAAGCTGAAGCGACTGCTCTCCGACGGGTTCCAGTCCCACCTTCTCAAGCCACTCATTCGCCCGCAGCTGCTTCACGCCGCCCTGACCCAAGCCTTGGACTACACCCCGAAACAGGAGGCCGACCAGCCCTCCCTCCCCCAAGGTCCCGCCCACCTAGACTCCGGATCCAAGCAAAGCGAACCGGCCAGCGAAACGAAACCCTTTCGGGTGCTGCTGGCGGAGGACCACGCCATCAATCAGAAGCTCGCCACGCGTCTGCTGGAACGCCTCAACTGCCGCGTCGATATCGCCGCCAACGGAATCGAAGCGGTCGACATGGCGCGGACGCTGCCCTACGACGCCATTTTCATGGACTGCCAAATGCCGGAAATGAGCGGCCTGGAGGCGACCCGCGCGATCAGGGATTACGAAAGCAAGCAAAGCTCCCAGACCCGCGTGCCCATCGTAGCCATCACTGCAGGCGCCATGGAAGGCGACCGCGAAGTCTGCGTGGAAGCTGGCATGGACGACTACCTAACCAAGCCGCTCAAGTTCGAGAGCCTCGCCAAAGCGGTCGATCGCTGGTGCGTTTCTACCCGCCCCCAAGCGGTCTGCGACTGAAGCCGACTTGCCTGTATCGAGTTTTCCCCAACAACGAAACGCCTAGGCATCTGACGAAAAAACCGTTCAGCGCAATGCTTGCCTGCAGCTGCGAAGGTCCGTAAAAGGTCGGTTTTTCCATGCGCAGCATATCAGACCTTCAGCACTCCCACACCTTCGGACAGGAAGAACGCCAGGACGGCGAACGCCGCACCCTGATCGTCATCGCGATCACCTTCGCCATGATGATCATCGAAATCGGAGCAGGCGTCTACTTCGGCTCCATGGCATTGCTAGCCGATGGCTTGCATATGGCCTCGCACGCCGCCGCCCTCGCCATCAACGCCTTCGCCTACATCTACGCTCGCAGAAACGCCGCCAACCCGCGCTTTTCCTTTGGCACCGGAAAAGTGAACGCCCTCGGTGGCTACACAGGCGCCCTGCTGCTCGCCGGTTTCGCGGTGATGATGGCTTGGGAAAGCGTCGAACGATTGCTCAACCCCGTGTCGATCGCCTTCAACTGGGCCATCGCCGTAGCGATCATCGGACTGGTGGTCAACGGCGCCAGCATGCTGCTGCTCGGAGAAAAAGGGCACCACCATCACCACCACCATGGCGAAGAGGAGCATCACCACCACGAGGACGACCACCACCAGCACGGCCATCATCATCATCACGAAGGGGATCATCACCATCACGACCACAACCTTCGCTCGGCCTACTTGCACGTCATGGCCGACGCCCTCACTTCCGTCACCGCCATCGTGGCCTTGCTGGCCGCCAAGTACTTCGGCTGGATTTGGATGGATCCCTTGATGGGCATCGTCGGTTCGCTTCTGGTAGCGAACTGGTCCCTCGGCCTGATACGCTCCACCAGCCAAACCCTGCTCGATCACCAAGCGAGCGACGAGCGACTCGAAACCCTGCGGGCAGCGGTGGCAGGCGCCGACGCCAGCGTGACCGACCTGCACCTCTGGTCCATCGGTCCCGGTCTCAACAACGCCCAGATCACGATCGCTAGCGCCAGTCCGCTGGCCCCCGAACAGTACAAGCAACGCATACCGAAGGCCCTCAACGTGGTGCACGCCACGGTGGAAATCCACAAGATTCCCGCTCGATAAAACGCCAGAGCCGGGCCTCAACCCAACTAATCCTCGCCATGAAGGGCCGCCTTCCTCAACCTACGCGGCTTTCTAAAACCGTCCCGAACAAAACCCTCTTTCATACCATGGTGGATAAAGCAGAAAACGAAGACCCAAGCCCCGAAACGCCCTCTCCTTTCGAACCCGCACGCAAAGCCATCGCCAAGGCGGACGCCACCGCCCAGCGCGATCCTCGCGCCATCGAAGAGGCCATCAAAGGTTTCGACGAAGCCCTCGCCTTGCTCGACGACGCCTCCCTAGAGGAGGGGACCGAAAAGCAGCACCTGCGCGGCTGGGCCGTGATGGGCAAGGCCAACGCCCAGGTGAACACCCATACCAAGGAGGGCATCGAGGCTGGAATCCAAGGCTACCAGGAAGCGCTCAAGCACTTCGAAGCGATCAAAGAGCCCAATCCCTCCCACTTGGCGGACATCGCCGCGGTCTGGGGAAACATCGGGCATACCCAGTTCCGCACCGGACAGAAGGAAGCCCTGGCCCAAGCGGAGAACTGCTTTCACCAGGCCATCAGCATCCTGGAGAAACTCCCCTGGAAGGAGAACGCCCGCTTCCGCCACCAGCTCGCCGCCACCTACCTGAACCTCGGAAACGCCTTCGCTCGCCAGAGCAACCCGGCGAAACCGGAAGTCCGCACCATCAACGCCTTCGAGGCCGCCCTGCGCATTCTGGAGGATCAGCCGGTCGAGGAGTTCGCCATCGGCTCCCTGGTGGCGAATATCCGATCCAGCGTAGGTCGGGCCCTGATGTGGAGCTCCGACAAGAGCAACCTGCAGCAGGCGGTCGCCTCCTTCGACGAAACCATTCGCGTGCTGGCCAAGATCAAGCAAAAGGACGACCCGCGCCTGGCCATGGAAATGGCGTCCGCCCACGCCAACCGGGCCAACCTGCTCAGCCGAGCCCAGCCGTCCAAGGAATCCATCCAGGAGACCATTTCCTCCTCCGAGTTCGCCCTGCGCATCGTAAAGGGACACGAGGAAAACAACCTTCTGGCAGCGGAGGTATCGCTCAGCGCCCGTCGCTCCCTCTGCCACGCGTTCGGGCTCATCATCGGCGGCCAGAGCGCCGAGAAGCAGCAGGAGATCCACGACAAGGCATCCGACCTGCTCGAGGACGGACTGAAGCTGGTCAAGACCTGGGAAAGCCGCGGAGCTCGCGGCCTTCGCCCCTCCGCCCAGCACCTCTTCCACCTAGGCTGCGCCTTCTACTGCACCCAGCAGCCCCACTTCCTGCCCGAGTTCGTGAACGAAAACCTCAATCTGGAAGAACCGGACCAAGTGATGCGCGAATCCGCGGAGCGCACCATCAAGGAGGCGCTCTCCCGCATGGAAAAGGCGGACGCCGCCGACAGCGAAGTCGCCAACGTGCTCAAGAAAACCTTGGCCAAGGTCGAAGCCCCCGCCCCCAAGGAAGAGGAGCCCAAGCAGGAAGCCTGAGCGATTCCCTTTCATTCACTTCAAAAGTAGGGCGTGGCCGCCGAGCCACGCCTTTCCCGTATCCCAAATCATCAATGGAGGAGCTACGCCTCCAAGCGCTCCCCCCGGAGCAAGCCCCCGGACCTACGCCGGCTCTTGCACCACCTCGGGGCGAAATCCCTTCCACATGAAACCGAGGGCCGCCACGCTCAACGCGGCGCAAAGCAGGTAGACGTGGCGCTGATCGACCGACGCCACATGCCCGGACAGAGCGGTGCCCACGAAGCGCGAGACGCCGATGATCAACATGGTGTAGACGCCCTGGATGGAATTGCGATTCGACTCCGTCGCCAAACCGTTGATGTAGGTCGGCGGTATCACCATCATGGAGCAAATCATCGCCCCGTGAAAGACTTGAGTCCCGATGGCGACCGGCAGATTGGGAAATGCGAACATCAGGGCGAAGCGGAGGATAGTGAGCCAGATGCCGGCCAGCATGACCGCTCGATGCCCCCAGCGACGCTGCCAGGTGGATAGTTTCACGATGAAGTACACCTCCAGCAAGGCCCCGGACATGATGACGATGCCCACCCAGTGGCGGGCCAGCCCCAGATCTTCCGCCAGGTAGACCGGGTACATGGTGTGATAGGCCGCCGAACAGGCCAGCAGCAGAAACATGCTGGCGGAAAAGAACAGCGTGTCCTTGCCCAGCAGGGCCTTCAAGGCGTCGCTCGTGGGCAGGCCCTGGGCCCGCTTCGCAGTTTCCCGTCTCCCGCGATCCGGCAAGGCCATGGCGTTAAAGGCCAGCAATGCGAAGCAGCCGATGCCAAACCAGACGCCCAGCGTCACCGAGCCGCTGAGCTTGATGGGATAAAACAGCATCACAAGCAGGGCCATGTAGCCCACCGTGCCCCAAACCCGGATCTGATTGTAGTGCAGCTCCGGCCCTGCCTCTTCCTGACGCATCTTCTGCACGCCGAAGGTGATGCCGTCCTGCAGCGGAATCATGGCCGTCACCCCGAGCGAGTAGAGAAAGTAGAACGCCGTGAGCGCCCAGTAGGTCTGGGCCCAGAGCAGAGCGAGCAAGGCAAAGCCCGTGCAAAGGCTCAAGACCGTCACCAGCCGCCGCGGCGACATCCGAGTATCGGCGATCAAAGTGATCAACGCGGGGCTCAAAACGATCGCCCATCCGGCCATGCCGAGGGAGTAGCCGATATCCTCCGCGTCCATGCCGCGTTCCCTGAAAAGCAAGGCCACATAAGGCTGCACCGACGCCAAGGAGCCGAAAAGAAGGAAAAACTGGAGCTTGAGCGCACGCATCGAAATAAGCGAAACGCTGAACCATCGCTAATGCCCTCCCTGAAGCAACCGCTTTTGCCACTCCGACTAATGAGCCAGAGGTCGATTCCACTTCCCAAGCAGTGGATTTTCCCTAGAAACCCCCTAATATGCCTGACCCAAAATCCAACAAACTCACTCGTCGCCATTTCGTAGGAGCCGCCGGAGCCGGACTCGGCCTCGCCGCCCTCTACTACAACTGGCCACGAAACGAAAAGGAAACCAAGAACCCAGCCCTGCAAACGGCCCCCGAAGCGGGCCCTTCGCTGGGAATCGCGCTCGCCGGCCTCGGCATGTACGCCATCGGCGAGCTCGCGCCTGCCCTGCAGCAAACCAAGCGCAGCCACCTCGCTGGCCTCATATCCGGCACCTCAAGCAAACGGAAGAAGTACGGCAAGGAGTACCAGATCGACGATCAGCACATCTACACCTACGAAACCTTCGACCAGATCGCTGACGACGACGCCATCGACGCTGTATATGTGGTATTGCCAAACGCCATGCATGCCGAGTACTCGATTCGCGCCGCGGAAGCGGGCAAGCATGTGATCTGCGAGAAGCCCATGGCGGTGTCGGTCGCTGAATGCGAGAAGATGATCGACGCCTGCAAAGCCAATGGCGTCACACTCAATGTCGGCTACCGCCTGCACCACGACCCGCACCACGACGCCCTTCGCGAAGCCGCCAAAACCTTGCCTCTCGGCCCGGTGACCTCCATCCAGTCCGAATTCGGCTTCCGTATGAAGGACCTGAGCCACTGGCGCTTGCACAAGGAGCTATCGGGAGGAGGGCCTTTGATGGATGTAGGGATTTATTGCATACAGGCCGCTCGCTACTGCACCGACGAAGAGCCGATCGCCGTCACCGCTCGCGAATACAAGACCGATCCCGAAACCTACTACAGCGTGGAGGAAACGATCCTTTGGGAAATGGAGTTTCCAAGCGGCGTCGTAGCAGCCTGTCACAGCTCCTACAACTATCGCTGCGAGCGGCTCTACGTCGCGTATTCAAACTATCATACAGCAGAGCTCTCGCCCGCCTACTACTACCGAGGCATCGAGGGCAACCTCGGCAAGGAGGTCTTCGACTTCGGCGACCATTCGCAGCAAGCCGCGCACATGGATGCCATTTCCCGCTCCATCTACGACGGCATCCCCACCACCACCGGCGGAGAGGAAGGGCTGCAGGACATGCGCATCATCGAAGCGATCTACAAATCCGCTCAAAACGGCGGCATCCGCGTTTCCCTAGCCTAGGCTAGCCAGTTGAGGACAAACAGATCCGCGCCCAGCACGGCGCGTCTGTTTGTCCTCATCCTTTCTGACGCTTGGCTAAATGCACCGAAAGCGCGTCCGCAAGCTCTGCCAGGACCAGAAAGGCTTGCTGGAAGCGAAGACGCATCGCCTCGTCCACCATTTGGCCGGCCTCGCGATACTCGAGAAACCCTTTGCTCAAGAGAATCGCTCCAGGAATCCCGGCGGAGCTCAACGACGCCAGACGATCCGCAACCGTCTCCCTTGCAAGCGCCTCCAGAAACGCGTCGTCATTGCACGCTAGCGAGACCCCGGCAGGCAGCTCGCGAGAGGCTCCATTTTCGAGCGAGGCGAAGCGGGCCTGAGGCGACGTATCCTTAAAACCGATACGGAGCTCGAAACCTCCGGCGAAAAGCGTTTCGAACACCAGGGAGGTCCATTCCTGGCGACGTTTCCCTTTTCCATGAAAGTGGTGATAGAGCGAAACGTCGTATCCGCGATAGTGACCCGCTAGGGTATGGCGTTCTCCGATACCCTTTCCCCAGACGCTTCGCGTCACCTTCTGGCTCAGACCGAAGCGCTTTTCCAGGATACCGTACTGGACCAAGGTCTTATCCAGCTTCGTCCCAATGAAACGAGGCAGGATCAATAGCGACAGCGCCGCAACAAGTCCAACTATGAGAATCGCCACTGGAGTAGGAGCAAAGCGTTCGAAGCGCCTTTGAGCAAGCGGGATCTACTAGCGGCACTGGGCGATGAACATGCGGGAGCTGGTGCCGTTTGAGCCGATGCGCACCTGATAGGGCGTATTGCAGCGCGGACAGTTCCCCACATAGGCCGTACCTGCGTCGTTCATGTAGAGACGCCCGTAGCAGGCGCAGCTAGCGAAACGTACTCCGAGAAACTTTTTCCCGTTTAGGGTGCGTCGAGTTGAGTGTTGCTGAGTCATTGGAGCTCCCTCCTTCCTTATTCTCGCTCCTGCAGAGCGTATTCAAATTCGCTCGACAAAACCTGCAATGCGCCGACTACGGTCAGCCACGCCTGATTGTCGCGCACGTACGGCTCGTAGCACTCCACCACGCCCGATTCGCCGTCCATCTGCCAGAGCATGAGGTAGTAGTCGAGGCCCGCCCCGCCATCGCCATAGGTCTCGCAACGGCTGACGCTGTCGTGATCCAGAAAGATGAACGCGGGATGATCCGGAGTCACCTCCGCCTGCAAGGCGTCGATCTGCGGGGATTTCATCTCGCCCTGACTGGCTTCGACCAGCTCCCAAACCGTCTCCTTGTACTGGGCCAGCGTGAAGAGTGGACGCTGTTCGTCCATGACGAGTGAATACACCTTCTCCGGTCCGTGAGCGGGCACGTGAATCAAGGAGATGTAATCCTTCGAAAAACGCCCTCCAGTTTGGCGTGGCACGAAGGCGAGTAGGGTTTCGAGGTATTTTTCGACGGCTGAAATCATTGTCTGTGGGTGGGTTCGGTGGGGTCGCTGATTTGTCTGAAAATTCGAATACGCTATCGAATTCTCTACCCGAGCAATCTGAGCACCGTTTCCGGCAGGGAGTTCGCCTGTGCCAGCATCGAGGTGCCCGCTTGGTTCAAGATCTGATACTTCGCCAGCTGGGTCGATTCCTCGGCCACGTCGATATCGCGGATGCGCGAGTTCGCCGCCTGCAGGTTCTCGCTCTGCACGTTAAGCTGCGAGTTCACAAGTTCGATGCGAGACTGCACCGATCCTACCTTCGAGCGTTCCTCGGCGATAAGGCGAACGGCTTGATCGATCGTATCCAAAACATTAGGACCTCCAAGCGTCATGGGGGAGGACTCGTCCAGAATCTCCGACATGGGAGCGCCGGTCAGGTCGATCATCTCGATAGTCATCTCCTGGCCTTTCGAGGCTCCGACCACCGTGGTGAGATTGGGCGAGCCGCTGAAAAGCGAAATGCCGTTGAAGGTGCCCATGGGCTCCGCGGTGCCGATCGACCAGGTGTCCCCATCGCCGATCACGCTGCGCAGCTGATCCTTGAGCGAATCGAACTCCGTCTGATAAAGCGCCTTGTCGTCCGCGGTGGTGGTCACGTCCTGAGCCATCACCGCCAACTCGCTCATGCGGTTGAGCGTCTTGTACATGCCCTCCATGAAACCGTCCGAGGTCTGCAAGAGAGACATGGCGGTTTGCGTATTGGTCTTGGCCGCGGCGATGCGCGACGACTGAGCGTTCAGCTTTTCCGAAATGGACAGCCCTGCGGCGTCATCGGAAGGCTTGATGATTTTCGATCCGGCGCTGAGGCGGGAAAGACTGCGGCTGAGCATCGCGGAATTTCGCTGCAAGCTCGCGGCTGCATCCACTGCATTCGAATTTGTATTGATAACCATACTACGACCTATTCCTTTAGGATTTTCTCAAGCTGTGCGAAGCGGTTCGACAGGCGGGCGTAGACGCCGCGCCGCGCCCCCTACTCCGCGTTAGGTTTTGGCTTCCTCTTGGAGGCTAGGCTCTGAGCGAGTCCGCTGAGCTTCGGTTTTGCAGGGGCTCCCACACCCGCTGCCACCGGAGTCGGCGTCGCGATCGCTTCCTTGTTGGCCTTTTGCATCTCCTCGAAGAGTTCCTTGCGCACGATCGGGATCGAACGCGGAGCGTCGATTCCGAGCTTCACCGTGTCTCCGTCGACACGGGTGATTCTTATCTCGATATTGTCGGCGATCACGATCGCCTCGTTCACTTTTCGGGAAAGTATAAGCATCTGAGAGTCCTTCCTTGGTTTTCTCTGTTTCGATTTAGGATGAACTCACAGCGCTGTCCGCGAGCAGCGGATGTCGGGCTGAAAACTTCATGTAGTTGACCGCGATGACCTGCTTGCCCTGCCCCGTCTTTCGATTGATCACGATGGGCGCGATCAGGTTGACCGTGGCGGCCTCGATATCGTTGTCCCGCAGCGTCACGATGTTGAGCACCAGCGCGTCGTCGGCGTTTTCGATGCCGAGCGTCTTGGCGTCCTCGTCTCCGATCTCCACATCGTAGTCGGACACGATCTGATGGGGCTCCACCACCACGAAGCCGAGCTCGTGGTGGGTCACGCTTCGGATCCACATGAAGGGAGCCTCTTCCTCGTTGATGAGGAGCTCGTAGCGGGTGGCGTCTTCGATGCCGATCAATCCGCTGGGCAGATCGAACTCCATGGGCTTGATCCAGACGTCCTTTTTGGACTGTGTTTCAGGTGCGACTTTCATTTCCTATTCGGTCTTGGTGGTTAGGCGGGCTTTAGAGGTAGTCCAGCAGCGACTGGTTGAGCACCTGGCCGGCGCTTTTCAGCGAGGCTTGGTACGCGTTTTGCACTTGGGTTAACCTAACCACAGTTTGAGCGATGTCCACATCGGCCTCGGCAGAGATGTTCTCTTCCAGGTCGGTGAAGCGCTGTTCGTTAAGCTTCAGATCGAATTCGATGCGCATTTGCACCGAACCCTGCCGGCTGAGGGCGAAGATGAGATCATCCTCCGAACTCTCCAGACTCTCCCGAGTAGCGGATCCGGACGGAGTGCCGGCTGCCAGCTCGTCTCTCAGGGTAATCATGCGGTTGATGAAGTCCCTGAACTTCTGATTGGTGGCTCCGTCAGTGAAGGGCTTGATGGTTCCGGACTCGGAAACGTGAAACTTTGTGCCTTCGGCCGCCCCGACATATTCCACCGAGACGATTTCCCCGTCGTCCGGAAAGCTGGCGACGGTGGAGGTGGCGCCGCCTGAATCGGTCATGGTGATCACTCCCGTTCCGAGGTTCTTCGAGTAGGAGTTGCCGCTGTCGTCGCGCATGTCGACCACTTCGAACGGCCGGTTGTCGCTGTCGGTGCCAGCGAAGATGAACTCCCCGTTGAAGCTGGCGTTGGCGCTCTGCATGGCGTGCTCGATCAGCTCGTCGACTTCCTCCGCGTAGGCCCTCAGGCCGTCCGGCCCCTTGATCCCGTCCGCAAGGGTGGCGATCTCGCTCACTCGGTCGGATATGTCGATGAAGTTCTGCAGCTGCGAAATCGTGGTGTTGTTGATGTTCTGAGCTCGAGCTGCGTTGCGAGAGAACTGGGTGATCTTTCCCTTCTCCTCCTGCATGTCGAGCACTCGGTTGGCGGACGCGGAGTCCTCCGAAACCTTGGAAAAGCGCTGCCCCGTCGCCACCTGCTCGTTGAGGTGATTCATGTCCTTCGTGACCCGCTGCAGGTGGCGCAGCAGCGTATCAGGGTAGGTGTTGGTGGTGACTCTCATCTTTAGTGGGAATAGATGGTTCTTGCGTATTCAGAAAATGGATTAGATCAGCCGGTTCACGATCACATCGAGCATCTCGTCGATGGCCCGGATCAGCTTACCCGTCGCTTCGTAGGCGCGCTGAAACTTCATCATGTCGGTCATTTCCTCGTCGAGGGAGACGCCGGAGACGGAGTCGCGCTGCTCCTTGAGCAGATTGAAAACGATTTTCTCGTCATCGAGGCGGCTTTCCACCTTGGCCGAGCTTTCGCCCATATCGGTGACGATGGAACGATAGAAGGAGCTCATGGTCCGGTTCTGCAAATCGCTGCCGCGGCTGCTGCTTCCGTCGAGGCGGGTCTCGTCCAGCTCCGCGATGGCGAGGATCAGCGAGCCGTCGCCCTTCTCCTGGGCGGAGTCGTTGGTCGTGCGCATGGTGCTGGCGGAGAGTCCGTCATCCAGCCGGATGTTCGCGGCCGAGAGCTCCTTGCGGCGGACGCTGGAGATCATGCCCTCGATGGTGGACGCCGAGGAGGAGGTGGTGGTGTTGGCTACGATGTAAGCCGCTGCCGCCGCCACTTGGCCGTCCACATCGGTCGAGCCATCCGCATCGATGGCAGTTTGCAGGTCGCTGGCGGATACGGATTCACCGAGCTCCGTGGCGATGGTTTCCGCGATGCTGGCGACGCTGGTCTCGTTGAAGAAATTCGAGCGCGTCACATCTCCCCCGGTATAGAGACCGTTCACTTCGGTAGCCAACGCGAGCGCAAGGTCGTCGAGGCCGCGCGCATAGGTGGAGATCGGTCCTTCCATCGCTTGTATGGATCCGTGGATACTTCCTCCTCTGACGTCGATCTCAACATTCTCGTCTACGATGCCAAACTTGGGAGAAATGCCGCTGAGATCCATCTCAACCTGCTTGAAGCGGCCTCGCTCCACCAGGTCTATGGTGGGCGACTTGCCGCCCACGGTGGGTATGTAGACGCGAATCTGACCGCTGCTTCCCGGGATCTCCTCGGAGCGCACCTGCATCTTGCTGGACAGGTCCTCCAGAAGGGCCTGGCGATGGTCGCGCAAGCTGAGGGCCTGTCCCTGCTGGGTGGATTCGGCCCGAGCGATCTCCGTGTTCAGACGGGCGATCTCTTCGATCAACTGATTCGCTTCGCCGAGATCGGTGCTGATCTGAAGCTCGAGATCGTCCTGCAGGTCGGTGAAGCGCTCCGCGGTGACGTTGAGCTTTTCCGTAAGGATCTGGGCCTTCTGCAGCATGGCCTCCTTCTCCGCGTCCGAACCGGGATTGGCGGAGAGCGAGTGCATGGCGTTGAAGAAATTGTTCAGCGTTTCCGCGATGCCACCCGAGCCGCCACCGTCGGAGGTCGCCCCGTCGATGAACGCCGAGTCGCCGGATCGCGTGATCTCCTGGCCGATGGCGCTTTCCGCCTTGGCCAGAGCTGACTGCTGGGCTTCGAGCGAGGCGTTCAGGCTGGTTTCGCGCATCACTTCGCGGTCCAGGACCAAATCGCGCATGTGTTCGAACCCCTGCACCTCCACACCAGTCCCCTGAGGGCCGGCCAAGGTCTGCACAACCCCGTCCTCGCCGATGACGACACGCTGGCGAGCGTATTCAGGATTGTTTACGTTCGCCATGTTGTTACCAGCAGTCGTCACGCCGTACCGGTGCGCGGTGAGCGCCTTGGTAGCGTTTGAAAGTTGGCCAAAAATGTTGTTGGACATGGGTTAGTGGGTCGTTGCGTGCAGGTGTAGCGAAAAAGCTTATACAAAAGCTCGATAGCGAGAAGGCGGAGCGGCGGTCTTGACCCCGACTCGTCCCTTCTTGGTGTAGGTCTTGTTGTAGTTCTCCGGCTGCAGCGACTGGAAGGTTTCGTGGGAAATCTCCATGGTGCGGGAGAGCAGCATGAAGTTCTGTCGAGCCTTCTGGCGGGTGCGACGCACCATGTGGTTCACTTCGTCCACCAAGGCCTGCAGCATGGGGCGCATGAAATCCGGGAAGTGAGCGAGCATCTGGGAGAGCGGCTGCTCCTCGTCCACCTTGCAAGCCCGAGCCATGCCGCGCACCATGGTCTCGCGCTGCTCGCGCAAGACGCCCATGTTGGTCATGTAGGACTCGATGTCCTCGTTGGTCTTCATCACCAGCTCCGGATCACGCTTGAAGATCTCCTGCTGCTGACGCTCCAGCAAATTATACAAACCTCCATACTCCTGCACTTCGTGGCGCAAAAGCTCGACCAGAGGATCCCAATCCTTTTCTTCAATTACATTACTCATGGGAATCGTTTCCCTCCGCGTTTAGATTTTCTGGAAACAACGTGGCTTGCAGCACCGATGAGAAGCCGAGCGAGCCCGACTGGGTGATGCTGTTGGCCAGCGAATCCTTGATCAAATGTTCGTACATCGGGCTGCCCTTGGCTCCGAAAAAGCCCGCTTCCTCGGTCATGGGCTTCAATGCTTCGTCAAGAAAGTTGCGAATAAGGACGCCCTCAAACTCGGCAGCGAGCTGGTCAACCTGCTCTTTTCGGGAAGCGTTGCCGGTCAGCATCTGCTCCTTCCACTGCTGACCGGTCAGACCGGCCATCGCTGAAGTTGTTACGTCCATAGTCTCGTTTTCTCGTTCCTTGTAGTGATTATTTGATGACAAGCTCGGCCTGCAGGGCGCCGGCGCTTTTCATGGCTTGAAAGATCGACATCATCTCGCGGGTGGAAACGCCCATGGCGTTCAGGGCCGCGGTGACCTGCTGGATGGTCGGGTACTCCGGGATCACGTGAAACGCGCCCAGCTCCTCGGTCACCTCCACCTCGGTACCTTCGGTCTCCACCGTGTCGCCCACGTTCGCGAAGGCCCCTGGCTGAGAGACGTTTTGCGAACGGGCGATAGTGATGCTGAGCGATCCGTGGCTGACCGCGACCGTCGAAATGCGCACCCCAGCGGTGGCCACGATGGTGCCGGTCCGCTCGTTGATCACGATGCGAGCGGGCGTGTCCGGATCCACGTTGATGCCTCCGATGGAGGAAATGAAATCGACCTCTCGACCCAAGTAGATCTCGGGGATGGTCACCTGCACCGCAGCGGAGTCCAAGGCGATGGTGCTGGTGGGGAAAATGACGTTGATGGCTTCCGCCAGACGCGACGCGGTGCTGTAGTCGGGGTTGCGCAAGAGGAAGCGCACGAAGCCGCCCTCTCCCACTTCCATGGGAATGGACCGTTCCACGATGGCCCCGTTGGCGATCATGCCCACCGTCGGATGATTCTTCTGCACCGTGGCCCCTCCAGGACCTGCGGCTCCACCGATGAAGCCGCCGACCGCGATCTGCCCTTGGGCCACCGCGTACACTTCGTCGTCCGCGCCCACCAGCGGGGTCTGCAGAAGAACGCCCCCTTGCAAGCTCTCGGCGTCTCCAATGGAGGAGACCGTGACGTCGATGCGGGTGCCCTCGCGAGCGAATGGAGGGATGTCCGCTGTGATCATCACCGCAGCCACGTTGTCCGCCTTCAATTCCTCGGGGTCTACCGTGAGGCCGAAACGCTTCAAAGAGTTCGCCACCGCGTTTATGGTCATGGGCGAGGCGCTATCGCCGTCGCCGGCGAGACCGACCACTAGACCGTAACCGACCAATTGGTTGTCTCGGCCTCCTTCGACGGTTACCAGATCCTTGACGCGAGCCGCGTGTAGGACACTGGCGGATACGCATAAAATGACAATGGCGCGGGCTAGAAAGTTCACTGTGTGCAGAAAGATGAGGTAGGTTGTAGGAATGCGGGCTAGAATACGTTCACCGCGTCAAGCAGCTGGTTGATCCAACCCTTGCGCTGGGCGGTCATGAGCTCGCCGTCGCCGATCACTTCGATGGAAGCGTTCACGACGTTGTACGACATGACGGTGTTGTTGGTGGAAACGTCATCGCCGCGCACGATTCCGCGCATCACGATGTATTGAGTTTCCTTTGACGTTTCCATCTTGCGAGCGCCTTCGATGACCAGATTCCCGTTAGGGAGCACGTCAACCACCAGGACTGCGATCTTGGCTTCGATCACGTTGGAGTCCGCCACGCTGCCGGTACCGCTGAAGGAGTCGGTGGGCGAAAACGCGATCTTGGGCAGATCTGCGCCGCCTTCGGCTGGATCGGGCACGTTGACGGTGTTTGGAATGACGAGAGAGGAGAGGCCATGAGAGACGTTGGTCGTCGAAGACGTATTCTTGGATGAACTACGATTCACGATGGTCTCCTCGTCGATTTGAACCATCAGGATATCGCCGATGCGGGTGGCGAGGCGATCGGCGTACATGCCAGCTTCGTTGTTCTTCTTGGAAGTCCAAAGCGACTTGGCAGAGCCTGTCGCGGCAAAAGCGAGTACGAGTGTAAGTAGAATTGAAATACGCATGAGATGGATTGGATTGATTGCTTAAAATACGACCTCGGCGCGATTCTCGCCGACAACTCTCGCTGAAAACTCCTTGGACGACTCGAGGTTTCGCAGCACGATGAGATCTCCATTCGATCCATCCTGACGCGCCACCGCTCGCATGGAGATCGATAGCAGTCCATTCACCGCGACCACCTCGACCAGCTCGCCCTTTCGGATAAGCGAGCGCTCGACGAGGTCGTTCCACTGCAAGGCCTTGCCCGGAACGATGTCGCGTCCGTACTCGTGCCGGAGCAGGTACTCGAGAGCGGCCGGCACGGCGTCCGGCTCGACCAGCATGTCGATCTGACGGGCCTCGAAATCGGAGGCGGAAGCGATGTCGCCGCGACGCAGATGAGCTCGAGGAAACCAAACGTCGGTGTAGAGGTGGGCCCGGAACGGGATGCTCCATTCGCCCAGCACGCCTTCCTCGTTTTCCACCTGGAAGCGAATGAGCACGTTTCCACGGTTGAGGCGGCTGGGGATGTTGATCAGATTCACGTTGAAAGGATGCGAGTACTTGGTCAGGTCCGGCAGGTCGCGCAATGGGATCAGCGTGATGTCTCCATTGGGACGAAGGCGGTCCTCCAAGGCCACAGTCACCGCCTCGTGCACGTCGGCGGTGAGGATGGCGCTGAAATTCGGATTCTGCTCCTGAGCGGCCACCTGGCGTTCTACCAGCTCGTCCTTGGCAGGCTGCTGAGCGCGCTGAACGAAAAGCGACTGCTTGCTGATGGGCGCCACGGACTCCACTGGAAGCGGAGCGAGGATATCGTCGAGAGAGGCGCGAGCAACGGCCGCGTAGATGGCGAAAGCGAGACAGACGCCGAAGATGAGCCTGAACTGTATCGAGTTTTTCATGACTAGCGCTTGAGCTGAGCGACTTGCTGCATCATGGAATCGGAAGTCTGAATGGACTTGGAGTTGATTTCATATGCTCGCTGAGCGAGGATCATGTTAACCATCTCCTCCACGATATTGACATTGGAGGTTTCGAGATAGCCCTGCTGCAGGGTCCCCGTTCCATCGGCGCCTGGATCCTGGATGGTGGGAGCGCCGCTGGCTTCGGTTTCACGGAAGAGGTTTCCTCCCAGCCCCAAAAGGCCGGACGGATTTCTGAATCGAGCCAGCTGGATCTGGTCACGGCCCTGCACCTCGCCGTTGTCGGAGAGGAAGGTGATGCCGCCGGACTCGTTGATCACCACCTTGGTGGCGCCAGCGGGAGGCGTGGGAAAGTCGAGCGCGGCCATGCCTTGGCTGTTGGTGATGGTGCCCTCCGGCCCGATCTTGAAGGCGCCGTCGCGAGTGTAGAGCGTTTCGCCTTCCGGACCGGTCATGCGGAAGAAGCCGTCACCTACGATGGCCACGTCCATCTGGTCGCCGGTCTGACTGACCTGGCCTTGGGTAAATACTTTAGAAGTGGATACGACTTGAGTACCGGTACCAACCTGAATGCCCGTGGGAAGAATGTTGCCACCCGAATCCGCTCCAACCGACTTGGGCACCTGGTAGAACATGTCCTGAAACTCCACCTTGCTCTTCTTGAAGCCGGTGGTGCTCACGTTGGCGATGTTGTTGGAAATGACGTTGAGGTTTGTCTGCTGGGCCTCCATGCCACTGGCTGCCGAGTAAAGTGAGATGCTCATAGTCGTTTAGTTCCGTTGAATTTAGTATCAGGTAAATGGTTACAGCCTATCAGGAAGCTCCTAGGGCTCGTATCGCTTTTTCGAGTACGGAATCATGCTCCTGGATCACTTTCTGGTTTACTTGGAAGGAGCGCGAGACGTTGATCAGGTTGATCATCTCGGTTGTGGAGGAGACGTTGCTCTGCTCGAGGGCGCCATGGCGAATGAAGGGATCTTCCAGGTGGCGCGTGATCTGGTTGCTGTTCGGTCCCAGCACGAAACCTCCGTGGGAACGGATCAGGTTTTCCGGATCGGAGATGCCGCGAATGCTCAGCTCGGCGATCTTCTGGCCGTTTTGGCGAAGCGTCCCGTCCTTCGCGGATTGCAGGCGTCCTCCGTCGGGCACGAGCTGGATGATGTTGCGGGTGTCCGACATGACGTGGAAACCTTGCTTGCTGACCAGCTCTCCGTCGTCGTTGAGCTTGAACTGACCATCGCGAGTGTAGACGAGCTGGCCATCGGGGGCGCGGAGTTCGAAGAAGCCATCTCCTTCTAGAGCGAAATCGAACTCGCTGTTGGTGATCTTGATGTTTCCGCTGGTGAAGTCCACCGAGCTGACCCCGCGGGTCTGGATCGAAGCGCGCTGCAAGACGTCGCCGAAAGCGCCTTTCACTCCAATCTTTCCGCTCTCCACGCCATCGAAGGAGATTTCGGCCTTCTTGTAGCCAGGAGTCGAAGATTGGGCGATGTTTTGGGCGATGGAATTGTTCCAGGCCTCAAGACCCGTCATCGCAGCCGCATTCTGATAGACACCGTTTAGCATTTGGACGCTTCCAAAGCATCGCATATGCCAACTGCACAACTACCTCATAAGCATCGCCTTACAAAACACATCTCGTCGTGGGGCAAATATTGCCTCCATCCGTGGGGCAGCTTCTGCAGGAGCTAGTCCTCGTAGCGGCAATCGATTTCGGTGACCTGCCCGCAGTTGCAGGTGACCACGATCTTGGTCACGCGGCCGTTTTCGGTGACGTAGGCCACGCGACTGCCGCCCTCTCCGCAGTCCTCCTTGAGCTCGGCGTCGGCCGCTTCGGGCAGCACAAGCTCGCCCAGGGGCTTCTGCCCGAGTTGCTTGGGGTCTTCCCTCGATTTCGGGGAATCTCCAACACGTTCTCTACCTGATAGATAGCTATCCATTTGAAAGTCTACCGGCCGAACTCCTCGGCCTCCTTCTGGCGGGCATCCAAGATGTTGAAGACCTCCGACAAGACAAGGCTTATCGAGACGCGGTCGTTGGCTTCAGCAGTGGGGTGCATGAATGGCAGCGGCTCCCGCGTGCCGTGAGCGGTGACGCTTTTAAACTGGCCGGCGCGCACCCCGTAGCGCTCCAGAAGGCGGCGCGTGCTATTGGCTCGGTCGCTGGAAAGCTCCCAGGCGGTGTATTCCCAGCCGTCGCCTTGAAATCCTTCGGAAACGTAGCCGTCGACCCGCACCATGAAATTGTGTCGCTGCACCAGCCAAGCGAGCGTCTCGATCACGAAAGAGCCCCAGGGCGTGTAGTCGGCGGTGTTTTCCACGAAAAAGGGATGGGCGTCGCGGTCGTAGAGCGTGACGCGCAGGCCATCGCTGGTCACATCCAGGTCCACCGGCTTCTGGTCCGGGTTGACGCTGTCGATGTTGAGCAGGCGCATGAACTCTTGAGCCATCTCGTAGAGCACCTTGAAATCGGAGATCTCCGCCTTGCCCTTGGCCTGGCCGGCCTGCTCCTTTTTCACACCTCCGTCGTTGGCCTTGTTGTTCAAGACCCCCATGGAGTTGTCCATCGGCGTATTGTAGGGATCCTGGAAATACTTGGCCAGGTCGCGCTTGAGGCTCTCGTCCTGCGAGGTCAGCCAAAGCACCATGAAAAGAGCCATCATCGCGGTCACGAAGTCCGCGTACGCCACCTTCCATGCTCCGCCGTGGTGTGTGCCAAGCTGCTTCATACGCTCGATTCCAACTAGGAGGTCGACGACTTGAGGATGTTTTCCAAATCATCCGCGCTCGGCACTAGGCTCGCCTCGAGGCTGCGACGAGCGAGCTCGACCGCCATGATGGGGGCCAGTCCGCGAGCGAAGGCACCGATGGAGCGGGACATGCAAATGTAGTAGGCCTCTTCGGCTTCGTTTCCGAACTCGATGATGTTGCAGAGCGGGTTAATAAATCCGTACGCTGCGAAGATCCCCAGGAAGGTACCCGAGAGAGCCGCGGAAATCTTGCCACCGATCACCATCACCCCTTGGTCAAGGAAGCTCATGGTCAGGATGATACCCATAACCGCCGCCACGATCCCGATTCCAGGGAGGGAGTCGCCCAACAGGTGGAGCACGTTGATGGGGCCATGGGCCGCCTGCTTCTTGGCATCGATTTCCGCCTTGAGCAGCGGCTCGAGCTGGTCGGGCTTGATCTTGCCGTCGATGATGGGCCGCAGGGCCGAGCAGAGAAAGGTCACCTTGTCCTTGTCGGCCAGAAACTTGGGGTAGTTCTGGAAGATGGAGCTCGATTCGGGGGAGCTCACGTGCTCGTCCAGAGCCAGCAGTCCGTTTCGGCGGCCGAGCATGAAGAGCTCGTACATGATCTTCATCAGATCGAGGTAGTCATCCTTGCCGGGACCGTTTCCCTTCAAGGTGCCCAGCACCGCATGAATGGTATGGATAAGCACATCCTTCGGAGCGCTGATGATCGCCACCCCAACCGTGATCCCGCCGATGGCGATGATTTCCGCAGGGTGCCACAGGAGCAGCAAGCTTCCTCCGGACATCAGAAACGCTCCGATGGCCGCGGCGACAACAATTACACCTCCTATGATTACAAACATGACTTCAGGACTCTGCTATCGGAGTCTTGCGGGATAACTTTACTCTCTCGGTGGAGAAAATTACTTATGCATCACGCTGGTGATGTAGCTTCTAAGGCTTATGATGGCCTGTGAGTGGATCTGGCAGATGCGAGATTCCGTCAGGCCAAAGACTTCCGCGATTTCCGCCAGGCGCATGTCCTGGAAGTAATACATGGCCAAAACCTTTCTCGGCGTCTCGGGCAACTGGTTGATGCGCTCCGCCACCAGACGAGTCACCTCGTCCTTCTCCATCTTGGAGGTCACCGGCACCACCGAATCGTCGGGAATCACCTCGTAGAGGTCCGCCCCTTCGCCATCGTCGCCGCCGGCGGAGGCCGGGTTGTCGAGCGGCAGGAAGCTCACTGGACGAGTTTCCGCCATGAGGGCCTCGTACTCCTTGTGGGTGAGACCGAGCTCCTTGCGGACCTCCTCCTCCTTCGCTGGACGGCCAAGGCGCTGCTCCAGCTCGTCGACGGTCTTGCGCAGCTTCTTGAAATTGGTACGGGCGTTGCGGGGCATCCAGTCCATGCGGCGCAGCTCGTCGAGGATGGCTCCTCGAATGCGCATGGCGGCATAGGAACCGAAAGACTTCTTCTGGGCAGGGTCGTACTTCTTAAGAGCGTTGATCAAGCCAGTGATACCGACGCTGTGCAGATCCTGCTCGTCGATATGAGGGGGGAGATTGATTTTGATGCGGGCCACAATCGAGCGCACCAAGGGCATGTACGTCTCGAAAAGCTCCGCCTGCTGGACAGGGGGCTTGGACGCATCCGACGCCGCGTACGCTTTCGCGGCGCGGGCCTTCTTTCCATTTGAACTGTCCTTCTTTCTCTCCTTCACGCTAACATCATTCATGGTTGGTTGGGTATTTATACGGGTTTCGATCCGCGCTCTTTAGCGTCATGCCGTTTTCTCTCTTCGGCTTCTGCCACCGCCGCGACGGCAGCCTGACGCTTCTCCATGAGCATTTGCCTTACATTCCTTATCCAAATTCCTGAGACCCAGAAGAACAGCAGCCCGCCAGCGACGCTTCCCACGCTCGCTTGCGTCAGAGCGGAAAGCGGATGCTTTCCCACTGCCAGACCGACGACGAACATGCCGACGAATCCGAACATTCCTCCAAGTAACATCATATATTTCATCGACTAACCGGCGCCTCCCGGGCCTCCGACCGATCCGCCTCGCTCCTGCCGCGCCGCCCCGCCGAAGCGAGTTGACGTCCATTCGGAAACGAACGCTCGAGCAAGTAGCTGAATGGTTCCATGGTGTATTCACCAGCTGGATTCGGACCTACGCAAAAGAAAAGCGGTTTGATCCTTCCGTTTAACAAAAACTTCCACAGTTTGCCCACCTTCCGCGTTTCCTCTAGATGAGTGAAGACCACGCGCGTCGCGCCGACCATCTCGCCTGCCGACATCATCTCGGCAATCAATTCCGCTTCGTAGGCAGCATTGACCACGAGGATGCGCTCATCGACCTCAAGCTCGTCTAAGGTATCTCTGCATGTATTGATAGAGTCCTGACTGGAGAGCGAAAAGCCTGGCATGTCGATCAGGAGAGGCGACTCTTCGGACACCGTTTCCACCTCTTCCAAAGACCGGGCCAAGGTGGCTCCCATGATCTCGCAAAAGACCTCCAGCGCATCGCTGGGATTGGGCAGATCGGAATCCACCTTGAGCACCGTCGGCGTCAATCCTCTGGCGAAAACGTCGCCTGAAAGCATTTTGCTCAACGCCGCTGTCTTACCCACGCCACTACAACCGAAAAACGCGCGTCGCGTCCCGACTGCATCGTTCTTCGTATTCGGAAAACGACTACGTAGCCAATCGCAGATCTTGGCATAGAGATCCATGGCGGACTGGGATCCGACATCCTTGAAATCGATCTCGCTGCGCATGCGCTCGATCAAGGTACGATCGAAGCCGACCGACTCCAGCATGGAGGTGGCGCGCTTGACCGCGTCCAAGGTTCCGCGCTTCACCGGATTGGCGGCGCTGCCTAGCGGGGCTTCCGCAGGGCTGGCCGCGCTCGCCTGCGGCTCCTCGGTCGCTGGCGGGGCGCTGTCTTCGAAGTCGGAAAAATAGCCGCTGCTGGCGGGCTTTTCCGGGACGTTTCGCTTGGCGTAAAGGTTTCCCAGTGCCTTGCCTTTGGGCTGAGGAGCATCCTCATGCGACCTCTCGTCACCCTGGCCGACCTGCTCAGGTCGCTGCTCCTTGGCCTCAGCGGGCTTGGGAGTTTCGGCCTTGGGAGCGGCGTGCTGGGAGGGAGCTGGGGTCGACGCTTTCTGCGGCTTGGTCGCTGGAACCGCCTTCTCCTGCGAAGGCACTTCGACAATGACCTCCAGGCGCGGCTTGCTGATGAGTCGCTTCAGCCCCCCGACTTCCACCTGCTTCACCGAGAGCACGCGAGCCGCGTCGCCGTAGCGTTCACGCAGCACGCTCACCGCTTCGCTGGCGCTGTTCACGAGAAGCTTTATCTGTGTGGTTGGGCTGGGCTGATTCTGGCTCATGGAAATTCGGTGACTCTATGGACTTCGGCTAGTTCGCTTGGGCGGCGGCGAAAGGACCTGCCTGGGCCGAGGCCGAGGCCCCTTCCGCTCTCATCTGCTTCTGCAAGTTCTGCTGGGCGAAGTCCGGGAAGAGGATGATCGCGTGGTTGTTGATCTCGGTGCTCGACGGGAGCTCCTGATAGGAAAGGATGTTCAGCTTCGGCAGCGACGGCTCGAAGAAGCGCTTGAAGGGAAGACGGATCTCGGCCGCGGTCACCAGGATGGGCAGGTAGCCGTTTTCGATCTGATCGTTAGCCTTGATGGCTAGCTCCCGTAGAAGATATTGGGCCATCTGGGGATCCAGCGACAGCGTGTAGTCCGTATTCGTTCTTTGGATCTTCGTAGCAAGAATCTGCTCGAGACGGGGATCCATGGTGATCGCTTTCAACACGCCCTTCTCCGCTTCATAGTCGGAGACGAAGAACTCGCCCGTGCGGCGACGCACGTATTCGGAAAGATCGTCCGGATTCTTGGAAATGTGAGCGAAGTCGCCTATGGCCTCCAGGATCAGCGTGAGATTTCGGATACCGACGTTTTCCTTCAAAAGGTTCTGCAACACGCGATGTATTATCCCTACGGATACAAGATCAGGGATCAGCTCCGACACCAGAGCTGGGTGGGACTCCTGCACGTGGTCGACCAGCTTCTGCACATCCTGACGAGACAGCAGGTGGTGGGCGTGATTCTTGAGGGCTTCCGAGAGATGGGTGATCAAAACCGAAGCGGCGTCCACCACGGAATAGCCATTGATCTCGGCCGTCTTCTTCTCGTCTTCGTCGATCCAGACCGCGTCGATACCGAAGACCGGCTCCTTGGTCGGGATGCCGTTGAGCTCCACCTCGCTGCCGGAAACGTTCATGGCCATCCAGCGACTGGTCACCACTTCGCCGCGAGCGATCTCCTTGTTGTGCAGCAGGAAGCGGTACTCCTGCCCTTCCAGCTCCATGTTGTCGCGCACCGCGATGGGCGGCACCACGATGCCCAGTTCGCCAGCGATGGTCTTGCGCACGCCGGTGACACGTTCCAGCAGATCGCCGCCTTGGGCCTTGTCCGCCAATGAGAGAAGATTGAATCCGATTTCTAGAGCAAACACGTCTACTTCGATTAGTTTTTCAAATTCAGCCGGAAGGTGCTTGGAATCCGATTGCGGGTCACCGCCCGACGCTCCTTGGGAGCGGCCAGCGGCTTTCGCTCGATTCGCCTCCTCCAGCTCTTTCTGTTTTTCCGCGATCCTGCGCTTCCCCTGCAGCTGCTGCATGGCGTAGGCCCCGCCGCCGCACAGCAGCGACATCGCGAGAAACGGCAGCAGCGGCATGCCTGGGATAAGACCGAAGATCGCGAGCATGGCCGCCAACACGCCCAAAGCCTTGGGATACGCGGCGACTTGCCCACCGATTTGCGAGCCGAGATCCTCGTCCTCGCCAGAGTTGCGCGTGACCAGCAAACCAGCCGCCATGGAGATGATCAGCGCCGGAATTTGGCTGACCAGACCGTCTCCAATGGAGAGCAAGGTGAACTTCTGCAGGGCTTCCTGAAAGCCGAGCTCCTGCTGCCACATGCCGATGGCGATACCTCCCAGCACGTTGATCACAGTGATCAAGATACCCGCCGTGGCGTCGCCTCGCACGAACTTGCTGGCGCCGTCCATCGAACCGTAGAAGTCGGCCTCCTTCTGCACCTTTTCGCGGCGCTGGGTGGCCTTGACTTCGTCGATGATACCGGCGTTCAACTCGGCATCGATTGCCATCTGCTTTCCCGGCATGGCATCCAAGGTGAAGCGAGCGGCCACTTCCGCGATACGGCCGGAACCCTTGGTGATGACGATGAAGTTGATGGCGACAAGGATCAGGAAGACCACCGTGCCCACGACGTAGTTGTTTCTCACTACAAAGGAGCCGAAGGATTCGATCACGTTGCCCGCGTATCCATCCAGTAGGATAAGTCGCGTCGACGCCACGTTGAGCCCCAGCCGGAACAGGGTGATCGCCAGCAAAACCGTTGGAAAGCCGGAGAACTCTGACGGTTCCTTGACGTAGACGATGATCAAAAGAATCAGCAAGGAGGAGCCGATGCTCGCCGCCAGCAGCATGTCCAGCATGATCGCGGGCAACGGCAGGACCAACAGCATGATAGTGCCGAAGAGGCCGAAAACCACCGCGGTTTCGCCGCGCTTCATCATGGAGAAGACGCCCTTGAAACTTACCCCATTCGAGTCACTCATTTAGCTGCCCTCTTTTCTGCGCGGCGGCGCTTAAGCTGGTGGAAATAGTAACGATGGGTCTTGTAGACGAAGGCCAGAATCTCCGCTACCGATTGGAACATCTCGACCGGAATGGCCGAGCCGACCTGAGCCACCTTGTACAGCATGCGAGCGACCATCTTGTTTTCCACGACGGGCACGCCATGCGAGGCAGCGACTTCCTTGATTCTTCGAGCGAAGGCGTTTTCGCCCTTAGCCAAAACCACCGGAGCCTGATCCACGCCACGCTCGTACTTCAAGGCCACGGCGTAGTGTGTTGGATTTGTCACTACAACATCGGCAGTCTCAACATCCTCCAGCATCTGCCCTTGCATCAAACGCATGGCCATCTGCATACGGGCCTTGCGCACCTCGGGGCTCATGTCCTGGTCCTTGCGCTCCTGCTTCACTTCCTCCTTGGTCATCTTCATCTGCTCCTTGGTCTTGTGCTTCTGGTAGAGGAAGCTGATGATGGCGATGATGCCGACCAAAGCGGTGAGACGGATGAAAACGTAGATGAAGGTTTCGGTGATAAACTCCCCGACGTGGCGGATATCGATGGCCGCGTAGAAAATCGGGTCCGCTACGATCTTCTTGATGGCCACCCAAAGCACCAGAGCGATGGCTGCGAGTTTGAGCAGGTCGATGCCAAACTTGACCAGCACGTCCTTTGAAACGAGCTGCTTGGCGCCGTTGATGGGGTTGAGCTTGTTGAAGCTGACCTTCAGGGCCTTGGGCGTAAGACGGAAGCCGGACTGTAGACCACCAGCCAATACAGCGGCGACGAAACCTGCGATGAGAAAGGGAGCGCTGAGCTTGCCCAGAGCGATGAGGACCTCTTTCGAGAAGAAGGCAATGTTGTCGGCCCGCAGGCTGATATTTCCCAGATTTCCCCAAACCAAGGAGCTGATATCGAAGGCGCCCGAGGCCACGCGTTCCCCGACCAGCATCACCACCAGCAAGGCGGCAAGCAGGGTAAAGGTCGTGCCAATCTCCTGGGCCTTGGCGAAGTTACCCTCCTTCATGGCCTCGCTGAGGCGCTTGGCTGTTGGATCCTCTGTCTTCGATTCTTTGTCAGCGTCTGCCATGTCGTCTAGGCCTCCGGTCTGAAGAAGATGAAGCGCAGCATCATCTCAGGGGTTTCGTGCAGGTAGTTCATCGCGTAGTGGGCGATCAGTCCGATCGTCACCACCAGCACCGACGTTCCGATGAAGATTCTCACCGAGAAGCTGAGAATGAAAACGTTCAGCTTGGGCACCACCTTTCCTAGGGTGGCGAAAATGAGATTGATAAGGAAGTTCACCGCGATGACCGGAGCGCTCATGAGCACGCCGATCTTGAAGATGTCGGCCGTTTTGAGCACGAGCGTATCCGCGGCGAAGCTGTTGGGAGTGAAGTAGCCGATCGGGGCGACTTCGAAGCTCATGATGAAGGCGCGCAGGATGTCGTATTCGGTGCCGGAGAGCAGCATCATCAATCCGAAGAAATAGATGATGGTCCCCAGTGGATTGCCTTGGCTGGAGGCGCTGGACGGGTCGAACTCAGGCCCTGGCATCAAGCCGATCTGCATGGTCAAGACATGGGCCGCGAAATCCAGAACGAAGAAGATCATGCGGATGGCGATGCCGATGCTCAGCCCGACCGCGATCTCCTTGGCGGTCCAAACAACCAGTTCGAGAATCGATATCGGTTGCGTATCCAGATCCCCTACCAGCGGCATCGCCATGAAGCCGAAGGCCGCCGCGAGAGTGACCTTGGCGATGGCTGGTATGGTCTTATGCGAGAAGACGGGCGCGATCATGAACATGCCCAGCACTCGGGCCAGGACCATCATGAAAACGAGTATGTCTCCTATAGTGAACATTTGGATACGTCGGTGAAAGGTATTAGAATCCGATTTCGGGAATCTTCTGGTACACCTCGATGGTGAAGCTCATGAGGGTGCGCATCAGCCAAGCCGACCCGACGATGAGCACGCCGCCGACGGCGAAGAGCTTGGGAGCGAACGACAGGGTCTGCTCCTGGATGCTAGTGACCGATTGGAACAGGCTGATGACCAGACCGACCACAATGGTGGTGATCAAGATAGGAGCCACCAGCATAAGGGCGTTGGTCACCGCCTGGCGGAAGAGTTCGATAGCGGTTTCGAGATTCATATGTTGAAGCTTTGTACCAAGGATTTGATTACAAGCGTCCACCCGTCCACGAGAACGAAGAGCAGCAGCTTGAAAGGAAGGGAAATGACCACCGGAGGCATCATCATCATACCCATGGCCATCAGCGTGGTGCCGACCAGGAAGTCGATCATGATGAAGGGTAGGAAGATGAGAAAGCCCATCTGGAACGCGGTGCGGATCTCGCTCATCACGAAGGCGGGCACCACTACGCGCATGGGCAGTTCGGAAGCGGCGGTGGGACCGGCGGAAGAGAGGTCGAGAAAGAACTCCACGTCGCTGAGCTTGGTTTGGTTGAGCATGAACTCGCGCAGCGGAGCGGCTCCGACTTCGAAGGCTTCCGCGGTGGTGATCTCCTTGGCCATCAGCGGCTGCAGGGCGTTCTCGTTCACCTCGGTGAGAATCGGCTGCATGATGAAGAAGGTGATGACCAACGCCAGACCGACGATGATCTGATTGGAGGGCGCCTGATGTACGCCCATGGCGGTGCGAACGAAGCCCAGCACGATGATGATGCGGGTGAAGCTGGTCATCAGAACCACAATGGAGGGTCCCAGCGTGAGCAGAGTCATCAAGAGGACGACCTGAATGGCGGCCCCTACATCTTGCTGGGAGTCCTCGCCGCCCATGTTCACGCTCAGCTGCAGACCTGGCCCCGAGGGAGCGGCGGGAGCCGTCTGGGCGACCGCGTTCACGCCGAAGCACGAAAGGCCGAGAAAAAGCAAAACGATTGCTCCGAGGCGGCTCACTGAGCTCCTCCTTCGTTCTTCACCTGCATCTGATCGAGCTGCGAGAAGTCCGCCGGCACGCCGCTGAGGTTGGTCAGGTAGTCGATCTTGCCCGGACCCACTCCAAGCAGAAGCTTCTGCTGCTCGTATTCCACCACCATGATGAACTGGCGATTGCCCAGCATGCGGGTTTCCGCGATCTTCAGCTTGCCCTCTCCTTTGGCGAAGGGCTTGCGGATCATGCCGCGCTTGAAGAGATACCAAACCGCCACCGCGAGCGCCCCTACGATCAGAACGTAACCCAGGATGGAAATCATCGCTCCGAAAGAGGCGTCCCCATTGGAGAAGAGCCCCTGCATCGCTTCGTCGTCTTGAGCCCCCTGTCCGGCCGCCTCCGTCGACTGACGCGGCTCGATGATCTGGTCCGCATCGATGGCTGCCCAGAGCGGGGCATCGAAAGCGGTCGCTGCGAGGAAACAAAGGGCAGCAAGAATGGTACGAGTGGACATAGGATGTAAGCGGTGGTTGGTGCGCCTCGAACTTAGCAACCTAGGTGCCAACGAGTTTTCACCGAACGTAAGCCACTGTAGATCAAAGCGATAAAAGTGCTTTTTTTATTTAAGTTCCCCCTCCGCCTGCCGACTAGGCAGAAGTTTCCCACTGGGGTCTAGTCCTCAAATTCCTAATTTTCCCTACGGGGTAGGTCGGGGCGGACATCGAGGAGATCCGGCCCTCGGGGTCCGGGAGCATGAAAAAAGGCCGCCCCAAACGCAGGGCGGCCTTTTCTCTAAAGTCAGTTGCTCTCCAAATTCCTCTGAGAGCTCGGCAAGCGGCTAGCCGCTGGCCATTTCGGTGATCTTGATGCCGAAGTTGTCCTCGACCACCACTACTTCGCCGTAGGCGATGAGCTTCTCGTTCACGTACAGCCCGACAGGATCTTTGGCTTCCTGGTTGAGCTGGATGACGGAGCCGGGGGTCAGCTCCATAACTTCCTTCATGGGCATTCTGCAGGAACCCAGACGCACCGTCAGCTTGACGCGCACGTCCATCAGGAGCCCAAGGTCCTTTGTCTCTTCCAACATGTTCATTCTTCGGATTCTTCCTCCACCTTCTTGTTAATTTTCACGGCTACCCGATTGTTCTCCAGGCCGATCTCTCCGGTGAATCGGACGGTGTTGGCCAAGCGAACGCGGGTGTTTTTCAAAACTGTCTTGGGAAAACGGATGACATCCCCGGGGCGAAGATTGAGCACTTCCTTGGTGGTGAGGCTGTCGCCGTCCCACTCAGCCTGCACCGGGATGCTGATGTCGTTGAAACTGGATTGCCAGGAGCTTTCGGCTCCGGAGTTGTCGAGCCCCAGATCGCGCTCTTTGGCCTCGTGCATCTTCTTGATGATGGGCTCGAGCGTGTAGTAGGGCAGGCCGATCTGGATGGTTTCGGAGCAGTCCCCCACTCCAGCTTCCATGGACAGCACCAGCATGATGGCGTCCGCGGGCGAGGTTTCCAGGAAGCGGCCGTTGCTCTCATGGCCGATGATGGAGGTGTCGAGCTCCTGCTCGGTCTTCCACTGGCGGCACCATTCCTCCAGCACGATGCCCACCACGTCGTCGACCAGGTTGGTCTCGATCTCGGTGAGGTAGCGCTCGCCCTGCACGGAGTGGCCCTTGCCGCCTAGCATGCGGTCCACCATGGTGAGGGCCAGGCGGGGGTTGATGTCGATGACGCCCACCCCGAAGAGCTGCTCGATCTTGAAGAGCACCACGTGGGCGGGATTGGGGATGGTTTCGGTAAACTTGCTGTAGGTCAGCGTGGAGAGGCGCGACATCTTCAGCGAGTATTCCAGGCGCAGGAAGATGGAAAGTCGGGCCGCCAGGTAGCGGATGAACTCCTCGTGGCGGATACGGACGCGGCGCAGCTCCACTTCGGTGAGGAAGATGGGGTTGCGGAAGTCGTAGGGCTCGATGCGCGTGCCCTTGGGAGCCTTCACCTTGTTGCCTTCGGGATCGTAGATGATCTCCTCGGGCTCCTCCATCGCCTCCGCGATGAGAGCGTCGATGTCGGTTTGGTTTAGAAGTTCCCCGTTCTCGTCCGTTTCGCCACTCATGACAGGAATCCTATTGAACTACGAATTGGGAAAAGGAGATGTCCTCGACAAGCGGCTCGCCCAGCACGTGGTTGAACCCTTGCTTGAGCTGGTTGCGCACGATGTTCTTCATCTCGCGTCGCTCCAAGTCGGCCAGCGTGAGGTTGCCCAAGACGCTGATCGCCACGTCCTTCATGCGGTCGGTTTTCTTGTCGACCTCTTCCTGAAGGTGCGGATTGGCGCTGTAGACCGAAAAGATCACCTGCACGAAGCGGGTCTGGCTGGTGCCTTTCACGTTGGTCACCACCGGCTCGAAGGTCACTTTGTACTCCTCGCCCGAGGTGTCGTAGGAGATATCCAAATCCTCCGCCGTCAACTCCGGCTCCATGCCCGGTTCAGGCAGCTCAGCCTTGATCATGGGGATGATCATAAACTTAAACATCGCAAAGGAGATTATCGGCATGAGCACGATAACGAGGAGGGCGGGAAGCATCCCGCTACCTCCTCCACCCTTCGCGGACTGTTTTGGGGCTTCTGAAGCTTCTGTTTCTTCTGCCATATTCTCAGTCGTTGCGGGTTAGTTACTACTTACTACTAGGTTAGTTGGTTGGGAAAGCCTATCGCTTCAGGTTCACGACTTCCTGCAGGATGTCGTCCGAAACGGTGATGATGCGCGAGCCAGCCTGGAAGCCACGCTGGGTGGTGATCATGTTGGCGAACTCGTTGGTGAGATCCACGTTGGAGAGCTCGAGGGCGCCCTGCTTGATGAGGCCGAGACCGTTGCGGCCCGCCACGTGCAAGCCGTCGTTGTTGTCGGCCGCCGCCTTCAGACCGGCCGCTCCGAAGCTGCTGTAGAGGTTCTGGCCTTCGCGGATGAGGGCGGTCTTGTCGTTGAAGTCGACCAGCATGACGCGTCCGCGCTCGAAGCTGTCACCGTTGGAAAGGAAGTACTTGATGCTGCCTTCGGAGTCGATGGCGAAGCGGCTCAGGTCAGGCGTCTTGTCGGCCCGGACCTGGGCGATGAGGGCCTCGGCCTCGCTCAGACTATTCGGGTAGGTGGAGACGACGTTGTTGACGGTGCCTTGGAAATCGATGGTCGAGTCCCAGCTCAAGTCGCCATTGTCCACAAAGAGGTGCTGCACGGCATTTCCGTCGATCTCGATGGGTCGCACGTTCATCTGCGACAGGTAGGGAGAACCGGGATTGGCCGCGTTCCAGGCGGTGATGGCCCCGGCTCGAAGAGAGGGATCGGTGGCGAAGTCCGCGGCGGTGATGCTGGTGCCGTTCGCGGTGTTGTAGGCCGCGGCGAGATTGGCCTCGGAGGGGTTGTAAGCTGCCAGGGCGGCCGTTTCCAAGCTGGCGTCGGCCAGCATGTCGGCGGCGGTATGCGTGGTACCGTTGGCCGCGTTGTAGGCCGCGATCACGTTGTCTGCGTTGGCCGCGTTGGCGGTGTTCTGGGTTTCGATCTGACCACTGAACATGCGGTAGAAGAAGTCGCTGCTCACGGCCTGCTTGATCTCGGCGTCGGTGACCACGCCTCCGCCGTTGACGCCTTCCACGCTCTTGTTGCGCAAGGCGGTCAGGTCCGCCACGGCGCTTTCCATGAAGGCGTGCCAGCCGGTGACGCCTTCGATGTTTCCGCCGTCTTCGCTCATGACGAAAGCGCCCACGCGATGGGCCGAGAGCTCGTCGGCGCCGTAGATGAATTTCATGTCGCCCGTGGCGTCGTCAACGCCGATGGAGCCCCAGGTGGCCACTTCGTTAGCGTTGTGGGAAATGAGTTCGTTGGTGAACATGACCGCTTCGCGAGGCATGTTTCCTTCCAAGTGCTGGGAACCAACCACGCCGGCGTCGTCCTTGTTGTAGTCGAGGCGAATGTCGCCGATCTCGAAGGGATCGATGGTGCCGGTTTGAGAGTCGAGATTCGGCACGAAGGACCATTCGCCGTCCGCGTTGACGTCCACCTCGAAGCCGATGGATCCGCCAGTCATGCCCTGGACGCGCATGCCGCTGGAAGTGACGAGGTAGCCGTTGTCGTCGATACGGAAGTCGCCGCCGCGGGTGGCGTACTCGGCATCGTTGTTTCGCGGATCGTTGACGAGGAAGAAGCCTTCGCCGGAGATGGCGAGGTCGGTGAGCTGGTTGGTCGCGGAGAGGCCGCCCTGGTGGAACTGGCCCACGATACCCTCAACCTGCACACCGAGACCGACTTGGGAGGCCTGGACGTTGGAACCCTCGGTGCCGTTTGGCGATGGCGCGGACTGCTGCAGCACCTGGTTGAAGGTTTCCGAGTATTTGATACGGGAGGATTTGAAGGAAACCGTGTTCACGTTCGCGATGTTGTTTCCGATCACCTCCATGCCCTTAGAAAAGCTGGTGAGGGCGCTGATTCCGCTGCTGAGTGCTCCGAATGCCATGATAGTTTAGTCTCTCTTAAATTGGTTTTTAGTTGGAAATGGGTGGGAGGAAATTGGGTTAGCCGTCGGCGGTGGTATCGTCCGAAGCGCCGTCGTCGCCGCCGGCGTTGGATCCGCCGTCGCTGGAGGCGTTGCCAGCCTCGACCTTGTAGACCGTATTCACATCGCGGCCATCGGTGTTCTTGCCGTCAAAGAAGAGCAGCGTCTGGTCGTCCTTATTCTCGACCGCCGTCACCTGCCCGACCTCGCCGGTGGAAAGGCTCACCGTCTTGCCGATGTAGTTCTGGGCGGCGGCGAACTGCTGGATGCTGGTGAACTTCTCGAAACTCGAGGTGAGCTGGGAAGTCATTTCCAGTTGGCTGAAGTTCGCCATCTGGGCGATGAAAGCGGTGTCCTCCATCGGCTTGAGAGGGTCCTGAGAGGAGAGCTGGGTGGTGAGGAGCTTGAAGAAGTCCTCCTGTCCGAGCTGCTTTTGCTCGACTCTTTGTTCGGTCGACCGCGGGTCTCTCGACGTGATAACGTTCTCGAGTCCTTGAGCTCCGGTGCTTGTCGCTTCGATGGCCATTTATGGGATTGGATCGGTTTGGGTTGTCTGAGTTACGCGTACTTGTTTCGAGACAGGACCCATCTAAGCAACGGCGATGCCAATCCAACCACACCGCAGCTTAAGTCGTTGTTCTTGAACGCTATAAAAACCGTTTTTTATTCCTCGCCTACCCTGCTAATCGGGCACGGCAATATTTGCCCCCGGCGCCGGGAAAGCTTTGCGCCGCTGCAAGGCGAGCGCGCTCCGCCATGCGTCTTCACGCAGTCGATCGAGCTAGGGACCGGGCGGCGTCAGAACGCAAAAAAGCGAGCCCCTAACCGGGACTCGCTTCTTGTCTCGAACAGTGTACGCGTGTTCGAAAAGCGTCGTTTGAAAGCTGGTTTCTATGCGTAGGTCTTCAGTTCGCGTTCGCCGCTCGCCTCGTCCGCATCGGACTGTGCGGGCTGGGAAGCGATCTCCGTTTCCGCTCCAGCGGACGGGTTGGCGCGACCTGTGGCGGATCGATTTCCGGAGCCGGACTGGCCGTTTGCTCCTCGTTCGTTGGAATTGAAGGACGCGTACTGGCGATCCTGCTGCTGATTGGCGTCGTTCCAGGATTCGAAACTGCCGCCGGGACCGTTCTGCTGTTGGCCGGGGGCCTGCTGGAAGTGAGGCATGTTCAGGCGAACGCCCTTCTGGCTCCAGTCGTTGGCGAGCTCAGGCCAATGGGCTTTGATCGCGGATTCCAGTCCTTGCACGTCGGTTTGCATGTTGGTGGTCACCTGACCGCCCTCCATGGAAATCTTCAGCGTCATGCTGCCGCCCTGGTCGAAGTTGATGCGCAGATTCATCACGCCCGCCTTGTTGCTGGTCAGGCGATCGATGCTCTTGGTCATGGCGCTGATCACCTCCTTCATCTCCTCGGCGGTCTTGCTGACGTACGACGTCTGCTTGGTTTTGGCCGCGGCTTCCGCTCGTCTGCTGCCATCGGCCGCATTCGACTTCAATTCAAAGGCTTGCGAATCGTCGCCGGAGAGCTTTTCGCCCCCCTTGGCCGAGGCGGCCTGTTTCATGGCGGCGCCGAGCTCCTGCTTGGCGGCGGTGTCAGATCCACCCTGCTGGCCCGACTGTCCTTGACCTTGCTGCCCTGGGGTGACGTTCATGGCGCCCGGAGCCGCTTGGGCAGTCGCCCCTTGGGCATTTGAAACGCCATTCACTTGGCCGGCGTTCGCAGCTCCGTTGGGAGTGGCGGAACGAGCGGCGTTTCCGTTTGCCACAGGGCGATTGGCGGCGCCTGCAATAGCGTCACGCAAACCGGTGGCGGCAGAACTCTGAGCTTTGGCGTTAGCGGCAGCATTCGCCGCCTCTCCCGCTGCAGCGTTTTCCGCAGCGGTCTGAGAGCGATTCGCCAAGCCGTTTTCAGAAACATGAGCGCGAGCGGCAGCGGCCCGGGATGCTCCGTGGGCCGATGCTTCCTTGCGCGAAGCGTCCGCTGCGGCGGTCGCGGAATCCTTGGCCGTCTCTGCGGTCGTATTCGTTTCCACGGCACGCGCGGCCTCACCAGTCGGGGCGCCTACGCGAGGCGCCGATGCGGAGGCAGGGGCCTTGGCGTCAGCGTTCGCTGGCTGGCCGAACTGGGCGGTCTGCAATGGGGTTTCGCTCGCCGGAGCAGCCTGCGGTCTCGTGCTGGCGGCGCCGCGTTCCATGGCGGCGGAGATCGCTCCCTTCGCCTTGTCGGCGTCGATGCTCAGCGAATCAGCGGCCAAGAGACTAGCCGATTTCGCATCCGCAGCCTTCGCGCCCGCATCCACGGTCTGGCCCGAAACAGGAGCCGGTTTCGCGGTAGCGTCGGTCTTCAGAGCCGCATCAGCAGCGGCAGAAGGAACGGACGCTTGAGCAGCAGGCTTGGACTCCGTTGGCGCCGGGGCGATGGGCTTGGCGTCCACCAAAGGCTTGTCCAACGTCGAACGGCTGGGGGTCGACTCGCGAGCGACTTTCGCGGTGGAGCTGCCATCGGCGAGGGCCTGAGCGGAAGCGGCCGGCGTCGGGACGACGTTGGCGCTTGCCTCTGAGGCTTGGGCGGCGGCTTGGGCCGACGCGGGACCAGCGTTGGAAGCGGTCGGCTGGGCGGTCGCGACTGCCGGAGTCGCGCTCGGAGATTGATTTGGGGTAGCCGCTGGGGCGTTGGCCACGTTCGCCTTTGTCGCGTCAGAAGCCGCGCTCGCATCGGCGGCGGCCGGAACCGGCGTCTCCGAACTGGATTGCTGAACGGTGGAGGATGCGGCGGCCTGAGTGGCCTGGGCAAGATGGGTTCGGCTGGCGCTCATCGCCGGCAAAGGAGCAGCCACCGGCTTGCTCTTGGCAGCCTTGCTTTCTTCGTCCGCCTCGTCTTCCAGCTCGGTATCGGCATTCGCTTTCTCCTTGGGCTGGGGCGACTCCTTGGCTGCCGCGAAATCGCTTCGTTCGCCTTCGCGAGGGCGCTGCTCGCTGGCCTCGAACGAGGGCAAGGACAGATCGTCGCCCGCGCCGTCTTCCGCGCTGTAGCGCGATTGGTTTGCGGATACAGAGCTAAACGCGCTGCTTGAAAACGAGTTTCGTCCAAATCGGCCAAAGGAGTGGTTCGCAAAGCCAGGCGTCGTATTCAGAGATTCCTGACGGGCGCTTCGCGTGGTTGTTTCGCTTTGGTCTTCGCGATCCGCGTGTTCGTCCGTTTCCTGCGGCTTGGACGAATCCAATCCGAAAAGCTTCTGGGCGCCGGAGATGGCTTTTTCCCAGATGCTGCTAAGGTGGCGATCCTTGCCTCCGGTAGAGCTTCCTTGCATCGAATTCCGGTAAGCTGCGCTTCCGGCTGTCTGTTCAACTTCGCGTATCACCGGTTTCGATACGCTGGATGGCTCTATTGGCATTATATGTTTTGTTGAAGATTGTTTTTGGTATTATCGGTAAACAGCCGCAGCATGTCCGAAATTTTGGCCGCCCGACGCAGCTGGTCGGCGGTGGCACCGTTCGCGGTGGCCATCTCCTGCAGAATGGCGCCCACGGTGTCGGTTTTCATAAAGAAAAGGATCTTCACCACGGTGGAGTCGTCGAGTTCGCGAAAGATGTTAACCGCGGCGTCGGGAGTCAGGGTGGAGTAGGTTTTGGCCAGACGCTTGAGGTTGTCCTGCTCGTCCGCCTCGAGCTTCACCACCCCGTCCATCAATTCGTCGCGCATCAGCTCGACCTGCTTCTTGATGTCTTCGATCTCCGCCCGGTCGGCGGCCAAGCGTCCTTCGTAGGCGACCAGATCCTGCTCGCGGGCATCCAAGGCCAGCAAACGGTTCTCCAGCTCGTTTTTGAGCTGCATGATGTAGTCTGACGAAAAGCCCCACTCGTAGGCTTTCGGCTCCTCACGCGTCACCACCACCGCCTTGTGCTTTTTCTCCGGGAAGAGCTCCTGCCAGGAAAGCTTGAGGGCAATCAGTTGGGTCCCGATCGCTAGGATCAGGCCTAAAAGCGCGATGAACCATGGTTTCGATAGTATTTGCATGATAACTACTAGGCGCTCCTCCGCCCATTGAAGATGTCTTCAATCTCCATCGATTCTTGTTTCAGCGATTCGGCTCGATACTCCTGCAACCGCTTTTCCTTCAGATTCTCCACAACCCGCTTGTTGCGCGAGGCCACCTTCAGAGCCTCCATCGTCTCCCTGCGGGCTTCCTCCAGCTCGGCCAGGCGCTGCTCGGCCTGGGCGATGCGCCCTTCGACCTCCGCGACCTGGGCTTGCAAAGCGATGCGTTCCGCCGGCGAGAAACGGCGATCGCCTACGGTTTGCCAGGCAAGGTAGGCGTTTTCCTTTTCTCCCTGAGCGGACTCGATGGCTCGTTGAGCCTCGGTGACGCGAGCGATGGCCTCAGCGAACGCTTGCTGGGCCTTTCGCTCCTCCCATTCACGGATCTGAAGGAGGGATTCCAGATTGAATCGAAACTTCTTCATTTCAGCAGTTTGGCCAGGGTTTGGTAGCTTTCATCGCGGGCGACCATCTCTAGGTGGCCCTGTTTCAGATAGGACATGACGCGCTCGTTCACGCGGATGGCCGCATCGATGCGAGGATTGGTGCCCGGGGCGTAGGCTCCGAGATTCACGATGTCCTCATTCTTTCGATACAGAGCGAGAAAGTCGCGAGCGACCGCGGCGATTTCGAGCTCCCGCTCCGACGAGATATCCGTCCTCAAACGACTGATACTCTCTAGGACGTCAACCGCCGGGAAATGGTTGGCGGTAGCCAGCTGCCGCGACAGCACGATGTGTCCGTCGAGGATACCGCGAACGGTATCGGAAATCGGTTCGTTCAAGTCGTCCCCCTCCACCAGCACGGTGTAGAAAGCGGTGATGGAGCCGTGCTCGGAGTTGCCGGAGCGTTCCAGCAGACGTGGCAGCGTCGAGAAAACCGATGGCGTGTACCCTCGGCTGGCAGGCGGCTCCCCGACCGCGAGGCCGACCTCGCGTTGGGCCATGGCGAAACGAGTCACCGAATCCATGAGCAGCAGCACCCGCTTGCCCGCGTCGCGAAAGTTTTCAGCGATGCTGGTGGCCAGATTAGCGGCTCGCAGACGCAAGGGCGCCGATTGATCCGAAGTCGCCACCACCACCACGGTGCGGGCCATGCCTTCCGGTCCGAGATCCTTTTCGATGAACTCGCGCAGCTCTCGACCACGCTCGCCCACCAGGGCGATGACGTTGACATCGGCATTGGATCCTCGGGCCAACATGCCGAGCAAGGTGGACTTGCCCACACCCGAACCGGCGAAAATGCCCATGCGCTGTCCCTCGCCCACTGGCGAGAAGAGGTCGATGGATTTGACGCCGGTGTTGAACGGTTCGGTGATGCGTTTGCGTAGCAGAGGATTGGGCACGTTTCCCTTCATGCTACTGGTCTGGCGGTAGTGGATGGAGTTGAGGCCATCGATAGGGCGGCCCATGCCATCCAGCACGCGGCCCAGCACCTCGTTGCCCATCGGCACCTTGTTCAGCCCTGTACTCAATTTCACATGACATCCCGGATGCACGCCCGCCATATCGTCAAGCGGCATGAGCAGGATGCGGTGCTCGCGGAACCCGACCACCTCCGCCATCACGCTCAGCGCGGCCCCTGGAGAGGAAATTTCGCAGATGTCGCCCAAGCTCGCTTGCGGACCTTCGGACTCGATGATCAAGCCCGTCACCTGAGCGACCTTGCCTAGATGGTTGAGGCTTTCCACGGCTCCGACCCGCATTCCGATGTCGGAGGCCCAGGTTGGCAGCATGCGGTTCATGATGGGGTCAGCCCTCCTTGCAGCTTTTCGAGCTTGGTGGACATCAGCCCGTCAATCTTTCCGAACCGGCTGCTGAGCATGCAATCCCCGCGAGAAAGCGTGTCGTCTGCTACAAACTCGAGACCTGGGTGCCGAGCTTTTAGGTCCTTCTCGAGGTCCTCCAGCAAAGCGATATCCGAGGAATGGAGACGCACGATCATCTGCTCTTCGTTTAGACCGGATTCCTCCACTACGGATTCAACGATCTTCTCCACTGCCTCCGGCACCATCTCGAAGCCGCCGAGCGTCTGCTTCACGCACTCGTAGGTCAGCGTCATGAGAGCTTCGCGAGCTTCGGAGACGATGGTTTGAAACTTCTGTTCGAGCTGCGAAAACGTTCCTTCGCGCAGGGCGTTGATCTCGGAACGGAAGTCGAGGATCTGCTGATTGTACTGCGAGCTCGCGTCTTCGTATCCAGACTTGTAGGACGCGTCGACTTCCGCCTTGTGACGGGCGGTCGCGACTTTCTCCTGACCATCATAGCTGATGGACAAGGAGACGAGCGGCTGATCGAGCACCAATCGATGCATCTTAGACTGTTGCTCCGCCACCATCTAGGCTGATCTCCTCCTGTTCTTCCAGGCGGCGCACCACTTGGATCACGCGTTCCTGAGCTGCTTCGACTTCGGTCAGCTTGACCGGGCCCATCATTTCGAGTTCTTCCGCCAAGGTTTCCGCGGCCCGCTTGGAAACCGCGCCCATGACTGCCTCCTTGAGGGCTTCGGTGGCGGACTTGAGGGCGATGATCAGATCTCCCGAATCCACTTCGCGCATGATGCGCTGCAGGTCTGGCAGCTCCAGGCGGACCAGGTCTTCGAAGCTGAACATCTTCTTGCGAATCTCCGCTCCGAGGCTTGGATTTCTTTCCTCGATGTTGGCCAGGATGTGCTTGCTGTCCTCCTTCTCCAAGGTGTTGAGCAAGTCGGCCACCATGCGAATGCCGCCGCTCTTGTTGAGGGTGGTCTTCTGCTTGGTATCCAAATTCTTGCTCAGCGTGTTCGCCACCTTGTTGATCAGCTCCAGCGAGGTCGGCTCCATGATGCCCAAGCGCTCGATAACCTCCTCGCGCACCTCCTGGTTGAACATGCCAATGATCGGGCCCGCCTTGTCGCGTTCCAGGTAGGACAGCACGAAGGCGATGGTCTGAGCCTGCTCGGTCTTGATCATGTTGAAGATCTGACGCGGCTCCATCTGTTCGATTTCCTTGATCACCTCCGCCGAGTTGCTGGTCGGAGCGATACGTTCCAAAATGCTGGTCGCCTTGAAGTCGCCCTTGGCGATTTCCAGCGCTCGGCGGGTGTAGAGCGGTCCGCCCAAAAGCGATCCGTAGCTGGAAAGGATGAAGCTGGAAAACTCCTCCACCGCGGCCTTTTGCGTCGATTCCTCGATGGCGCTGATGGAGGTCATCTCCTTACAGATCAGCTCGATGGATTCGTCGTCGAACTCCTTGAGAATATGAGCGGCCGCTTCCGGTCCGATGACGACGAGAAACGTCGCCAAACGCTGGATACGATTCATTCCTTTGTATTCAAGAGCTGGCATGGCGACTACTTTTTAGCGACCTCCTGATCGATCCATTCGCGGAGGGAGACACCGATGTTGGCCGGCTTCTGGCGGATGAGCTCGTTGAGCATCTCCGGAGTAACCACGCTGGTGTCCTCCATCTTGCGGCTTTGCAGCATTTGCTCCGGCTGCATGACTTCGATGGAAATTTTTTCCGGCTTGTGGCGCTTGAGCATCTGCAGGAAGAAGAGGATCACCCCGATGCCGAGAATGGCGCCGACGCCGCTGCGGCCGATCTCGATCCAACGCTGGATGTTGGCATCCTGCTCCAGAACCTCCTCCTTGATCATGAAGGGATCCGCGGCGAAGGTCATTTCCTTGACGGTGACGAAGTCTGCCGAGCTCTGGCCAGGGGCGAGCTGGATGCCGAGAGCGTTCACCACGATGTCTCGAAGCTCCTCGAGCTCTTGCGGGGTGCGCTCGACGGGGCGGCTTTCGTTTCCGCTGACCTCCATGCGACGGGCCACCAGAAGGGAAGCGGTCAGTCGCTTGATGGAGCCTGGGTTTTGCACGCTGCTGACCACGCGCTCGTTGATCTCGTAGCTTTCGGTTCGCGTCTTCTTGCTGTCCTCGCGCTCCTTTAGATTGGAAACGTTCGGGGCGGTGGCGTTTGCCGGCGTATTGGCGGTGACGCCTGCCGCGCCGCCCTGCTCTCCGCTGGTCTCACGCTCGATCTGCTTGTCCTCGCCGGTGGTGAAGCTGCGAGCGACCTGGCTCTCCGGATCGAAGATCTTTTCCGTGGTCTGCACCGAAGCGGTCTCGACATCCACCGCCACGCGCACTTCGGACTGGTTTGGACCGAGCACGCGATCGAGCATGGTCTGCACTTTGCCGGTGAAATAGGACTCGAGCGACTTGCGGTAGCGAATGACGTCGTTGCTGATGCCGCTTCCGATGCCGTCGCTGCGTAGTGATTCGCTCAATACAGTTCCCATGCTATCGACCACGACCACGTCGTTGACATCGAGGCGCTGGATGGCGTTGGCCACCAGATGGCGGATGGAGTTGACGGCGCTGGAGCTCAGCGACCCGGAAGCGTTGACAAACACGGATGCGGTCGGGCGGTCGCGCCCTTCGCGGGAGGAAAGGAGGCGGTTTTCCGGCATCACCACCATCACGCGAGCGGACTCCACTCCGTCAAACTGGGAGATGGTGCGGGCGAGCTCGCCTTGCACGGCGCGGAGAAAATTGGTGCGCTGCACGAAGTCGCTGATGCCGAAGCTGCCTTCGTCGAAGAGCTCGAAGCCAGGGCCGCTGCCCCCCGCCGGGATGCCTTCGGTAGCCAGCTCCATGCGCAGGCGATGCACCTGGGACGACTCCACATAGATGGAGTTTCCCCCGCTACCCGTTTCGAAAGGGATGCTCTTCTGCTCGAGCTTGGCGATGATCTTGCCCGCTTCCTCCGGGGAAAGCTTTCCGTAGAGCAGCTGCATGTCAGGCTGAGCCGCCCAGATCATCATGCCGATCATGGCGAGTACCACGAGGCCGCCAGCCAAGATGAGAGAGATGCGCTGGTTGGCGCCGAGGGAAGACCAGATTTCCTTAAATTGTGTAAGCATGGAGGTTATTGGGGGTTGTATTCGCTAGGAGCTTACACTGGCATCTTCATGAGCTCCTGGTAGGAGTTCATCAGCTTGTTTCGGACTTCCACCATGAGATTGAAGGCAAGCCCCGCTTCCTGGGCGGCGATCATGGACTGGTGGATGTTGTCCGTCTCGCCGAGCAGCACTCGATTTGCCTCTGCGGCGGAGGCCTTGTGCTTCTGGTCGACCTCCTGTATAAATTTTCCCACTACATTGTCGAAGGACTTCGTTTCGCTGGGCTGCTGGATCCCTGGCGCTCCTTGCGGGAATTCCACGCTCTTTAGCTTGGCGTGCTCGATGGCGTTTTGCTTGAAAACTTGCTGAGCTGCTAAGTGGGAAACTGAGTCAATCATGGGAGTCTGGCGCTAGTGGTGTAGGAAATGAGAGAAAGGATTACTTGCCGATCTTGAGGGCTTGCTGAGCCATTTGCTTGGAGGTGCGAACGACCTGCAGATTGGCTTCGTAGGAGCGGGAGGCGGTGATGAGGTCCACCATCTCGTGGGTGAGATTGACGTTGGGGAGGCGGACCATGCCCTTTTCATCGGCGTCCGGATGGCCCGGGTTGTAGATCAGCTGCCCGGGTGTCTTGTCGGAGACGATATCCTTGACCTTCACCCCTTGGAGCATGGCCGGCGTGCCGTCCTGACGTTCCCCAACCTTGAGCAGCTCCGACTCGAACTGAACCATCTGACGGGCGTAGGGCTTGCCGTCCGGTCCGGAGGTGGTGTGGGCATTGGCGATGTTCTGCCCAATGATGTCCATGCGCAACTTCTCCGCCTGCAGAGCAGAGGAAGTGGATTCAAGTCCTGGCATTATGTTCATCGCTCGGTATCTCCTCTTCTAGGGTTACGATATGCGGCCGGAAATGGCGGTTTGCAGGCGCCTCAGAGAACCTGAGGTGTATTCCGCGAGAAATTCGTAGTGCACCGCGTTCTCCTTCATCTTGAGCAGTTCCTGATCGAGCTGCACGTTGTTGCCGTCCGCACGCACGCTCGGGGAATTGAGATCGGTGACGATCTTCGCATCGAGCTGGCGGATCTGCTCCACGTCGTTGGTCGCCGCCACACGGCGAAGCTGCGACTCGAAACTGGTGGAGATGTCCTGCCGCTTGTAGCCAGGCGTCTCCACGTTGGCCAAATTGCCGGCCAGGGCCTGATGCTTCGCATGCGAAACGTCCAGCAGCTTCTTCGCTAGCACGTAGTTCTCGCGTTGCATGAGTTCATCAATCATGCGTGGCACAGAGCAAAGGCCATGCCCACGAGCTACCAAACCATCATAAGAGACTGACCATTAGACTCTTAAAAATTTCTATTTTCTTCTAAGGTTCACTGACGGACAGCCGAGGAACATTTTGCCTAGAGCTTGGCTGCCCTGCTTCTCGAGGCTCCAACCGGACGGGAGATCATGGTTTCCACGCCGCGGCAGGAGGCACGGATCTCACCGCAGCTCGGCGTTCTCCCAGCGGTCTTCGTCGAGGTGATGGATGACGAAGCTCTTCGCCCCTTCGGGAAACACCGTCGTTCGCTCCTCGTTGCGATGGGCTCGCCAGGGATACGGGCATTGCTTTTCGAATGGCGGCACGCTAGGCATGGAGAGCTCCTGCTGGATCGGTCCGGCGGCGCCGCCCTTGAGGCAATCCGACAGGTCGAGCCCCTCGGCTTTCCAGCTCGAGTCCGCCCCAGACAGCCCCAACAAGGTCGGCCCCAGATCCAAGAGGCTGATCAAGGTCCGGTCGTCGCAGCGAGCCGGCAAGGCCTGCGGCCAGGAAACCATCAACGGCACTCGCACCGACTGCTCATGCGGCCACCCCTTCCGAAAATGCCCGTGGGAGCCATGCATGTCTCCGTGGGCCGAGGTGAAGACAAACACAGTGTTCTCCCACTGGCCTCTTTCCTTGAGCGTCGCGATCAATCGGGCGATCGACCTATCGGTTGCTTCGACGTGAGCGTAGTATCCGGAAAGCTCTCGCAATGCGATCCTTCGCTGCTCCGGGTCGAGCGTCGTTTCGCCTAAAAGGCGCAAGCCCTCTTCGGGGTAGCGATCGATCCCAGACGCTGGCGACGCGTAAGGAGGGTGCGGGGCGTCGAGGCTGAGCCAGGCGAACAAGGGTTTCGCCTCGTCTCGGCGGCCAAGAAACTCAACCATGCGCTCGACCAGCACGTCGCTTTGGTAGCCGGAAAACCGCGTCGGTTCGGGGAGATCCGTGCCGTGAAGCAGAGGGTCGTTTAGCAGGAAACCCGATTCGAAGCCTTCCCAATAGTCAAAGCCTCCGCGGCAGTCCTCCGGCACCACGATGCGGGCGTGAGCCTCTCCCACCACGGGCGCCGCAGGATCGCGCCGATAGAGCTGCCACTTGCCGAAAAACGCGCTCTGGTAGCCCGACCGGGCGAAGGCGCGAGCCAGCGTCTCGCTCCGGCTAGGCAGGGGATCGAAGTAGTCGCGCACCCCGTTGGCTGGGCAGGATTTTCCAGTCAGGAAAGCGGCGCGAGCGAAAACGCCGAACGGATGCGGCGTCACCGCTTGTCGGAGGTAGACGCTCTGCCTGGCCAAGGCGTCAAGGTGCGGCGTGCGGGCATTCGGATCCCCTGCCACGCCGAGGGCGCTGCCGCGCCATTGGGTGGCCATCACCACTAGCACGTCCGGCTGGGTCGATTTCGTCTGTGCGGCCATAGAGATGGGGTTACGCTTGCGGTTGCGATCGAAAAATCCAGCCCAATCCCGCAGCGCTTTCCGTTACAAAGATCCACCGAGAGAAAATTGGAATTGCCGAGCATAAAAGCAGAGCAGATTCTAGGGACATTCCCTCCCAAGGGAACTCCTCCAATCTCCTCCAACCTTCTACTAGGACCAACATGGCAGAATCAACTGACGCCGCAGCCAGCAGCGCTGCGGAAAGCGAAGACGTCGTATCCACCTTCCTCGGGATCGACCTTGAACAAATCGGCCACAAAGCCGCGGAGCTCGTCTCCCTCTACGGACTCAACATCATTGCAGCGATCGTCATCTTCATCGTGGGGCGCTTCGTGGCGGGTCTCGTCACCGGCGGTCTCCGCAAGCTGATGGAAGGACGAAAGATCGACGCGTCGCTAATCGGTTTCGCCACCGGTCTAGTGCACGCCTTGCTCATCACCTTCGTCATCATCGCCGCCCTCAGCCGCATCGGCATTCAAACCACCTCCCTGGTGGCGGTGATCGGCGCCGCGGGACTGGCCGTCGGCCTGGCGCTGCAAGGATCCCTGTCCAACTTCGCCGCCGGCGTGCTGATCATCCTCTTCAAACCGTTTCGCGTGGGCGACTATGTGGTCGCCGGCGGAGCCGAGGGCGTAGTGGAGGACATCGGCATTTTCACCACCACCGTGGTGACGCTCGACCACCGCACGCAAATCATCCCAAACTCGGTGGCGACTAGCGGAGTGATCGAAAACTATACTAAAAAAGGCATTCGCCGTCTCGATCTCGTTCCCGGCGTGAGCTATGGGGATGACATTCGCAAGGTGAAACAGGTGCTGGAAGACATCATCTCCAAAGAACCGAAAGTGCTGGCCGAACCCGCTCCTTTCGTGGGCGTGCTGGAAATGGCCGACAGCAGCGTCAACTTCGCCTTTCGCCCGTGGGTCAAGGTGGAGGACTACTGGCCCCTCTACTTCAAGTTCAACGAACAGATCAAACTGCGCTTCGACGAGGAAGACATCACCATCCCCTTCCCTCAACGCGACGTACATCTCTTCAAGGAAGCGTAGGTCGGCTCGGCCCGCCTCCCCCCCTTTCTTCAAGCGCCCGGCAACGGGCGCTTTTTCTTTGCCCGAATCCCGTCCGCGGCCATGGTCGTAGCCTCGCATGCTCGCTTCGCTGAAATGGCTCACGCTCCTCTCCCTCGACGCCCCATTGGTGGCCGTGGTCTGGCAAGCCATGCTGGCTCAGACCCTCGGCGGGGTCATCCACTGGCATCACCGGGCGTTAGTCTTTTCGTCGGTGTGGCTTGGATACGCGGCCGACCGATGGTTCGACTCCCTGCTCAATCCGCAGGCCCCCAGCGCCCAGCATCGCTATATGCGTCGCTTCGCAAAGCCCTACGTCGCGGTCTGGAGCGCCGTCCTGCTGCTCTCGCTGGCCTTGGCCTGGGCGCGTCTCGAACCTACCGAATGGACCAGAGGAACTGCCCTTGTGGCCGCTGCGCTCCTCTACACGACCTTCGCCCAGAAGGGTCGCTCCCTCCCCGCCTACGGCGTCATCAAAGGATTCCTCGTCGCCGCTCTGGTTAGCGCCAGCGCGGCCCTCTTCGTGAAGGATGTCTGGTCTTTCAACGCGCTTAGTATCCACGTTCTCGCGACAACGGCCCTGCTATACGCGTGCAACTGCTTGCTCATCCGAAGCTGGGAAAAACGCCACTCCTACGCGAAACCGGCAAACCGGTTTCTCATACCCATCACCGCCCTCAGCGCCGCGCTCGGACTGATCCTCCATCCCGATCAGTGGTCATTTGGTCTCAGCGCGCTGGCCTCCCTGCTTTTGCTAGGTTTCGTGCATCGTTTTCGTTCTTCGTTTGGCCCGATCGCATCGCGGGCCCTAGCGGACATCTGCCTGCTTGCGCCACTGCCTTTTCTACTCGTTCCATGAAACGGTCCTTCGACCTCATCGCAAGACCCTACGAGAGCCTGGAGCACTTCTACTTCGGAGACGCCCTTGAGCGCATGAGGCATGCCTGGCTTCCCGAAATCGGTCCCTGCGAGGAGGCTCTCCTGATCGGTGACGGCGACGGCCGCTTCTCCCACGCTCTGCTAGAGACCAATACTGGCATTCGTATCACCAGCATCGATACCAGCGAAAAGATGATCGAGCTAGCTCGCAAACGATGTCGAAATCACCTCGACCGTATCCACTTTGCAACTTCAAACGTCCTGAAGAGTTCCCTTCCCGCCGACGGTTTCGACTTCGTCGGCCTGCATTTCGTTCTCGACTGTTTCGAGCAAGAGCAGTGCGACGCGCTTCTGTCTCGGATCCGATCCGCTACCCGCGCTGGAGGACTTCTCGCCTATAGCGACTTCTCAGCCCACCGACATTGGCAGCGATTTTTCGTGAAATGCCTGTATTTCAGCTTCCGCGTCACCGCTGGCCTGACCACGAGCTGGCTTCCCGCCGTCGACTTCACGCCCTGGGCGATCCGACGGCATCGGACCGAAGCCTTGGGTGGGCTCGTCTTCAGCGAGCTCTGGGAAAAGCGAGGCTAACGAAGCTCCCGAGGAAAGGAGTCCACAGTGTTGTTGAGGATGCGCAGAACCCTGCGTAGAGCGTCTTCGTCCACCGCTCCCTGAGCCTCGTACCTCGCGGCGCTCACGAAGTTGTTCACCAGAGCGCAATAGCGCTTGTTCACCATGATGCCGAGCAACTCGCCGGTCTTGGAGAGAACGATGTCACCGGTCGAGGGCGAGAATTCTCCGAACAAGGAGCTGAAGATCTTGTTTTGCATCTTCACGAAGCCCGGCGTGTCGGAATCAAGCTTGAACTCGACCTCGCCATAGTAGTCGCCCTGTCGGTTCACCAGCACCGCTTCGGGGAACTTGAACGGGTTCAGGGCCGTGAGGTAAGGCTTGCTGCCCAAGCTCTCCACCTGAGACTTGCTCAAGGGCATCGCCACCACGCGTGGATCCAAAGCGAGAAAGTTCATGTGAGACGGAGTGACGCTGGAGCCTCTTCGATTCAGCGTCAGCTGCATCGAGCGAATAAATGCGGGGTTGGTACCGAGATCGAACGGTCCGCTCTCCACATGCATCAGAGCGTACACTTGCTCGCCATCGGAAACGAGCACCGTCGAAACTCGATCTCTCGTATTCACGTATCGGTTACGGCTATACTTCACCGCGTCGATCTGGGCCACCACCTGGTTGTTCACGAAATCGCTGAAAAGCTGATTCGCGTTGATCTCGAAGCTGGACCGGATCTCCTGTCGGATATCCTGAGAGCTCGCCGCCAGATCGCTGACGCCCTGAGCTAGCACGCCTGCCTGCTCCTGGAGACGTTGCCGCTCCGAGCGCTCCTCCACAACCGCTCCCTTTAGCTCCGTCACCGACTCCTGCAGAAACGCGTTCTCCTGCTGGCTCATCTTCACCTTCATGTCCAGCTCCTGCACCTGCTGCTTGGTCGAGTTCAGCTCTTGAGCCGTCTTGGCCAAGGCCTGCTCCTTGGATTCGATTTCCTTGAGTTTCTGCTGTAGCTCCTCCTGCAGCAAACGCGCTTGAGCCTGGCTCTGCAGCGCCTCCGACTCGGTTTGCTCCAAGCGCCGAGACACCTGCTGGTAGTTTTCCTGCACGCTGGCCACCGTTTGCTCCAAGCTGCTTTTCTCTTCGGCAAGCCGCTCGCGCTGTCGCTGTAGCTCTTGCTCCCGCCGTTCCGCGTCGGTGAGCGTACTTTCCAGATTCTGGATACGACTTTCCCTTTCCGCCAGTTCCCGCTGCTGGCGTTCGAGCTCGGCCGCCTTTTCCGCCAAGTCCTCAGAAAGCGAGGCCTGCTCCGCCTGCTCCTCTTCGAGCGAATACTGCAGCGTATCCAACAGATCCTGCTCCATCATGGCCATGGCCGCCACACTCGCTTCCTCCGGACTATCGGACGAGCTTTCATTCGGAGGGGGAGCCTCCTCCTCCATCTTCCACATGGAGAGAATCGTCAGTAGAAGAAAGTCGCAAAGAATGAGCAGTAGCGTCTTATTCATGAGATCGTATTTACTTTTCCCCTACTCCTTCACCAGCTTAGCGATTTGGCTCTGGCCTGCCATGATCAGCTTGGTCTTGTAGGGACGCACCAAGCGAATCTTGACGATCGCCACGCAGAGGATGCCAAACAGGTTGGAGGAATATGCCGCGAGCAAGTTCGCCTCCACCAGATGGATAACCTGCATGACCAAGGAAATACAGGTGCCCGCGATGCCGACATAAAGCCCGCTATCGAACAGGTTTTCCTCGTTTTCCATCAGCTTCAGCTTCACGAGAGGGTCGAGTTCGCGGCGTTCGATTTCCCTCACCTTGAGCAGGCAGATCAAAAAGACGAGCACCTGCAGAAGGAGGAAGAACGCTATCGAGAGTAGGGTTGCTGGTTCCATAGATATAGTAGGAGTGGTTTCGACGACTTGAAGTTCGCCATCCACGTTGGCGAGAACGGGCATGACAAACCGAAAGGAGTATCCCTCGAACGCTCCAGCGTTCGCGAGGTAGGGTTCGCTCAGTACGGCGAACACCAGCACGGAGGCCGAGGCGCCGAAGAAGCGTTGCGTGAAGGCGAGAGCGGGCGAGGCGCGTTCCTTGTAGAACTGGCCGAATCTGCTCAGGCCGAACAGGGCGATAAACGAGCCCACGAAGAAGCATCCGTATTTGATGGCCAACGACAGGCGCGGCTGCCGCAGACTGTATGGCGCCATGGCGTTCTGCAGGGTTTCCACATACGAGCCCGCCGATTCGAGCTTAGCCAGCTCGATGGGCAGTTGCTCGCGCAGGGCCAGACGGTAGCCACCCACGCCGGTCCCCAGCGCGAAGCGCAAACGCTCGAAGCCTTCGTCACCATAAGCTTCCAAATAGTCGAACAGTTCCGCCGGACGTTCGCTCGCGAGCGTCATCGCGAATACCAAGGCCTGGTTCTCCGAGCGGCGGTGCAGCAGATAGCGCAAGCGCTGTAGGTCCTGGCTGGAGCGCAGGCGCGAGGCGACCTCCGAGAATTGTCCCCAATCGAAAATCCGCATTAGAGACAAGCTATCAAGATAGACGTCCTCCAGAGCGCCGACATCGCCAGTCGCCTTGGCCTGCATCAACAAATCGCGCAGTTCCTGTCTAAACTCGCTGGAGAAATGGTCCCCTTGCGCCAGCAAGCCCAACCCCAGCAAAGTCACCTCCAATGGGCGTCCCGAAGAACTGGATACAGGAAACAAACGCTTGTAGGTGGTAAACGCTCCGCTCTCCAGCAAGGAGCCGACCAAGGGATTGCGGGAATTCTCCAACAGAGCCGCGACGGGCTGGCGGCAGGCTTCGGCTATCAATATGCCAAGCAAGCCCGGCTCGGAGGAATAAGCCTCCAAGGGCACCGCATCCAACGCCGCTTCGAGAAACGGGTCCCAAGCCCCCCAGCGAGCCAGCTGCGCGCTGGCCTCCAACTCCATCGTCACCTGCGAAAGCGTCAAAGCGGCCTTCTTGTCGCCTAAGGAGCTAGCCGCCTCCGCCAACGAGCGAGCTGCCGAGAAGTTTCCGTCCATAAACTGCTCGCGGGCGATATCCGCCAGGGAGCTCCCCTCCACCCCAGCCTGCCTGACCACGCCGAAAGGCACCGACTTGAAGCGCGACGGCACCATCCAGCCAAACGCGATGACTATGCAGCCGCAAATGACGAGCAGCCAGGCGCTTATCGGCATCGCTTTGACGGATTTATCTTGTTTAGACATGAAAACGGGCAGCGAAGAAAGGAATTGAACTAGAATTGGCGCAAGTGTTGGCTAGGTCAAAAACGAAGACCCATGGTTCTACAAATAGTTCAATACGGGGAAAAAGTCCTCCACCAAAGCGGCGAGCCCGTCACCTCCTTCGACGACGAGCTGGCCGAGCTATTCGAAGACATGGTCGACACCATGTACGAGGCGGAGGGTATCGGCCTAGCCGCCCAGCAGATCGGAAAGGCGCTGCAGTTCTGCGTCGTCGACCTGCAAGGAGCGGATCCGGATTTCGAATACACGCTGGACGGAGCGACGCCCCCGATGGAGCTCTTCATGCCCATGGGCCTATGCAACCCGAAGGTGACTCCCATCGAGTCGCCGGAAACCACCTACGAGGAGGGCTGCCTCTCCTTCCCCGACATCCGAGGCGATGTCGATCGCCCGGACTGGATCCGCTGCGAATACCAAGACATCGACGGAGCGCCCCACATCATCGAATGCAACGGTCTGCTGGGGCGATGCATCCAGCACGAAGTCGACCACCTCAATGGCATCCTTTTCACCGACCGTATGAAAAAGCGGGTGCTCAAAAAGATCCAACTGCCGATCAACCAGCTCAAGGCTCGCACCCAGCAGCGCCTCAAGCGCGAGTCGTAGCGCCACGCGCTCTCGCTGGACGCAAAGGAAAAGCCCCGCAGGGCCCTGCGGAGCTTCAGAGTAAAAGAAAACGTCTTTTGGCCCGAAACGGTCTAGAGCAAATCCGCCGCGAGTTCCGCAAGCAAGGAGCGCTCTCCCTTGGTCAGTTGCACATGGGCGGCGATCGCCTGGCCCTTCATGCGATTCGAGCAGTAGACCAGCCCGTTGCTGCGAGAATCCACATAGGGATTATCGATCTGGGCGGGATCGCCGATCAAGACGATCTTCGACCCCTCGGAGATTCGAGTGATCACCGTCTTCACCTCATGTGGCGTGAGCTGCTGAGCTTCGTCCAGGATGAAGAAACGACGTGAGATCGAGCGGCCGCGAATGAAGCAAAGAGCCTCGATTTCCACCAGGCCGCTTTCCAGCAGCTTCTCGTATGGCTTCGGAGCCTTGGCAGGGCCCGTCGCATCCTCCTTCTCCTTGCCCTTGCGACGCTGCCGCTTGTTCTCGAATTGAGGATCCTTGGGCTTGTTCGCCGGCACGAGCACCTCGAGGGCATCGTAATAGGGCTGCAACCAAGGATTCATCTTTTCTTCCAAGGTTCCCGGAAGGAACCCGATCTCCTTGCCCACACCGATGACGGGGCGAGAAATCGATACTCCATCATACTTGCAGTCGTGCGACGCCGTGGTCTGATAGATGGCGCACACCGTGGAAAGAAGGGTCTTACCGGTACCAGCCTTTCCATAGCATGTAATCAAAGACACGGAATCGTCCAGCAAGGCGTCCATGAAGAAACGCTGCTCTAGATTCCTCGGGCGGATGGGAACTCCGCCGGGCGCCTTGACATACTCCGGGAATATCAACTTTCTCAATACACCGTCACCATAATGGCGCGCGGGCATCGTCTTGCCCTCAACCGAGGCCAAAAGAACGTACTCGTTCACGAAAAGCTTCGAGCCCACTTCCTCCGCCAGCTCGAACTCCCCTTCGGAAGCGAATCTTTGTAACTCATATTTGGATACATCTATCCTTCGATAGGACTGATACTCCGGCTCCTCAGGAGCCTTGTCGTTGAGATAGTCCTCAGCCTCCAAGCCGACAGCTCGAGCTTTGAGCTGCACGTTCACATCTTTGGATACAAGAATGGTCGGGGGAGGAAGATTCTCCTGCACGAACAGGGCCGCGGCGATGATTCGATTGTCCTTCTTGTCGAAGTCCAGCACCGACCTCAACTGGGCCAGATTAGGCGGGAGCTCGAAAGAACCGCCTTGTAGGTATTTATTGATGACAACCGTCAGCGTGCCGCCCGTATCGAGCTTCACCCCCTCCGCCATGGAGCGCGAGTCAGGGAGAAGCTCCCTTAGCATCCTGTGCACGCGCCGGGCGTTTCGCCCTCGCTCAGAGGATTGCTCCATCTTGATAGAATCCAGTTCCTCCAAAACCTCGATGGGAATAACCAGATTGTTGTCGTCGAATTTATAAAGGCAGTGGGGGTCGTGAATGAGAACATTCGTATCCAAAACGTATGTCTTAACACGGCTGGCGACTTCGCCGTTCTGCTTTATTTTAGAAGAACCAGAAGGAATCTCCATGTAACGAATAAACTAATACACGGGACCGATTTGTCCACTAATAATTTAGTGAAGAGATTCTTTTACGCGCAGAATCTGTGACAAATCGATATCAGTAAAAGCGGTTCCGCAAGAAGGCCTCGACAATAGTCTATCGCCGATACCAAGCGCTTCAGGCGTGCGTATCCACTAGAGCATTTCGCATGCCGCGTTTCTAAAAGTCGCACGTAAACGATGAATGCCATTCATTTTTACGCGATCGTATCGCTTTCACCCAGCAACCCTAGCTCCTTTCCACTAGGAGCTCGGCGCCATACCATGAGAAGCCGCTTGCAGGAAGAAGCGAAACGCCACTGTCGCGGCGCTTTGCGCAAGCGCCTTCGAGTGCAGCGAAACGCCTGATCCTCGAGCTGCCGAGAGAGGAGCTCGCATGGGCTAGCGGATGCCGCCCAGAAAATAGGAAGCGTAGCTCTGCAAGCTCCGAGCCTCTACCGGGGCTTGGATGTCGATGAGCACCACTCGTTCGGTCGTGATGCCGCGCTTGGTTTCCAGCAGGACGAACTCGTGAAACCCAGGCCGCGAGGGCACGCCCTCCAAGGACAAGGACGTTTCGTCGAAAGCGATACCCTCGGGCAGCTCGCAAGGCTCCCCGAGGGCATTCGGACCACTCACATACTGGGCTCCGCGGGCCTGTTTCCCTCCTGCCAGATCGACATGAAACGGTTCGCCCACTGTGCCAAAAACCATCACGCAAGCGCTGCCGCAGTCGCTGTCAGCGAGCTCGACGGCAACGTCCTCCCCCTTCTCGTCGCAAGCGAGCGTCGCCCCTGCTGCTAGGAAACTGAAAATGGATAACGCGGCAAGGATTCGGGAGAGAGGGCGGCTTCGATTGATCATGGTATTGCTAACTCGCGGTTGAGGTTGATGACTTCCAGGCCGAAACAACGGCTATGGACTGTTGCATCGCCCCTTTCCGCTCGCTCTGAGCCTGTCTAGCGGATTACGCGTCGATCCCTCAAAACCGAGCCACACGGTGAGCCCAAACGCTCATCGCAGCCCTGAGCTGCCTATCCCGTCTCCCCTACCGAACGCTACGCAAGGCCGCAGTCGGCGTTATCCGTCGAAACCGTAGCGCTCGATCATTTCGCTGACGATCTCGCGCAGGCTCTGCCCTGCTTCGTTGTTTCCAGCAAATTCCGCGCAGCAACTGAGGTAACCTGCGATGACCTCGGGCTTCACGCTGCGGGAGTCTCGAATGAGCCTCGCCAGCACGACTTCGAAGGCGGCGAACCAATCCTCCACCGAAAAGGGCAGCTCGTCCACGCGCTGGAAAAACGCTTCCAGGGTCTGGTCCGGAGAGGAGCCCGCCCGCGCCGCGCCTTGCACGAGATGCTCCATGTGGCGGGGACTGCTGAAGAGAGCGAGCAGCCGCAGCGCGTTGGCCTCGGAAAGTCCGGCCGATACCGCCTTCTCCGCAGCACGCTCCCATGCCATTCTGGCGGAGCGGGCCGAGCCTACCTTGGCATCCAATGCTTTCGAGAATTCCGGATTAAGAGACGTCGAGCTCATCGGGCCTAAACCAAGGCGCCTCGCATCGCTCTGGCGATCCCAAAGCTACATGTGACGCGTCAAACGCAGCGAAAAATCTCGAGTATCGCCCTCGATCCGGAATCCGTCCGTCTTGAGGCGAATGCTGGAAACGCTCTCCGGCTTGAAGAATCTAGCCTCGGTTTCGGGCGCTTCCGCTTCCTGAACCGCCACTGTGCGCAGGTTGAGAACGCCTTGCTCACGACCGCTGGGCAAGGTCTCGAAATCGACCGAACCCACAAACATCTTGGAAACGGAACCTCCCTCCTCGCGGACCTGAAAGACTCCCTTCACCAGCGAGCCACGCTCCCGCGTCTCGGTGATCACAATGGTGACGCCCTGCGAGACCGCGGCATCCTCGCCCACGATGGCCAGACCGTCATAAAAGTTTCCGGGGGAAAGGGCCATCATCACGCGCTCGCGCCGTTTGTCGTTCTCTCGCTGCAGCGAGGCCAGTTTTTCCTCATAGCTGCCCTTCAAGGAGTCGATGCTGGCCACGAACTGGCTCGAGGATTCCTGGTACTTCGCCAACAGGCGCCTGAACTGGTCCGAATCCACGTCGTAGGCATGATCTCCGTAGGCATAGGCCGGCTTGCCCTGCGGCCACTCGAGCTCCTTCTTGTGGCCCTTCACCTTGATGCCCGCCAGCTCCCAATCCGACTTCTCGGAATCGCGCGTCAGGCTGTAGGTGATGCGCAGCGGCAGCACTTCGTTTCGCGACGCTGACATGCGATAGAGCGCCCGCCAAGGCTTCTCGGGGAAGTTTCCGATCTGCTCGGGAAAATTCTGCTGGGCATAGGTCAGAGCGTTCAGGAGCTCCTCCTCATCGTAGCCCTGCTTGCCGTCGATCTCCGACTCATGCACCGGCAAGTATAGGTTTTCGCGAAGCTGCGCTCCCACCAGGGCATGCAGGCGAATTTCATTGTGGGCGACGCGGCGGATTTCACTGTCCACCCACTGCATGCGATAGAGACCGTTTTCGTCGAATTCCTCCAAAGCGTGGCTTCCGATGCTCTTGATCTGCTGGATCAACGCCGATCCATCGAGGTCGCGACCGTCGAGGTATTCGGTGATCTCCTGCTTCCAAGAGGTCAGCAACCAGGCGGCGCCGATCAGGACCAGACCCGCGGCGACCGTCAAAGAGTGAGTTAGGCGCCAAAGCAAACTTGGCTTGGGCATTTCGATAACCTTCTCCACCACCTTGGTCGGCGCCTTTTCGCCAGCGTCGCTCGCCAGAGCGTCCAGCTCGCCAGCGTCCTCGCTCGCCGAAAGGGCGTCTTCCAAAGCTCCGTCATCATCGAAATCGTCGATCGAAATCTCCGAGTCGAACGGATCCGCAATCTCGTCGCCATCCGCTTGGATAGTCTGTCCGGTGACTTTCGCTAGGATCGCCTCCGGATCCTCGTCGTCCTCGATCATTTCCGATCCCGACTCTTCCGAGTCGGCGATCTCGTCCTCGTCCAACGGATCGTCATCGATGATTTCCACCGGAGCCGGAGGCGGCGGGGGCAAATCGCCTGCTCGGTCGGCGACGTCGCCAGACTTCTTTTCCTCCTGCTGCTCCGACTCGCCCTCCGATGCGGACTCCATCAAGCTAGACGGATCCGGCATGGCGACCAGTCCTTCTTCATCATCCTCGATGATGCCATCCTCAGCTTCAGGAGCGTCGGAAATGTCTTCGGAGCCTTCGGGGGCGGCCTCGGCCATGAGATCCTGCGGCGACGGCATGGCAGTGATCTCCTCCTCGTCGTCCAAGTCGTCCAAAAGCTCGTTCGCTCCATCGATCGGCTTGTCGCCATTGAGCAAGCTGCCTGCCCGTTTGAGCAAATCCTCGGCCGTCGGCATGGCTACCGCCTTCGCCTCCTCCTCGTCATCGTCCTCGATGGTCTCTTCCGGCTCGTCCTCGTCGGAATCTCCGGATGCCTCAGACATCAAATCCAGGGGCGATGGCATAGCGGCGATTTCTTCCTCGTCGTCATCCAGCGTCTCCTCTTCGTCGTCGTCGTCCAAAATCTCCAGGCCGGGAGCAGCTGGATCCGAGGGAGCCTCGTCGGCAACCTCATCAGTCAGTTCCTGGTCGTCGGGCAGAGCGATCTCCTCCTCGTCGTCATCCTGCTCCGCCTCATCGAGCGCTTCCGAAGCCCCCTCCGGCTCTGCCGAAGACTCATCCTCAGCTTCCTCAAAAGCGGCCGCGATATCCGAAAGATCCTCCTCTTCGGCGTCTAAATCCTCAGACAGCTCGGTATCGAGCTCTTCCCCTTGGTCACTCGTTTCCTCTTCATCCGATTCCAACTGGGCATCCTGGGAAACCGTCTCCGTATTCCCCTCTTGCTCCGCGTCGGAAACCGTCTCCTCAGAAGCGGCGGCAGCGCTTTCATCGACCATCTCCTCCGGAGTCGAGTCTTCTTCAGCCTCATCCTCAAAGATCGCTTCGATATCCGACAAATCGGCATCCTCGTCCTCTTCCTCGCCAAATCCATCTTCCACCGCGGCATCGGCAACGCTGTCCTGCTCGATTTCCTCCTCCGCTTCTAGCTGGTCCGCTTGCTCGGTTTCCTCCTGCTCGACAGGCGCCGACCCATCGTCGGAAACCGCATCTGGATTCTCGATATCCTCCTCCTCGAAAATCGCTTCGATATCCGACAAATCGGCATCCTCGTCCTCTTCAGCTTCTGCCGAAGGATTCTCGGATTGCGGGTCATCGGGCGTTTCAGAAGCGGGTGTTTCCTCCGCGATCTCCTCGAGTTCGGAGGCGACGCTCTCCTCTTCATCCAACGCGTTGGTCTGCTCGACGGCTTCAGGAGCCTCGTCCTCACCCGCTGCCGCGTTCTCCAGCTCGACCGGTTCCTCGTCGGCTTCTTCGAAAAGGGCTTCCACGCTGTCGGACAGATCCTGCTCCGTCTCCGCTGCTTCGGCCTCGAATTCCGCGCTCCGTGAATCGCTGAGTTCGGAGGCCACAGCCTCAGTTTGATCTACCTGAAATTCCTCGTCTTTGACGCTCGCATCGGCTTCGGACTCCTGCTCCAGCGGGCCCTCTGACGGGGTTTCGGCAACAGGCTCGGTTCCTTCGGAAACCGGTTCCTCCGCTGACGTGTCATTTTCCTGCTCGTTGGCAGGCGCTTCCGGCTCGGCCTGATAGAAAACCCGTTCGCGGCCTTCCGCCGGAGCCCGTTCTGAGTTCGGCTGCCCGCGATCGGGCGAGTCGGCCTGAGATCCCGAAGGCTGAGCGGTCTCTTCCGGAACCTGCTCTTCGCGGGGCTCCTTCTCGGACGTCTGCTCGACAGGAGGCTCCTCAGCCTGCACCGGATCAGCTGGAATCTCCATGTCAGGGGATGGCGGGGGCGACGCCGCGGCGCCAGTCGCGCCTTTGGTTTCAGTAGCGCGGCGCGGCGAAACGGGTTCGCTCTCCGCCGCCTGCGATTCGACGGGTTCAGGCGCGGGAGCGGACGAAGGAGTCACCTGCGACGAGGCCTGCGGGGCCTTCGGACCGCTTAGTTCCGGATCAGCTGGAATCTCGAGGTCAGGGGAAACGGGTCGCGGCGGCTCGACGTCCGCCTTCGCTTCCGCAGGGGGCGACGATTGGGAAGTCTCCGACGGCGCGGGCGGCTCGCTGGCTGCGATCGACCGAGGGTCCGGGGAAGGCGTATCCGCAAGGGGCTTCGACTGCTCGACCTCGACGGGCGGTGGAGCTTGAGGCTTTTTCGCTCTGGACGGGGCTTCGGCGTTCGGATCGACCGAGCGCTGCAGGGAATCGTCGGGATCGTCCAACTTAAAGATGTCAGGCGTTTCGGACGCTCGCGAGTCGCCATCGCCCTCCTGCTCGTCCATGTCGATCACGCCACCTGCTTCGAAAGCCTCGACCTGCTCCATCAAGTCATCCAGTACGTCATCGAAACTGACCGCCTCCTCGTCTTCGAACATTTCGGAAAAAACGTCCGCACCCAAGTCATCGGGTCCAAGATCTCTCATGGAACGTTCCGGCGGCTCCTTTGGCATCTTCTCGACCGCCCCAACCGATTCATCCTCGGTCTGGGAATTGGCGACCGTTTCGGACGATGTCGGCCTGTCTGCCGGATCCCGAGAGGAATCCGCTCCGTCGTCGCTCGCGGATGGTTCCGATGGGGAAAACGCATCAGGCAAGGAATCGATATCAAATCCCGACAGCTCGTCGTCCGATGGATCATCTTCGCTCGAATCCTCCCTAAGCGACTTGTCTTCAGAGACTTCGCTCGAATAGTCGGGTTCGTTCGATTCGCTCTCATCGGACACATCTCCCCCTTGCTCGGGAGTCGGGGCGTCTTCGCCCTCGACTTCCAAGTCCGTAGGATCGAACTCGAAGTCTGGAGATTCCGATTGAGTCATTTGAATTTATTCCGGAAAAGCGGACTGCAAACTGCGTGGGTTCCGCAATTCTAGTATCGGCTTCGGAACAGGCGCATTTAAGATTTTTGTTTGGCGGCGATAGCCGTTTGACGCTTCTTAAGCATTTGAAATGAGCAACTTATCGAACGAAGATTTCCAAATTAAACTCGCCTTCCTCGAGCGACACCTCGAGGAGCAGGACAAGACCATCTACGCGATGCGCGGCGAGATCGATAAGCTGCAGCGCAAGATCGTGCACCTGGAGAACCGCTTGGAGGAATCGAACCGCTCCGACTCCGACGAATTCTCCGCAGACGAGCGCCCGCCTCACTATTGATCCGCGCCCCGACCTCCCCTTCGCCGGATGAAGCTGTCCTTCATTATTCCCGTCTACAACCATCTCGACCTGACGCAGGAGTGTCTGCGGACCCTGCGGGAAACGGTGGGGCAGCAGGACTACGAGATCGCGCTGGTCAACGACGGCTGCGACGAAGCCACCACCCAAGGCCTAAGAGATTTGAGGGACGACCGGACCACCGTGCTGGAAAACGCCGGCAACCAAGGCTTCGCCCACTCCAACAATGTCGGCGCCATGCACGCCAGCGGGGAACTGCTGTTTCTGGTCAACAACGACCTCGTCTTCCAAGCGGGCTGGCTGGAGCCCATGCTGGAAGCGTTCTCGCGCCACAAGAAGGTCGGCATGGTGGGAAACGTGCAACGCAGCGTGGCCACCGGCGAGATCGACCATGCTGGAACCTTCGTTTCCCCCAAAGGCACCATCAGCCATCGTCGCGAGGAAAACCGCGGATTCTTTCGGGTCCCCGCCTACTCGCGCTCGCCAATCGTCACCGGAGCCTGCTGCGCCATTCCGCGCGACCTCTACCTGCGCCTCGGCGGCTTCGACGAAGCGTTTGTGAACGGGGGCGAGGATGTCGACCTCTGCCTCCGACTGGCCAAGCTCGGCTACAAGGTTCTGGTCGCGAATCGCAGCGTGGTGCTGCACCATGTGAGCGCCACCCGGCGCGATCCGAATGCAAACGACGAGTGGAACAGCCGCTTGCTGCAGAAGCGATGGAGCGACCAGCTCGCCAGCCTCGCAGCCTCCTCCTGGCCGGACCGCTACCTCGCCGAGGCTCGACAGGTCCCGCACCCCCGAGCTCTCGACGCCAAACTGCTGCGCGATGCCCTGAGCCGATTTCTCATGCTGAAAAAAGGCCCCGCCCCCGCCGGCCTCTACAACGCCTACTGCGAACAAGAGCGAAACGAGCGCCACTGGAAATCCATCCTCGACGGATGGAACGACGAACAAATAAAAAACGAAGAACGCAACACCCACGCCACTCCCTTGAAAGATCGATACGAATTCAGCGGCCTCTACACCGACTCCACCTCAGTCGCCGGAGCGTGGATACGCGAGACAGCCACCCTGACCATTCCGCGAGGAGCGCTCGTCTCTTCCATCACCCTCAAAGGGCAGCTCCACGAAGCCAACCCTATCATGAAGGAAGAAGCGGGCAGGCTCGGCATCGCCATCAAAGTCAACGACGCCGCCATCAGCTCAAAGTTTCCAGTGGACGAGGGAGCGTTTTCCTTGGAATTCGACAACATCCCAGCCCGCGCCCAGGACAATACGCAGATTCAGATCAAGCTTCTCGGCGTAGAGCGAAGCAACACCTACGCCTACTTGGGACGCAAGCTTTCCAGCGTATCCATCATTCCACGACCCGTAAGGAAACACCTTTCGAAATTCCGAGCCCAGCGCCTGAATAAGCGTTTCGCCATCCACAGTATCCACATCAATGGCGAGGACGTTTTCAACTTCGCCAAAGACGGAGCGAATCCACTCAATACCGAGTACGTGCTGCGCCACGCTCATCTGGGCGTCAACATCGTCGGCTGGTTCAAGGCTGAACTAGGCATCGGGGAATCTGCACGCCTGGCCGCCAAAGCCGCCAAGGAAAGCGGACTGCCCTACTCGCTGGTAAACCTCAAGGTCAACTGCCTGGCTTCGCAAGGCGACCAGACCTACGCGGACGAGCTAAGCGACAAGAACCCGCATCCGGTAAACATCTTCCACCTCGACGCCCCGCAAAGCCCGGATATCGATCACTATCACGGGAAGTCCTTTCGCCGGGACAGATATAACATCGCCTACTGGGCGTGGGAGCTGCCGGATTTCCCAGACCATTGGACCAAGCACTTCCAGTATTTCGACGAAGTCTGGACGCCTTCCAACTTCGTGCGTGAGGCCGTCGCTATGAAAGCGCCGATTCCAGTGCTGACCGTCCCCCATTGTATCCACTTTACCATACCAGATCGGGACTACCGACAGGAGCTTGGCCTGCCCAAGGACAAGTTTCTCTACACCTTCGCTTATGATTTGAACAGCTATCAGGAGCGCAAGAACCCACGTGCAGCTATCGAAGCCTTCAAAGCGGCGTTCTGTGGCACGGATCGTTTGAACGACGCCGCCTTGGTCATCAAGATCCACTCCAAAGGCAACAATCAGGAGTCCTACCAGGAGCTGCTTGAGCTACTCAAGGACGTGCCCAATTACTACCTGATCGATCGCACGCTCTCGCGCGAAATGACCTACGGATTGATGAAAGCCTGCGACGCCTACATCTCGCTGCATCGGTCCGAAGGCTTCGGCCTGACCGTGGCGGAAAGCATGTATCTGGAGAGACCGGTGATTTCGACCAACTGGTCCGCCACCGCGGAATTCGTCACCGAATCGAACGGCTGTCCGGTCGACTACAAGCTCATCCCGCTGGAAAAGAGCCACGGTCCTTACAAAGGGGGACAGATCTGGGCGGATCCGGACCCGCTGGACGCGGCGAAACATATGCGACGCCTGATCGATGATTCCGACTACGCGGCGAAGCTGGGCAAGCAGGCGAAAAAGGACATCACCGGGCTTTGCTCGCCGACCCGTGTGGCCGACCTGTATCGACGGCGCCTGCGCTCGATCGCCCTTTGGTAATGCTTAGGAGTCCGATCCGACGAATCCGTATTTGCTAATCACGTACAAGGCCCGAACCCCGTCGCGAGCCCCGATCTTCTTCCCTTCATCAAAGGTTCGTCGATTGTATTCGATGGGGATCTCCTGAAAACGCAGTCCCTTGGCCGCCGCCTTCGCCGTCAGCTCCGGTTCAACGCCAAAACGATCTTCGGTGAGTTCGATGCTCTGCAGGATCTCGCGAGGAAACATCTTGTAGCACGTTTCCATGTCGGTGAGTTTCAACCCCGTATAAAAATTTGAATACGCCGTCAGACCTCGATTCACCACTCGGTGCCAGAAGGGGCTGATCTGGCGGATGTTCGGGTTGAGAAAACGGGATCCGTAGACCACGTCCACCGCGCCCGTCTTCAAAATCTCCAGCATGCGCAGCAAGTCCTTCGGATCGTATTCCAAATCGGCGTCCTGAAAGACCACATAGTCTCCGGTAGCGGCCTTGATCCCGGTACGAAGCGCCGCGCCTTTGCCCCGGTTTTTCACGTGCTCCACCACCAGATCGATCTCGTCACCCAACGGTCCCTGCAGGAGCTCGCGGGTGCCATCGGTCGAAAAGTCGTCCACCACTACGATCTGGATATCGGGCAACTTCGCCGATCTCACGGAGTCGATCACGGTCGATAGCGTCGACACTTCGTTGAAAACTGGAATGATGATAGATAACTGGGGCATGCGATACGTGGTTTACTCTGGGGATGGCGCCCACCAACCTAGAAGAACCTTTGACTAGCGGCCAAACGCTCCTTGTCCACCCATTTCCCGATTCGGGCAGGTTACAACATGGCGAATTACGGTGGACATCCCCCTTCGGTCAGCTAACCAAAGAGGCTTCGCAGCAACGGCCGCGTTTCACAAAACTCTCGCAGTCCCTTGAACATTCTCTTCGTCAACTACAGCCACCTCCGGTCGAACAGCATGGTGCACATCGTCCCGTTCGCCAACGAGCTCTGTATCCACGGACATGCCAGCTCCGTGGTGACCGAAGCGGGCCCCGAAGAGCAAGGCGTGGACCGATCCAGCTTTCTCTTCGCTCACTACAATTACGAGCAGCTGCTGGATGGAGCCGAGCTTTTCCCCAACGCCAAGCCCGCCGACATCGTTCACGCCTGGACGCCCCGAGAGAACGTTCGCCGCGTGGTCCAAGTTTACCAAAGCCGGTTCCCCTCAGCTCGACTCATCATTCACCTTGAGGACAATGAGGTCTCGATTCTAGAGAGCGCTTACCAAAGAGACCTTGCCACACTCCAGCAACTGAGCTTGGACGAACCGAATCGCCCATGGAATCAGCGACTTTGCCATCCGATCGAATTCCTTAACTTTCTTTCGTCCGCTGATGGTGTTTCAGTGCTCGTTCCCTCTCTAGCCGATCTGGTGCCGGTGCCGAAACCCATGCAATGGATTTCTCCTATTCTCAAGCTTCCACCGCTGGGAAAACCGGAAGACGCATCGTTCGTCAAGAAACGGCTGGGACTGGATCAAACGAGCAAAGTCATCGTGTATCCAGGGGGAATTACATCGAGCAATCGCGCTGACATTCGCGATCTCTACCTCGCCGTCAGACTGCTGAACCAGGAGGGAATTCCCACACGTATCATAAAAGCGGGCACAAGCTGTTCTGACTTCGAAAAGAGTTTCGCCTTTCCGCTCGAGGAAATCTGCACTGACATCGGAACGATCAATATCGAAAAGGTGCCAGAGCTCCTCGCGATCGCGGACGTATTGATCCAGCCCGGACAGAACAATCAGTTCAACCGGGACCGGTTCCCGTGCAAGATACCAGACTTCCTGGCGTCCGGTCGTCCGTGCATCCTTCCAAGAATCTACCAGCTGGACAACGATCCCAGCGAGCCGTACTGCCTCTTTCTCGACCGAAGCGATCCTCGCGAAATCGCCGATCAGGCTAAACGGATCTTCGAGGATCCCGAACTGGCCCGCTCCCTCGGCGAAAACGCTAGGTCCTATGTCGCCGACCGCTTCGATCGCGCGAAGAACTATCAGCAATTGTTGGACTTCTACCAACGGATCCTCAATGCCCCTTCCCGAGACCGCAAAGGAGTCGCCTACCGGCAGGAGAATTTCAAAGCCGAGCTGCAGGAGCTGCGCCTTCAACGAGAGCGCCTCGAGTCGCGGCTTGCGGGCGCAAGCGATGAACTGAGAGACGCGAATCACGCCATTCGAAGGCTGGAGGCAAAGGTGGACGAGCTTTGCCAATCCCTGGCGAACCAGAGCGAGCGCGTACAGAGAATCAAATCCACCGCCTCCTGGAAACTCACCTCGCCGCTACGATCGCTCAGACGGGCTTTCGTGGATCCCTTTCGCAAGGCCAACTCCATCACTGCATCTCCGCGGAGCGAGCCGAGCCCGAGCGCTTCAGCAACAAGCGACCAGCGAAAACTTCCTCCTGAAGGCCACCCGTCGTATCACAAGGAGTACTACAAATTCGTGCAAAGCCATCAGGAGGCGATCGCCAGCTATCTCGCCAACTTCGACCGAAGCGCCGACGGCCCGCTCATCTCCATCTTGCTGCCCGTCTACAATGTAGCGGAAAAATGGTTACGTCGCTGCATCGACTCCGTCTTGGAACAGGCCTACCCGAATTGGGAACTTTGCATCGCCGACGACTGTTCCGACGCTCCCCACGTACGATCCGTTATCGAGCAGTACCAGCGGACCGACCAACGGATCCGTTGCATCTTTCGCGAAAGCAACGGACACATTTCACAAGCCACGAATTCGGCGTTCACCTTGTCCAGCGGCGACTACATCGCTCTGCTCGATCACGACGACGAGCTGGCTCCGCACGCCTTGGCTCGACTGGTCGAGGCGATCAGAGAAGTTCCCGCTGCCAAGCTCATCTATTCCGACGAGGACAAGATCGACGAAAACGGCCTACGCCACGGGCCTCACTTCAAATGCGACTGGAATTACGAACTGTTCCTAGGCTGCAACATGATCAGCCACCTTGGCGTCTATCGACGCGACGTTTTCGAAGCCGTAGGCGGGTTCCGGGTCGGATACGAGGGAGCTCAGGATTGGGACCTCGCTCTGAGAGTGATCGAGAAAATCGACCCTTCGGAAATCCTCCATATTCCCGACATCCTATATCATTGGCGAAACATCGAAGGCTCCACCGCTCACGACCTGGATCACAAGGACTACGCGAACGCGGCCCAGAAGAGAGCGATCGAGTCCCACCTCGAACGCGTCGGAGTCGCCGCGAACCTAGAGAGCGTGGATGGCTTCGACTGGAAAGTTAACTACCCGATTCCCAAGCCCGCTCCATCCGTATCGATCATCATCCCCACGCGCGATCGGAAGGAGCTCCTCGAAAGTTGTATCCAATCGATCATACAAAAGACCGATTATCCGAACTACGAAATCTTAATCGCGGACAATGAAAGCCGAGATCCGGAAACACTCGACTACCTCAAGGATCTCGTGCAGCTCAGCAATGTCCGAGTCGTCGCCGTGGACGGCGCCTTCAATTTTTCTCGCATCAACAATCGGACGATCGAGACCTGCCAAAGCGACTACGTTTGCCTGCTCAACAATGACATCGAAGTCATTTCCGAAAACTGGCTAAGCGAGATGATGAGCCACGCTTGCCGAAATGAAATCGGCGTAGTCGGGGCCAAGCTCTTGTATCCACATGATCATGTACAGCATGGCGGAGTGATCATGGGCATCGGCGGAGTCGCCGCTCACGCCTTCAAATATCTCCATCGCGACGACGACGGCCATATCCACCGAGCTCATCTCGTAAGCGGCTATTCCGCCGTGACCGGAGCATGTATGGTCTTCTCCAAGGATCTTTGGCGAAGCCTGGGCGGTTTCGACGAAGTCAACCTACCTATCTCCTACAACGACGTCGACTTTTGCCTGCGCACGGGAGCGATCGGGAAACGCGTCATCGCCACCCCATTCGCCTTGCTCTACCACAAAGAATCCGAATCGCGAGGCGACCCAACTGCCGACGCGAAGGATAAAAGTCAGTTCGAAAACGAAATCGCCTACATGCGCCAAAAGTGGTCCGCGGTGATCACTCGCGACCCCTACTACAATCCAAACCTCACCAGAGACCGCGAAGACTTTAGCTATATCTCGAGTCCATCTCTCTATGGAACCCACTGAGCACCTCATCAACAAGGGCATCGTGCGCAACGAGACCCCGCTTCCCTCCGGTCCGCGAACCTTGATCGTCCTAGGCGTAGGCAGAGGCGGCACCTCGCTTTGCTCCAAAGCCATCAACGCCCTGGGGATATTCACCGGAAAGGACAGCCGACCTCCCATTTACGAGGACATCCCGCTAAGCAAAGCCCTGGAGGATCACGACTTCGAATCTGCCCGGTCATTGATAAACGAATACAACAACCTGCACGATCTTTGGGCATTCAAGCGTCCGACCACCAACGACACCATCGAGGAGCTTCATCGCTTAACACGAAATCCCATCTACCTCGTGGTCTTTCGAGACATCCTCGCTATCGCCAATCGCAACGCGCTATCCATGGGCGTCGACACGCTCAAAACCATGCAAAGCGCCCTGAGCGACTACCAAAAGATTTTGGCCTTCCTGACCAAGCACAGCCCGCCTGCTCTTTTCGTTTCCTATGAAAAAGCGTTGAGGGAAAAGGAAGCCTTTGTCGACCAGCTGGTCGCGTTTTCCGGAATCGCAGCGTCTTGCAGCGCGGAGATGCGAAGCGCCGCCATCGAATCGATAAGCCCCAGTCCCAAGGACTATCTGGTGAATACAAGCGCCGTGAACTACTACGGCTATCTAGACCTCGCAAATGAACGCGAATTCGCGGGCTGGGCCGCCTTCCAGAAGACCGACTCTCCGGTCGAACTGCAACTGCTGATCAACGATCAGCCCATCTGCGCCTTCACCCCTCGCTCCCTCCGAGAAGATATCAGGTCGAAGGGACTGCACCCCACCGGGGAATGCGGGTTTCATCAACCCTACCCAGACAAGGCCACGCTGAAACGCGGGGATAGGGTTTCGGTGAGATTCGCCGCCACGGGAATCGAGCTTCGGAACAGTCCTCGAACGATCCAATAGGAGCAAGTGAGCCAAACGCGACAGCCCTTCGTCATCGTCACCGGAATGGAGCACTCCGGAACCACCTTTTTGGCAAACCTGCTAAAGGAGAATGCTCCCTGCTTGAATAGCGGTTTCGAATGCGGCATCCTTCTTTCCGAAGAATCACCACGCAACTTTCACCGCGTGAAACCGTTTTACGAATGGCTCTGCATGCCTTTGGAGAGCGGCCAATGGGGACTGACGAGCGAGCAAAGAGAGTGGGCGTGCGACACCGACTCCTGGAGCGAATTCTATCTACGACTTTCCCAATGCAGTCCCGCAATCAAGAGCGGACAACAAATCCTGGATAAAACCCCAGCCTACTGCTACGCGCTTGAGTCGATTATGGCAAAAGCGCCTGGTTGCCCGGTTTTTCTGATCCACAAGGATCCCAAACTGCTGTACCTCTCCTACAAGAAGCGCCAAGTCCCGCTGGACCGATTCATCGCTCGCTACCGTCGCTACGTATCCTCGGTTAGAAGCGCCCTTGCGAATGGCAGTGGCGACATTCACATGGTGTCTCATAAAAACCTCTGCGAGAATCCCAGCGACAGCATAAAAACCATACTGTCGACCCTGCAGCTGGAGTTGCCTGAGCAGATCAACGTTAGACTGAGCAGCTACCACCTTCCCCCGTTGTCGCCAACATACAACTACACCCATGAGGAAGAGACTGCGAACCGGAAGCTGGACGAGCGGGAAACGCAGGCGCTCTTCGAGCTGAAAGAGGAATCCACCTTCGCCAAGGGACTTTGATCGCGCCGCAACGAGATGCTTTTCAACACGCCGCTCTACCTTTTCGTTTTCCTCCCGATTTGCTTCTTCGGGTTCGTTCTAGCGAAGCGTCATCCCCAAAGGACTTTTGCCCTTTCCTGGCTCCTGCTCGCCTCCCTCGTTTTCTACGCCTACTGGAACCCGCCCTACCTCGCCCTTCTGGTCGGAACGATTCTTTTCAATTTCGCCGCAGCGAAATACTTCATAGCTGGAAATTTTGGACCGCGATCCAGAAAGGCCGCGCTTTGCCTCGGCATCATAGCCAACCTGCTCCCGCTGTTCTTCTACAAGTACGTCGACTTCGCTTTGCAAATCGTATCGAGCCAAGCTTCGCCAAGCTTTTCCTTAGCATCGGCCGTGCTCCCACTGGCGATCAGCTTTTTCACCTTTCAGCAAATCGCGTATTTGATAGACACCTACAAAAGCGGATCCGCGGAAGAAAGTCTCCTGCACTACGCGCTGTTCGTCAGTTTCTTTCCTCAGCTGATAGCGGGTCCCATCGTCCACCATTCGGAAATTTCTCCTCAGCTTCGAGGCTTCGCAAAGGCTAGGATCACTCTTCATTCAGTGAGCCATGGGATGGCCTTGATCGGCATCGGACTATTCAAGAAATCGGTATTGGCAGACTCCCTTTCGCTCGTCGTCGATAGTGGATACAACAATGCTTTAAGCCTCAGCGCCACAGACGCCTGGATCTGCGCCATTGGTTTCACCTTTCAAATCTATTACGACTTTTCTGGATACACGGACATCGCCCGCGGAAGCGCCAGGCTTTTCAATATCGATCTCCCAATCAATTTCGATTCTCCCTATAAATCGCTATCGATTTCGAAATTCTGGAAGCATTGGCACATCACTCTATCTCGGTGGTTCTTCAAGTACCTCTACATCCCGCTGGGAGGAAACCGAAACGGATTCTCGCGAGCTTCGATAAACATCCTCATCGTCTTCGCTTTGAGCGGACTTTGGCATGGAGCGGGTTGGACGTTCATTATATGGGGCGTCGCCCACGGCTTGGCAGTCCTTGTAAACAAAGCATGGGAAAAGGCGAAAACGCCTCTACCCGGCCTTCTAGCATGGCCACTGACATTCGGATTTCTCTGTCTGACTTGGGTCTTCTTCCGCTCGCCCGACGTCGCCACAGCTCTAACGATGATCGCAAAAATGATCGGTCTGGAGGATTCCGGCTCTTCCGTTTCCTTCCACAGCGAACTCGCTTCCCAATCCGTCTATTTCCTCTACCATTCCAATTTCATCACCAATACGACCGAGCTCATTCCTCTCGAAGCTTTCTTCGCCGTCGCCGCGCTGACCTTTCTGCTTCCAAGCTCGCACTCGCTCGGAGCGAAACTTGCCTACCTAGATCGTCGCTCTCCCAGCGTCTTTCTTTCAGCTGCGGTCGTCATTGGACTGACGCTCGGAATCGCGATCACCTTCATGCTAGCGAACAAAGGAAGCAGCTTTATCTATTTCAACTTCTGAGCCCTTGAAACGTCCTCTCACCTTTATCTGCGTCCTCGCCCTCTCCACCGGAGTCGGACTTTCGCTCCTACCGGCGATCAACCTAGGGATCGATCGTTGGGGAACGCTGAAGAGGGATTACACCACCGCCTACGATATCGAGACGCCTCATCCAAGAGTGAACGCCGCCTTCCTCAGAGTCGCGCATCTGATCGAAAACAAGGAGGACTACGATAGCGTCATCTTCGGCTCCTCGAGGGTGTTCCATGGCTTTGGCACCAATTCCCTCAACGAGAAACTCGGAGGCAAGTGGTATAAGCTCACCTACCCTGGCGGCGCTCCTTACGAGCACTTGCACAATCTCAAGGCGCTGCTTGCCAATGGGGTTCAGATAAAGCGCGTCCTCGTCGGTATCGACGACGCGGATATCTATCGTTTCCGAAACGACGAGGCGCTATACAATTTCCACCCCTACCCCCTGTCTACCACTGACTGGATACGGTTCTACCAATTCTATCTTTTCAAACCGGTCACCTTCGACGAGCTCTCCATCTTACGAGGCGAGGTAGAGCGCAAGAAATACGACTGGATCATAAAGCGGTTCTTCAATCAAGGGGTCGAGCTGCCTGCCTCCGCTTCGCAGGAGAGCTGGCAGAAACGCCTTCGCCAGCTACCGCCCCATGGGCTGCACCTACTTCATCAGATACCGCGAATCGATTTTGCCGTGTCGGCTTTGAAAGAGATGCGCGAACTCTGTCGCAGCGAAGGAATCGAGTTCGACGCGTTCGTATCTCCTCGGTATTTGAAAACCTACTACGCTAGGGATCGACGCATCGTAGAATCATTCAAACAAGCCCTTGCCGAAGAGATGCCATACCACGATTTCACCGCGTTCAACAACTACACGACCGCTTGGAACTACTGGTACGATACCAGCCACTTCACTGCGGAAGTCGGCGAGGCGATTCTAACATCTCTTTCGAGCGAGCATTCGCAAAGCGATGGATTCGGGGTCCGAGTTTCGAAAACGACCATAGACCAGCACTTGAAAACGCTGCGACAGGAAGCCTCCAAACACTTTCTGGCAACCTGGACTAACGACCGGAGCGCCCAGCTCAATCCTTCCTACTCAACCAGCGTGGAGCTACGCATCGAATCGGACGGATTGGAAACGACAATCTCCGCTCCCAACCATATCCAAAGCAGTACCCCTCGAACGAGCCCCGCCTTGTTGAAAGTCGAACTCTTCAGCCCCATCGCGCAACGCCTCGAAGCGAATGAAAGCGGCTCCACCTATGAGATCGAGATCGATGAAGGCGAGATCACCATCTACCTTGAAAGCGGCTCAGCTCTTCGATCGACCTTGTCCATCCAAGGAGAGAGACAACCCGTTAAGGTCAACTCCGCTTCCCTTATTCGCTTTGTCGACTGATTCGCAAATGAGCCGCTAGCGGCAAGCCGGCATTCGCCCCTCCCCAAGACCTCACACTCTAGCCTCAGACGAGGCTTAGTCACTCCAGCTGGACCTCTTAGATGCCACCAGCCGAAACACGATTACACAAAAGAACGCCCGCTCCAAGCGGAGCGGGCGTTCTGTTTAAAAGAGTTTCTTAGGAAGCGAACTAGTCCATCTCGATCTCCCAAAGGGCGATCTGAGCGAAGCCATCCGGTCGGCTCGTTCCATCGTCTTCAGCGAAAACGCGGAACAGGTAGTTTCCAGGCTCCAGCGTGAGCAAGGCCGCAGCGTCCAGACTCATGTGGGTGGTATCGAAGTTCTTGGCTTCGAGAACCGCCGTCAAACGATCCATATCCGTTTCCACTGCCAGCAATCCGTTGTCCGGATCTGCCACTCCGTCCTGAACATCCCACTGGTCGTTGTAGAGAATGATCGGGTTGCCAGGGACCGCGGTTCTCTGAACACGCAGTTGAGGGTTCTGGAGCACGAAGTTCGCGTTAGCGCCACGTCCGTCTCGCAGGTATGGGCCCGCCGCGACAACGAGCACTTCCTTGGGAACGGTTCCCGTGATGATCACACCACCGTTGAAGATACCGTCTTCTTCGAGGTACCCACGAGTGGATAGGTTCACGATGCGATTGTCATGAATGGGAGCTTCGTACTCGCCATCGAACAGTCCCACCGCGATGAATCCACTGTCATCGAGCGAGGTCGCTCTGAACAGAACCGGTGTGTTGACGGGTACATCTTCCAAAATAGCCGAGTCGCGAGAAACGTAGTTGTTATCCGGATCGTCCTGGAAGAAGACGGGAGCTCCCACAGCGCCCATGGTAGCGAGGATCGCTTCCGCGTCGGGGTCAACTTGACCAGCGTTCTCCGGATCTTGCATCCAGTTGTCATTGTAAGCGATGATGTCGCCTCCAAATTCATACTCGAGGAAGGTATCCGACACCCAGGTGGTACGGTCGTTCTTCTCATTGTTGTACGGACCGAATCCCAGCGCCATGATGCGCTTGGTAGGATCGTTGCCCTGAAGCTGAGCGCCAACGTTGAGGAGCTCGTAAGCACGGATCCCGTCATCGTTGTTCACGGAGGCACGGGAAGAGATGTTAGCGAAAATGGAGCGTTCGGAGGTGATTACCGGCAGCTCGTCCTGCAGAGCGACGGCGAAGGCTCCTACGGAATAGAGACGATAATCGTATTCGCGACCCGGCTTCACGTCGGTGTCCTCGTAGCTGGTGGTACCAGCAGAGGCGAAACCGATCGTTTCCCAGGCGCCATCGCCTTTCTTACGCTGAACGATGTATCCACCCGTCGTTCCGGTGGAGGTCCAGGTCAAAGTGCTTTTGCCACCCCCATTGACCACATCGACGCTTGGCACCGATGGTGCCGTCGTCGACGGCGGATTGCTCACCGCGTAGGAGGTCACGCCAACATCCGCTGGAAGCGACGCGAGGGAGGAGAACTTGGTCGCCGCAGTGGTGAACATCGCCAAGCGGTGCATGATCTCTCCGTCCGAGGGCAGTTCCCAGCCATCGCCGCTAGTCAAACCAGCCGCATCCGAAAACACGCCATAGGCCGTGTCCGCAGTAGGCGTCATGTTGTCCTTGCTCAGATCGGGGAACCAGAAAAGAGCGAGGTCGCTGCCTTCAGTCCAGCCAGCTTGCCACTCAACGAGGTCCGACGCCAAGGAAATGTAGGCATCGCCCACGCCTTCCTCCGCCAAGTCCCAGTAGGTAACGATCTCATCGTTGCCGTTCACCAGACTGCCTGCGCTGGGAAGAGAGAATCCATCGCTCCCGGTATCTACCACCAGAACGAGCAAGCCTTCATCGCTTATCAACGTCGAACCATCGCTTTCCGCGATCGCGTCAACGTAAAGATTGAATGAGACGGCTCCGAACGCGGAGCTGGCAAGAAGCCCTGTGCCGATTGTAAGTGCTGCTAAAGTTTTCATGAGTCGAGGCTCCAGTTGTTTGTCCAGTAGTTAACGCCATCTTCGCCGGCCTTCTTTCGAATGACCACGCCCTGGCCTGCCTTGATGACGGTATCGCTCACTGGCGTTCCATCGCCTCCGGCGAGGTACCACTCGTTGTTGTACAAAAAGTACTGGTCAGCGGTCTTGTTCTTGCCGCTCTCGGTGTAGGAGTAAACCAGCAGCAGGTCCCCTCGATCAACTTCCGCCAAACTGGTGGAAGCCGTGAAGGCGCCGCCAGCGGAGAGACCGAACTCGGCCAGAGTCAATCCGAGCGGACGAGAGACGCTGACGTAGTTGTCGACGACGTCCGAAGAGGAGGACTCGATCGGAATGGCGATTGGGGAGGTGACCACTTCGCCGAAGAAGTACGTGCGAATGTCGTCCATGCTGTTGTTGCGCACCATGACCGACGCCCCTGGGGCAATCACGTCATCGTTCGAGTTGGCGCCGTTCGCTTCGAGATCCAGCTTTTCGCCGACCGCTCGCCACGCGCCTTGGTAGAAGTAATAGAGACTTGCCACGTCGAAGCCGCCGCCAACCTTCACCTCCTCGGGCACCAGCAACTGAACCTGAGGACCGCTCGCCTCGAAGACGGCGTTGGAGCCGATCCCGTTGGGGAACGCTTCGCCAAGCGTCCAATGCTCGCGAACCGTGATGATGGCCTGGTCGAGGCCGCTCAGGTTCTCCGAGGTATCCAGGGTGATCTTCTGGTCGGTGTTGGATACGATATCGAAGTGACGCCCCTCGAGACTACCGTCTTCCACGAGCACATAGTGCGTCGCTTGGCCACCGACGGCATCGAAGTCGCCAGAAGAAAGGATCGAAACCCCGTCTCCGACATCGAGCTCGGCGCCAGAAACGCTGTGAACGCGGCCCCCATAGCTCGATGATTGCTTGAAAGGAAATGAGACGACCACGTCGGAATCAGCGGGGATATCCAACGCAATAGCTCCGACGATCTGAGAATAGACTTCTTCCGCCTGAAGTTGCGGACCCGCGAACGGGGCAGAGGCAAGAGCCAAGGTCGCCAAGCGTTTTAAGTATGAAGGCACCTTTATGTTCATGATTTTCTAATGAGTGGGGAGATAATACGAAACGTTACGAGACTAGAGACGATTACGGATGCATCAAGTGTCAAATTCGCCGAGTTTATTCTAAAATTCAGCTTCGAGAATCCCAATCGGCAGCCTGCGACAACTGATACAGCAAAAGTCGGAAATTTGTACAAATTCGGGGAGAAATGGCTTCTTTTTCACAAACGAGATCGGGGAATTGCTCACCGCCATGGAGGCAAATCCCCCATCGTTTGGCAAACGGGGTTGAAAGGAAATTTGGCGCGCGTCTAAAACGGCCTGCAATCCCTCATGCGCCAGATCGCTGCAGATCCCGCAAAGTGGGACGAAAACCTCGAAGAAATCCGGCGGAAGGAACGATACGACCTGCTAAGGCGTCATCGGCCGCAGCACTGCTTGAACTTCTTGCCGCTCCCGCAAGGACAGGGATCGTTTCGGCCGACCTTTGGCAGATTTCGCTTCACCGAGACCTTGGGGAGCTTGACCTCCTTCTTCGCTTTGGCCCCAGCTGAGACGCCAAGAGACGGCGAGGAACCAGCGCCTCCTCCCTCGGCCACCGCCTGGCGGGCGAGCATCATCTTCACGTTTTCGATGGCCGCCACGTTGGTGGCGGTGCGGAAGAGACGCGAGCAGACCTGAAGACGCACGTTCTTCATGAGCTCCTCGAAGTAGGTGTAGGCCTCGTTCTTGTACTCGTTGAGCGGATCCTTCTGTCCGTAGCTGCGCAGGCCCACGTTGCGGCGCAGGTCCTCCATTTCCGTCAGGTGCTCCTGCCAGCGGCCATCGATGGCGCTGAGCAGCACGAAGCGCTCGAGGTGGGCCAAGGCGTCCTCGTTTTCCGCGGTCTTCTTGATGCGGTAGGCTTCCCGAATCTTGTCCAGGACGACGCCGCTTTGCTCTTCGAAGCCCTTGCCGGCTAGGTCCTCTTCAGCGAGGCCAATGGGAAAATGCGAATTCACCCAGGTCACGAATACGGAGAGATCCGATCCGCTTTCCTCCAAACGCTCCGCCACCTCTTCCTCGATCAGATCAAAGATGGCGTCCAATGGGGCGTCGCTATGCAGCGCGTCGTTGCGGATCCCATAAATGATCTCTCGCTGCTTGTTCAGCACGTCGTCGTACTGGAGGAGGCGCTTGCGCACGGAGTAGTTGCTCTCCTCTACCTTCTTTTGAGCGGTCTCGATGGAACGATTCAGCAAGGCGTGCTCCAACGGCTCGCCTTCGACCATGGAGCCGTGCAGCACCTTGGCCATGAAACCGGAATTGGCGAAAAGACGCATCAAGTCGTCTTCCAGCGAGATGTAGAACTTCGAACGGCCCGGGTCGCCTTGACGAGAGCAGCGGCCGCGCAGCTGGCGGTCGATGCGACGCGATTCGTGGCGCTCGGTGCCGAGCACCAGCAAGCCGCCCACCTCCTTCACGCCTTCGCCCAGCTTGATGTCGGTACCACGGCCTGCCATGTTGGTGGCGATGGTCACGGCGCCTTTGATCCCTGCCCGGGCGACGATCTCCGCTTCCTGCTGGTGAAACTTTGCGTTCAACACGTTGTGCGGGATGTTCTTGCGGCGCAGCATGCGTCCGACGAGCTCGGAAGCTTCCACCGACACCGTGCCCACCAGCACAGGCTGACCCTTCTTATGGGCGGCTTCCACCTCGTCCACCACCGCGTTGTACTTCTCTCGGCGGGACTTGTAGATGACATCGTTCTCGTCGATGCGAATGCAGGGCTTGTTGGTCGGGATAACCGCCACGCCGAGCTTGTAGATATCATGAAACTCGGTCGCCTCGGTTTCGGCGGTGCCGGTCATGCCGGCGAGCTTATCGTAGAGTCGGAAATAGTTTTGCACCGTGATGGTGGCGTAGGTGCGCGTCTCGCGCTCGATGGTGACGTTTTCCTTGGCCTCCACCGCTTGATGCAGCCCGTCGCCCCAGCGACGTCCCGGCATCACGCGACCGGTATTCTCGTCGACGATGACCACCTTTCCTTCCTGCACCACGTATTCCACATCCTTTTCGTAAAGGGCGTAGGCCCGCAGCAGCTGAGAAATGGCGTGAATGTCTTCGCCCACCACTTCGAGCTTTTCCTGCTCCTTGAGCTTGATGGCGTCCTTCTCTTCAGCGCTGAGCGAGTCATCCTTGTCCAACTCGCTGAAACGAGTCGCCAAATCGGGCAGCATGAAGGCGTCCGGGTCGTCAGGACGCAGCTCGGAGCGACCTTTTTCGGTCAGATCCGCGGAACGCTGCTTCTCGTCGATGACAAAGAAAAGGTCTTCCTTGAGGCTGAAGAGCTTCTCCTTGTTCATGTCGCTATGCATTTCCAAGTCAGTCTTGTCGAGCAACTTGCGATACTCTCCCTGCTCCAGAAGCCGCAGCAGCTGCTTATTCTTGGGCATGCCGAGCTTCACCTGCAGCATCTTCAGTCCCAGGTCCCAGTGGTCGGCGTTCTCCTTTTCAAGATCCGCCTTCACCTCTGAAATGAGGGTGTTGCAATACTTGTTCTGAGCGTTCACCAGGCGCTCGATGCCCGCCTTCATCTTGGTGTAGGGCTGCTCGCGCTGGATGGGGGCAGGGCCGGAGATGATCAGCGGCGTGCGGGCCTCGTCCACCAGGATGGAGTCCACTTCGTCGATGATCACATAAAAATGGTCGCGCTGCACCTGCTCTTCCTTGGTGTGAGCCATGCCGTTGTCGCGCAGGTAGTCGAAACCGAATTCCGAAGAGGTGCCGTAGGTGACGTCGCAAGCGTACATCTCACGCTTCACCGGGGGCGGCATCTGGTTTTTGATACACCCGACGGTCAGGCCCAAATACTTGAAGAGATGCCCCATCCACTCGGAGTCGCGCTGAGCCAGGTATTCGTTGACCGTCACCAGCTGCACATTGCGGCTCGCCATGGCATTGAGGTAGATGGGCAAGGTGGAAACCAGCGTCTTACCCTCGCCAGTGGCCATTTCCGCGATGCGTCCCTGATGCAGAGCCATGCCGCCGATGAGCTGCACGTCGTAGTGGATCATGTCCCAAGTCTGCTCGCGGCCGCAAACCATGGCGGTTGTGCCCATCAGGCGGCGGGCGGCGTTCTTAACGGTGGCGAAGGCCTCCGGGAGCAGATCCTCCAAGGTCTCGCCGTTGTCGACGCGCTCGCGAAACGCTTGGGTGTGGGCCTTCAATTCGTCGTCACTTAGCGACTGGTAGGAGACTTCGAGCTCATTGATTTTGGCGACGAGGGGTTCGCACGCTTTGAGCCACTTCTTGTTGGAGCGACCTGCGAATTTCTTGAAAATTGAAGAGAGCATTGGAGCTTAGGTAAAAGTGAAAGCCTGTCCCGCTAGAGGAAAGCGGACAGGCTGGCAATGAAAAGGTTCGGCGCGCGGGCGATGAACGTCTTCGCTTCGCGCCCCAGAGGGAGTTCGGTTCAGAGCTGAATTTCGTTTCGAAAATAGTCGATCGTTTCCTTCAGCCCCTCGCGCAGAGACACCGTCGGCTCCCAGCCGAGCTTGGCTTTGGCTTCGGAGATGTCCGGCTGGCGCTGCTTCGGGTCGTCCGAGGGAAGATCAAGATGCACGATCTTCGATTTCGAATCCACCAAACCGAGCACCTCCTGCGCGAGCTCCAGCATGGTGAACTCGCCCGGATTGCCGATGTTGATCGGTCCGATGACCTCGTCCTTGTTCATGAGACGTATGAAACCTTCGATCAGATCGCTGTAGTAGCAGAAGGAGCGCGTCTGCGAGCCGTCGCCGTAGACGGTGATGTCCTCGCCTTTGAGGGCTTGCACGATGAAATTGGAAACGACCCGACCGTCGTTCGGCAGCATGCGCGGTCCGTAGGTGTTGAAGATGCGCACGATGCGGATATCGACGCCATTCTGGCGATGGTAGTCGAAAAACAAGGTTTCGGCGCAGCGCTTGCCTTCGTCGTAGCAGGAGCGCGCTCCGATGGGGTTGACGTGCCCCCAGTAGCTCTCCGGCTGGGGATGCACCAGCGGGTCGCCGTACACCTCCGAGGTTGACGCCTGAAACACGCGGGCTCTCACGCGCTTGGCCAGCCCCAGGCAGTTGATGGCCCCCATGACCGAGGTCTTGATGGTCTTGATGGCGTTGTACTGGTAGTGCGGCGGCGAAGCCGGACACGCCAGATTGTAGATCTGGTCGACTTCGAACTTGAAGGAATCGATCACGTCGTGCCGCACGAATTCGAAATACGGATTCTCGAGCAAGTGGGCGATGTTTCGCTTGCGCCCCGTGAAGAGGTTATCGAGGCAGATCACTTCGTGGCCTTCGCTCAAAAGGCGTTCGCACAAATGACTCCCTAAGAAGCCGGCTCCTCCGGTTACGAGTATTCTCATTTTCGTTTTTGCTAGGTCGCTCGATCGTTGGATTAAACGTTCACCCAAACCCTTGCGATTCCCGCTCCCCTGTCAACTGCAAGGAAAGGCCTCACTCGTCCCCCTCCTTGCGGCGGAAAAAGCTGTAGTTGGCCAGAAACGACACCCCGAGCAGACCGCCGATCTGACGCATCGGTCGCATCGCCCCGATAGCCTGCGTCAAGGTCGCGGCCTTCGGTTCCGCAACGCCCAGCAGAATGGTCCCAGTCAGAAGCGTAAGCGTATGATGGATACAGGAAATCACGTGAAACGAGTACAAGCGATCGGCAAACGTTCGATCCACCCAAGCGAAAACCAGTCCGCCCAGGATCGGGGCCACCGCCGCCGCCAGCGAGCTGGCCGCCAGATTGAAACTGATCGCCGCTGTCTTTCCGTCTACGGGAATGAGCTTTAGGATCATATTGAAGGTGCCGAACAAAAAGCCAGCGCCGGCCATGCCACCAATCGCCCAAACGACGTACAACACCCACACCCGATCAGGCGTCACCAGAAAATAGCCGTAGCCAACGCCCATCCAAACCGTCAACGATAGCAGCAAAGTCGGACGGCACCCGAAGCGATCGCAGATCGCACCCCAGCGCGGCATGGAAATCGCCCCAGTAGCGGTGGAAACGATCACCAGCCTCGCCACCTCATCTACGCTCATTCCCAGCACCTTGTAGAAAAAGACCGGGAAGAACGGGCCGAAGAAATTCGCGGTGAAACCGAAGGTCGCTCCGAACATCACGAAGCGCATCAGCGGCTTGTTGGCTAGAATGGAGGAAAACTGGTCCCGCAACGATACCGCTCGCTCATCGACGATGCACTTGGTTGGCAGTATCCGCACCTGCAATACAATGGAAACCGCCCGCATCGCCACGCTTGCGAAAATCAGCATCTGAAACCCGAAAACAGGGCTCTCTCGCCAGTATCCAAGAAACGCCGACGCGGCGATCAGAAAACCGACCGTGCTCGCCTGCAGCATGCGATTTCGTCGCCCTAGATATTTGCCCCTCGAGCGGTTCGGCAGCCACTCCTGCACCCACGACGTCCAGCTCACGTTCACCAATGCGAAAGCCAAGGCTCCCGCCGCGAAAAGCCCAACGACCAGTGTCGGGGAATGCCACGGCCCATCGCCCGCCATCTTCGGCAAGCTGTAGCCGATCGCAGTCCAACAAAAGATGTGTATCCAGGAAAAGGATAAGCAGATCGTCTTGGCCGACAAGCGCCGAGACAGCCAAGGCAACGCGAAGAGCTGCGCCACGTTCGCCCACGCAGGCAGCGAAGCGATGATCCCGTACACCGCCTCGTTCAACCCGAGCGCTTCGGTGGAAAGGCTGGCTAGAAGAAAGTTTCCCGGCAGGGCGAAAAAGCAGATCGGCATGGCGAAGAGCCCCTCCACCACAGACAGCCGCATATTGGTACGGAGTTTCGAGTCGAGTCGTTCATTCATCCCCGTCGCGCCTTTCTCAATACAACCAAAACCTAGCTACTCGCTTTCGCCCGCTTTATAGCGCTCGATCCACGCTTCGCTCCAGCTCTTGAAATCGCCCGCCTCGATGTGAGCCCGAGCCTGCTTCATCAGATCGAGATAAAAGCGCAAATTGTGGATCGTCAGCAGCGTGCAGCCGAGCATCTCCTTGGCCATGATCAGATGCCGCAGATACGCCCGGGAGAAATTGCGGCAGGTGTAGTTGTCCATGCCTTCGACCAAGGGGCCGAGATCCTTGGCGAAGCGTGCATTGCGTACCGTCATCATGCCATCCGGCGTGAAAAACGCTCCGTTGCGAGCGACCCGGCTGGGCAGTACGCAGTCGAACATGTCCACGCCCGCCGCGATCATCTTGAGCATTTGCGGCGGCGTTCCCAGCCCCATGGTGTAGCGCGGTTTGTCGGCTGGCAGAAACGGGGCCGTCGCTCGCACTTGCTTGATCATTTCCGGTTCCGGTTCGCCCACGCTCACCCCTCCGATGGCGTAGCCGGGAAAATCCAGCTCCGCCAACTCCTCCGCCGAGCGGCGACGCAGGTCTTCGTATTCGGAGCCTTGAGCGATAGCGAACACGTGGTGACCGCTCTCCAGAAAACCGTTGTCGGACGCTATCTGCTTACAGGCCTTGGCCCACCGCGTGGTGCGCTCGATGGCCTTCTCGCACGCGTCCTTGGGACATGGATACGGAGGACATTCATCGATCACCATGGCGATGTCCGAGCCGAGATTGGCCTGGATGGACATCACCTCTTTGGGACCCAAAAACACCTTCGCCCCATCGAGGTGCGACTGAAACGCCACGCCCTCGTCCGTAAGCTTGCTGAGCTTGGCCAAACTAAACGCCTGGAACCCTCCGCTATCGGTCAAGATCGGTCCATCCCAGCCCATGAAGCGATGCAGCCCGCCCGCCTCGCGAATCAGTTCCGACCCCGGACGCAGGTTGAGATGGTAGGTGTTTCCCAAAATGATCTGAGCGCCCACCTCCTCACGGATCTGCGTCGGAGTCAGCCCCTTCACCGTGGCCTGGGTGCCCACCGGCATGAAAATCGGCGTCTCGATCGTTCCATGCAACGTCTTCAACCGACCGCGGCGAGCGTCCGTCTGCTCATCCGTTTTCAACAACTCAAAGTGCTCGCTCATAAAAATCGCCGCCACCCTAGCCCAAGCGCCTCGCCCCACAATCCCAAATTTGACCGAAGACGCCACCCCTTACGCCTCCAAACCCAATTCCCCACTCACCATTCATTATTCACCATTCCACCCACTTATTCACACCCGCCGCGCCGAGCTTGACCCCATGAGGACCTATCTATTTAACCTCGAATAACTTCACGCAACATGCTGCTTGTCATCGACAACTACGACTCCTTCACCTTCAACCTCGTCCAGTACTTCGGTACCCTCGGCGTCGAGCAGCGCGTCTATCGAAACGACAAGATCACCCCGGAAGAAGCCCTCGCTCTCAATCCCGAGCGCGTGCTGATCTCCCCCGGTCCCTGCTCGCCCAGCGAAGCAGGCGCCTCCATCGCCATCATCGACGCCTTCGCAGGCAAGGTTCCCATCTTCGGCGTCTGCCTCGGCCACCAGTCCATCGGCCAGCACTTCGGAGGAAAAGTAGTGCGTGCCGATCGCCTCATGCACGGCAAGACCTCGCCCATCAAGCACCATGGCGAAGACCTCTTCCGCGGCATCCCGCAGGACATAAAAACCACCCGCTACCACTCGCTGCTGGTCGAGCGCGAGAGCTTTCCCGACTGCCTGGAAATCACCGCCGAAACCGCCGAAGGCGAGATCATGGGCCTGCGCCACCGCGAGCTTCCCATCTGGGGCGTGCAATTTCATCCCGAGTCCATCGCCACTGAAAACGGGATGGATATTCTCAAAAACTTTCTTACTCTCTGAACGAACATGCGGTGTCCCAGATGCGCATCCTCCGCCGACAAGGTCATCGACTCGCGCGTCAGCAAAGACGGCTCGACCATCCGTCGACGGCGCGAATGCCTCGATTGCGGCCACCGCTATTCCACCACCGAGCAGATCCTGCGCGAGTGCCTCTACGTGACCAAGCGTGACGGACGCCGCGAAGATTTCGACAAAGCAAAAATCATCTACTCGCTGCGCCGCGCTTGCCAAAAGCGACCCGTCGACGCGGAACAGATCAACATCCTGGTCGAGGACATGATCGACGCCCTCGAGGCCGAGCACGGCATGGAAATCCCTTCCAACGCCATCGGCGAGAAAGTCATGGAAAACCTCAAGTCCATCGACCCCATCGCCTACATCCGCTTCGCCTCCGTTTACAAGGACTTCAAAAACCTCGACGAATTCCTCGACGAAATCTCCGACCTCAACACCCCCAAAATCCTGTAGGAGTAGCAGCCACAAAACGTCACCCGACCATCAGCCAACCACCCACTCTAAAAATGCCCGCGACCCGCACAGACTACTCCAAGATACAGATCATCTGTGCCCTCTTCGCGGACTCCATAGGGGACGACCTCTACTACGCCCGGCAGATCAAGGAATCCATCGAAGCCACTCTTCCCGACCGCCAAGACGACCCAGCCGCCTTTCTCGCTGCCGCCCAACGGCTCGCCGATCAGATGGCGGACGATCCGGACGCCTTCGCCATCGGCCTCATTCCCGCCCGCGACCCCGAAGGCTTTTCCATTCTCACCCTGCGAGCCCAGCTCCTCGAAGCCCTCAAAAAAACCTGCCGCTTTCGCCGCCCCCTCTTGGTGCTCACCGGACTGAAAGAAGCCATCTGCCCCAAAGGCAAACGCTGGACCGCACGCCGCAAGCAGGAGTACCAAGACGCCATCGATTTCGCCCGCGCCTTCTGCCACTCCCGCGCCCGCCCCTCCAGCCACCTCAACCTCGTCATCTACTAGACGCTACGACCCGATCTGAAATACCAAATCTCAGATTTTAAATTCCATGGAAAAAACCATCTTCCAAAAAATCATCGACCGCGAGATCCCGGGCAAAATCGAGTACGAGGACGACCAATGCATCGCCATCCACGATATTGATCCCAAGGCCCCCACGCACCTTCTGCTCATTCCTAAAAAGCTCATACCCCGCATCGGCGAAGCCACTCCCGACGACGCCGAGCTGCTCGGCCACATGATGCTGGTCGTCGGCCAACTCGCCAAGAAGCTCGACTGGTCCGACGGTTTCCGAACGGTCATCAATCACGGCCCCCACGGCGGCGAAGCCGTTCCCCATCTGCACATCCATCTGCTCGCCGGCCGCCAAATGGCCTGGCCCCCCGGCTGATTCAACCACTCCTTCGTCACTCCCCCTCCCCACAAGCTCGGCCCGCCCGCCGAGCTTTTTCACACCCAAGCAAGTCCAGTCCCACCAAATCTGAGCAAATCCGTGCCATCTGTGGGCAACAAGATCCTATCCTTCCGACATCGCTCACCATGCACACCATCGCCCTCATCGGTCCTGGAGCCATCGGCGGCACCCTCGCCAGCCTCCTGCTCGAAAATCCCGACAACCAAGTCACCCTCTGCGTCCGCACTCCCATCGATTGCCTCTCCATCACCCATCAAAGCGAAACCAAATCCTTCTCTCCCACCATCGCCACCAGCCCCGACGCCCTTGCCCCCGTCGACTGGATCATCCTCGCCACCAAAACCTACCAAGTTCCCCAAGCAGCCGCCTGGCTGCCCGCCCTCACCGGCCCGGAAACACAACTCGCCGTAGTGCAAAACGGCGTCGAGCACCTCGACAACCTCCAGCCTTCCTTCCCTCCCGAACGCACCTTGCCCGTCATCATCGATTGCCCCGCCGAGCGCCCCGCTCCGGGTAAGTTCATTCGCCACGGCGACGTTTTCATGAGCGCCCCCAACGTCCCAGCCGCCGAAGCATTCTCCCAGCTTTTCAATCACCCCGCCGTCACCATCGACATCACCTGCGACTGGACCACCGCAGCCTGGAAAAAGCTTTGCATCAACGCCGCCGGAGCCATTTCCGCCCTCGTCGACCAGCCGGCAAACGTCGCCGCGAAACCGGAAGCGGCCGCCATCATGCGCTCCCTCATCGCCGAATGCGTCGCCGTCGGCCGGGCCGAAGGAGCCGAACTCGATGAGGCTAGCATCGCGGAACAGGTCATCGCCTCCGCCGCAGCCGCTCCGCCCGGAGCGATGAACTCTCTGCACGCCGACCTCGCCGCCAAGCGACCCATGGAATGGCAAGCCCGCAACGGGGTCATCGCCCGACTCGGGCAAAAACACGGCATCCCCACCCCCTGCAACCAAATGGCCGCCCAGCTCCTCAGCCTGCTCGAACAAACCTACACCGCTTAGCACACCCATTTTCCCACTACGGAAAAAGTTTTCACTACAACGTTGTAGTGAAAACTTTGGGCAAACGGCAGGCAATCGGTCGAGAGCACCAAGGAGTATCGGTGAAAAACCGGCGAAAGCGGACCGGGCTTCCCGCATTCTCCGACCCCCTTCTTGACTCGCTCCTAAAAAAACACACAGAACTCTCCGTTTTTCTCCGAGCGAACCAAAGAACGATCGTCACCATGAGCAGCCAGAGCATCGCCAACGAGCCACAAACCTCCTCCGAGCCCAAAGCCGCCCAGACGCCCCGCCCCGTCGAGCTACTGGCACCGGCCGGCTGCTACGCCTCTCTGCAAGCCGCCATCGACGCGGGAGCGGACTCGGTCTACTTCGGCCTGGCCCAGCTCAACATGCGGGCCCGTTCGCGACGCTCCTTTCACCTCAAGGACCTTGAGGAGATCATGTCCCGCTGCCACGATGCCGGCGTCCGCGGCTACCTCACCCTCAATACCCTTCTCTACGATCACGACTTGAAGCTCTGCTTCGCCCTGCTGGAGGAAGCGGCCAAACAAAAGGTCGACGCGGTCATCGCCTCCGACATGGCCTGCATCCTGAAAGCTCGCGAGCTCGGGCTGGAGGTTCACCTTTCCACCCAGCTATCCGTATCCAACTACCAGTCCTTCAAATTCTACGCCCAGTTCTGCGACCGCATCGTGCTGGCCCGAGAGCTCAATCTCTCCATGATCCGCAAGATCCACCAGCAGATCCAAGCCGACGATCTACGCGGCCCATCCGGGCGTCCGGTGGAAATCGAAGCCTTCGCCCACGGCGCCCTTTGCATAGCGGTCTCCGGCCGCTGCGGCATGTCGCTCTACACCGACAACGCCTCCGCCAACCGCGGGGCTTGCACCCAAAACTGTCGCAAGGAATATAAGGTCATCGATCAAGAATCCGGCAAGGAACTGATGGTGGACAACAACTTCATCATGTCGCCAAACGACATCTGCACCATCGACTTTCTCGACCAAGTCCTCGAAGCCGGTGTGCACACCCTGAAACTCGAAGGCCGCGGACGGGCCCCGGAATACGTCGCCACCGTCGTCGCCGCCTACCGCAAAGGCATCGACGCCATTCAAGCCTCCACCTTCACTCCCGAGCTGGTTTCTGAGCTCCAGCAGGATCTGGAGAAAGTCTACAACCGCGGCCTCTCCTCCGGCTACTACCTCGGACGCGAGCAAGGCTGGTCCGCCGCCTACGGCAACAAGTCCACCCGCCAGAAAATCCAAGCCGGCCGCGTGACCCACTACTACGCCAAAATCGGCGTAGCGGAAATCACCGCCACCGGCCCCATCAAATCCGGCCAGGAATTCCTCATCATCGGCGACACCTCCGGCGTGGTCTCCGGCACCCTTCCCGAGTTGCGTCTCGACGATTCAACTACAGTGGACGAAGTCAAATCCGGCCAAGTCTTCTCAATCAAAGTCGACGCCAAGGTCCGCCAAAACGACAAGTTCTTCCTCCACCTCAGCCATGCGGGCTCCGCCCGCATTTGAAATCTCAAATTTCAAATCTCTATTCCAGCGATGCTCACCATCAAACACAAGCGACGCGACTGCATTGGCTGCGCCTTCTGCGCCGAGGTCGCTCCCAACTACTGGAAGATGGACGAAGAAGGGCTCGCCCAGCTGCACCAGATTGTGGATACGGACGATCCTTTCGAGATCGGCCAAGGCTTCGAGGAAGATCGCGAAGCCCTCAAGGAAGCTGCCGACCACTGCCCAGTCTCCATCATCCGCATCGAAGGCTAACCAGGTGGAACGTGGCCTCCGGACGCGTTCAACACATCCCACCCTCAAGCAAAAACCTCTTTAGTATCGCCCCAAAACCTCAGCCAGCCCCATCCCATGTCGCTCCCGCAGCTGTTCGTCGA